>JBIKWX010000279.1:0-4667 GCA_044356095.1 Roseomonas sp.
GCCTGGCCTTGGATGCGGAACGCGCCGGGCTTGGCCTGGTGTCGCGTGTGCGCCTGGCGGTGCTGGCGCTGATGCGTTCAGACAATGCGCCTGAGACCGTGGCGCAGGAATGGCCCAATCTGCTGGGGCTGGAAAGCTGCACGCTATGTGTGGAACCGCCGGATAATCCCGGCCAATTATGGATGCGCCCGGAACAGCGCCCCTTGCCACGCGGGACGGTCGAGAAATTGCTCGGGCGCGGGCGGGATGTGCTGGTGCGCG
The DNA here is from genome assembly GCA_044356095.1 of Roseomonas sp. Taxonomy (GTDB): domain Bacteria; phylum Pseudomonadota; class Alphaproteobacteria; order Acetobacterales; family Acetobacteraceae; genus Neoroseomonas. The sequence goes on from JBIKWX010000279.1 coordinate 262, forward strand.
ACAAGCCAGACGATGCCGATATGCTACATGGCGAAGCGGGCGGGCTGATTGCGCGTGATGCGCTGGTGCGCGTAGTGGTGGCGCAGCAACCCTTGATGCTGCTGGCGCTGGGCGCGCGGGATGCGCATGCGCTGCCGGCGCGCCATGGCACGGAACCCTTGGTGTTTCTGGGCCGCGCCGTGGCGGCGGCGATAGCGCGTTGATATGCAGGCTTCTGAGGCCGCTGCCACCTGGCTTGGCTGGTTCGCCCGCGAACGCCGCGCAAGTGCACATAGCGTGGAAGCCTATAGCCGCGATGTGGCGCAATTCCTTGCCTTCCTGACCGGGCATTTGGGCGCGGAGCCTGACTTGGCCGCGCTTGGCGCGCTGCGGCCCGCCGATTTGCGCGCCTTTCTATCCGCCCGCGCGATGGAGGGTGACAGCGCCGCGACCCGCGCCCGCAAGCTGGCCGCCATGCGCGGGTTTTTGCGTTATCTGCAACGCCATCAGGACATGGCGCCGGTGGCGCTCGCGGGGCTGCGCGCGCCGCGTGCCAAGCAGCCCTTGCCGCGCGCCTTGAGTGAAAAGGAAGCGCGCGCCGCCGCCGAAGATGTCGCTGATGTCTATGCGCTGGGCCGGCATGAAAACCCGCGCCTGCAAGCCGCCCGCGACCGCGCCCTGTTCACGCTGCTTTATGGCGCGGGGTTACGACTTGGGGAGGCTTTGGCGCTCAATCTTGGGGATGCACCGCGACCGGGGTCAGAGGCGGCGCTCAGGGTTCTCGGCAAGGGCAATAAGGAAAGGCTGGTGCCGATCCTGCCGGTGATCCGCGATGCCGTGGCGGCTTATCTGGTGGAACGCGGCACGGGCGGGGCGGATGAGCCGCTATTCATCGGCGCACGCGGGGCGCGGCTTGATCCGGCGGTGGCGCAAAAGCGGCTGCGTGATTTTCGCAGGCTCGCCGGGCTACCGGAACATGCAAGCCCTCATGCGCTCCGCCACTCCTTCGCGACGCATTTGCTGGGCGGCGGCGCTGATTTGCGCGCGATCCAGGAATTGCTCGGCCATGCCAGCCTTTCAACGACGCAGCGCTATACGGCAGTGGATGCGGCGGCGCTGCTGGAGACCTGGCGGAAGGCGCATCCTCGGGCGGATTGACGCGGAAGAGCGATAAGGCTTGGGTCAGACAATGTTTGAAATCGCGGGAGAAACGCCATGAGCATTCGCATCGGTATCGCCGGCATGGCCGGGCGCATGGGCCGGTTGTTGATTGAGGAGGTCGCCGCCGCCGGCGCGGTATGTGTGGGCGGCACCTTGCGCGCGGGCGGCAAGCCAGCCCCTGCCGGCTTGCAAAGCTTTCCCGATATTGCGGCACTTTTCGCCGCTTCCGATGTGGTGATTGATTTCACCCATGCCGAGACCGCGACCGCGCATGCTGCTGCCGCCGCGGCCTGCGGCAAGGGATTTATTCTCGGCAGTTCCGGGCTTTCAGCGGCAGCCGAAGCAGCGGTGGCTGAAGCCGGCAAGCGCGCGCCGATTGTCTACGCCGCGAATTTCGCGCCGGGCGTCAATCTGTTCCTCGCCATCGCTGAACGCATGGCCGCCGCCCTGCCCGGTACGCAATATGATGCCGAGATTGTGGAGATGCATCACCGCCAAAAGGTGGATGCGCCATCCGGCACCGCAGTCGCCTTGGGCCGTGCCGTCGCCGCCGGGCGCGGCACCACCATGGAAGCAGCCGGCATTGAAAGCGGGCGAGATGGCCATTGCGGCCCGCGCGGTACCGGCACCATCGGCTTCGCGGCTTTGCGCGGCGGGCAGGTGGTGGGTGAACACACGCTGCTGTTCGCCGCCGCTTCAGAACATATCAGCCTGACGCACAGAAGTTTCGATCGCCGCGTCTATGCCACCGGCGCGGTGCGCGCCGCGCTTTGGGTGCATGGGCGCGCGCCGGCGCTTTACGGCATGAAGCATGTGCTTGGGATGTGACCTGATTTAGCGCTGCCAATCGAAAGGCGCAGCGCGCGGCAGGCCAAGATTTTCCCGTAGCGTCGTGCCCGTGAATTCCTTGCGGAAGACACCACGGCGCTGCAATTCCGGCACGACTAGGCGCACAAATTCCTCATAAGTGCCGGGCATATGGGTGGCGGCCAGCACAAAGCCATCGCAGGCGCCCCCTTCCACCCAGGCGTGCATTTCATCCGCCACACGCTTGGGCGTGCCGCAAAATACCGGGAATTCGCGGATCGTGCCGCGCCCGGTAATGTCCACGAAATCGCGCAAGGTGGGGTTGCGCTTACCACTGGCCGCGACCACGCGATCTCGCAGCGCTTGCAGCCCCTTGATCCCCGCCAATTCATCATCGGTGAAGGCATCATCCAGGCCTTTTGAGGCGAAATCATAATTCAGCGCCTCAGACAGCAGCGAAAGCCCATCAACCGGCCTGGCCAGGCCATCAATCAAGGCGCGCTTTTCCTGCGCCGCCGCTTCGGTCTCACCCACAATGCAATAAACCGCCGGGCAAATGCGTACCGTAGCGGGGTCTCGGCCGGATGCCGCGACCTGTTCCTTGAAACCGCTATAGCCGCGCTTGGCGACTTCCATATTCGGATAGATCACGAAAACCAGATCACCCCAGCGCGCCGCAAAATTCTTGCCGCGACCGCTTTGGCCGGCCTGGATCAGAACGGGCCGACCTTGAGGCGTGCGTGGCACGGTGAAGGGGCCACGGCTTTTGAACCATTTGCCCTTGTGATCCAGGCGACGCACCTTGGCGGCATCGGCGAAGACGCCGCTCTCGCGGTCCTGGATGATGGCGTCATCGCCCCAGGAATCCCAATGCGACAGCACGATTTCCATGAACTCATCAGCACGATCATAGCGCAGATCATGTTCCAGATGGTCATCCGCGCCCATGTTATGCGCTTCACTGTCATTCAGCGATGTCACCACATTCCAGGCCGCGCGCCCGCCCAGCATGTGATCAAGCGTCGCGAAAACCCGCGCCACATGGAAGGGTTCGTAATAGGTGGTGGAATAGGTGCCGCCGAGGCCAAGCTTTGACGTGGCAAGCCCCATCGCTGTCAGGATCGAAATCAGATCAAGCTTCACCACGCGAATGCCATTCCGCACCGCTTCCGCATGGTCATGGCCAAGAATATCGGGCATGGCGAGGCGATCATCGAAAAACGCCATATGAAAGCAGCCGGCTTCAAGCGTGCGGGCGATGCGCTGGTAATACTCGGGACGCAGATAATCCTGCATCGTCGCAGGGTGGCGCCAGGACCCCACATAATTTGAGCAATTCTGCGCCTGCAGAAAGGCAACCAGCGTCATTTGCTTCATCGGCGTATTCCTTTTCCCGTGCTGCAGCATCGCGCGCCGGGGCGGGCGCGGCAAGCCATTCAAGCCGGGCTGATCGGCAGGCGCGCCAGGTGGCTTTCCATCAGCGCGCGCGCGGAAAGCCCGAATAGCCGGATGCGGCGCGTTTCCGACATGACCAGCAAACCAACCGCCAGCGCGAAGGCTTCTGTCGCCGCTTCCTGTCCGCCAAGCGCACGCATGGGCGCCAATGCCGCAAGCAGCGCGGCATTCAAGCCAGGATCAAGCCCCTGCCCCAACCCGCGCGGCGCCAGCCCGCCGCCGCCCAAGTAAAACCCCAACGCCAATTCCTGCGGATGCGCCGCATAGAAATCAAACAAGGCAAGTGCCGCACCGCGAAACCCATCCCGCGCCGCACCTGCCGCGACCGCTGCCTTCAGGCGCACAAGGCTATCGCGCAGCACTTCGGCATAAATCGCCTCACGCGACGGAAAATGGAAATAGAGCGCCGCCGGCGTATAGCCCGCGCGCGCGGCGATGGCGCGAAGGCTGGCGCCTTCAAGCCCCGCTTCGGCGAAAAGCGCCTTGGCGGCGGCAAGGATATGGTCGCGCTTGGCGGCGTTTTTGTCCGGGCGGGTCATTGACGGCAGAATTCTAACAGTGTTAGATTTTACCCGTCAACCGAGTTTGGGAAGCCTGCCATGCTGATGACTGCCGCTGATTATCGGGAATCGCTCCGGGCGCTGAAGCCGCGCGTTTTCGTCAATGGCCGCCAAGTGGCGAGTGTGGCGGATGAACCCCTGCTGGCACCCGGCATCAATGCCATTGGTGTGACGTATGATTTCGCCCACCGCACAGAATATACGGGGCTGATGACGGCAACGCAGGAAGGCAGCGGGCGCCTTGCCAATCGCATGCTGCATGTGAATGGCAGCCGGGATGATTTGCTGGCGAAGCTTGAAGCCGTGCGCCTGGTCTGCCGTGAATCCGGCTGCGCGCAACGCTATCTGGCGCATGATGCGCTGAATGCGCTGCACCAAGGCACCAGGCTTGCCGATGCGGTGCATGGCGGGGAACGCCATCAGCGTTTCTTGGCCTATCTGGAT
>JBIKWX010000280.1:0-4617 GCA_044356095.1 Roseomonas sp.
GGCCACATCCTCGGCGGTGAAGGGATTGCCATTATGGAAGCGCACATTGGGCCGCAGCTTGAATTCCCAGACATTGGGCTCAACCGCGCGCCAACTTAATGCCAGCCCCGGCAGGTTGTTCGACTTCGCATCCGTATTCACCAGCTTGTCGAAGATGGTGTCCGCCACCGCATTATTGGGCGAAAGCTGGTGATAATGTGGGTCCAGCGAGGTCACCGGCGCCGCCACCGCCATGGTGACGCTCTGCGCCAACGCGCCCTGCGCCGAAAGGCCAATGAAAGCCGTGCCGGCAGCCAAAGCCAACTTGCGTAGTTTTCCCGTCATCCCAGACCCCCTATTGTTCTTGAGCCAGACCTCACTTCCTTCTAGCAGCCAGCGCCCGGCGCCGCTAGCATCCACCCAGAACCGTACCAGGAGAATGCCGGCATGCCCCCCACTTCAACCCGCACCCCACGCCTTGCCTTGGCCGCCTTGCTGCTGGCCGGCATGGGCACTTCGGGTGCGCTGGCGCAGAACCTGACGATCGGCATTGGCGGGTCGCCCACCGCGCTTGATCCGCATTTCTACAATGCCTCCCCCAATATCAGCCTGACGCAGCACATGTTCGACCGGTTGGTGGAACAGGATGCCGAGGCACGGCTGCAACCGATGCTGGCGCAAAGCTGGCGGGCGCTTTCCGATACCGTCTGGGAATTCAAGCTCCGCCCCGGTGTGAAATGGCATGATGGGCGGGATTTCACCGCCGATGACGTGGTCTTCACCATCGAACGCGTGCCCAATGTGCGCAATAGCCCCGGCACCTTCGCCGGCATGATCCGCGCCATCACCCGCGCTGAAATCATTGACCCGCTCACCATCCACTTCCACACCGCCGCCCCGCACCCGCTGCTGCCGACGGAATTGGCCTCCGTGCAAATCATCTCCCGCCACGCTGGCTCCGGCGCAGAGACCGAGGATTACAATGCCGGCCGCGCCGCCATCGGCACCGGCCCCTATCGCCTTGCGAATTACCGCCATGGTGACCGCACTGAATTCACCCGCAATGAAAACTACTGGGCCGGGCCGCAGCCCTGGGCGCGGGTTTCCTACCGCTTCATCGCCAATGACGCATCACGCACCGCGGCCCTGCTCGCCGGCGATGTGGATGTGATTGACCAAGTGCCGTCATCCGACCTGGAACGCCTGCGGCGCGATCAACGCATCACGCTTTATGAAATCCAAGGGCTGCGCCTGATCTATCTTTGGTTTGACTACTCCCGCGCGGAAAACCCCATCCTGGTCAGCGACAATGAAGGCAAGCCCTTCACGCGCAACCCCTTCCATGATGTGCGGGTGCGCCGAGCGCTTTCCATGGCGATAGACCGCAATGCACTCACCGAACGCGTCATGGAAGGCACCGCCAAGCCGACCGGCCAATGGCTGCCGCCCGGTGCCTTTTCCTATAACCCCGATGTCCCCACGCCCCGCTTTGACGCTGACGGCGCGCGACGCCTGCTGGCCGAAGCCGGCTTCCCGCAAGGCTTCCGCCTGACCCTGGCAGCACCCAATGATCGCTGGCCGAATGATGCCCGAGTCGCGCAAGCCGTCGCACAAATGTGGACCCGCGTTGGGCTGCGCACCGAAGTGCAAACCCTGCCCTGGACCACCTATGCCGCACGCAATTCACGCCAGGAATTCAACGCCCGCATGGGCGGCTGGGGCAGCGTGACCGGCGAGGCATCCTATATGCTGGTCAATATCTTCGGCACATTCGACCGCGAAAAACGCCGCGGTGCCGCCAATTCATCGCGCTATTCAAACCCTGCCCTTGACGCACTCACCGAACGCGCCGCCGCCACACTGGATGACGCCGAACGCGAGAAACTGCTGCGGGAGGCTGTGAGAATCGTGACCACGGATGAACAGGTGATGATCCCGCTATTCCAATTGGTCAATGTCTGGGCAGCGCGGCGCGGCTTTGCCTATACGCCGCGGATGGATGAACGGACCACGGCCATGGCGGTGAAGCCGGCCAACTGAAAAGTCAGGGAGGGCTTTGCCCTCCCTGAAACCCACCCACCAAAGGCCCGGGGCCTTTGGAAACCATGATTTGGGATCTCACCCCCTCAGGCTACCGCCTGCAATCCCTTCCGCGCCACCAAGGTCAGCAATTTCAACGAAGCCCCGCTCGGCTGTTTTTCGCCGCGTTCCCATTGGCTCACCAGACCGGTCGTCACATTCAAATGCAGCGCAAATACCGCCTGGGATGCATTTTCCCGCAGGCGCAGCGCGCGGATTTCCGCGGGCGAAAGCGGCTCCACTGGCGTCAGGCAGAGCGTATCAAAATCGCGCAAGCTGCGCTTGTCCATCGCCCCTGCCTCAGCCAGCCCCTGTGCCACTTCATGCACCGCCGCCAGCGCGTCGCTCCGGTATCGCTTAGGCATTGCACATCACCTCCGTCATCGTTCCATTCGCCATCGCTAAAGCCAGGGAGGCATCATCATAGCCAAGCACCTCATCCGCCAGTCGGCGAAAGGCCTGCAATTCCGCCGCATCAATATTGTCCCGCGCATTCTTGGCGAAGCCAAAAACGAAAAACGCCCGCGCCCCGCGCCGGAACAAGATAATGCTGCGAAACCCGCCGGACTTGCCCTGCCCAGGCCGCGCCAGCCTTTGCTTGATCACGCCCCGTCCCAGATCAGCATCCACCAGGCCCCTTTCCGCCCGCGCCACAGCTTCACACAAAGCGGCATCGCTAATGCCCTCTCGCAGCGCGAAGCGGGTAAAGGGCTTGGTCCTGAAGACGCGCACCTGACCACGAACAGCATCTATAACACTAGGTATGATAGTGGAGAGCGCAGCGATTGCAAGAAAAAAGCGAAAGGGTGCGCGCGTCAGCCGTCCAAGCGCCGGCCAAACCCTCACCCAGCCGCGTCGGTGTTCCGGTCTGAGACAAACCGCTCAAGCCAATGGATCGTATAATCCCCATCCTGGAATTCGGGGGCTTCCATCACGGCCTGATGCAAGGGCAAGGTCGTCTTGATGCCGGCCACCACCATTTCCGAAAGCGCACGGCGCATGCGTCCAATCGCCTCGGCACGCGTCGGCGCATGCACAATCAGCTTGGCGACCAGGCTGTCATAATGCGGCGGCACCACATAACCCGAATAAAGCGCACTATCCACGCGCACCCCAAGCCCGCCCGGCGCGTGATACGTCGTCACCTTGCCGGGATTGGGCGCAAAAGTCTCCGGGTCTTCCGCAGTCACGCGGCATTCAATGGCATGGCCGTAAAACAGGATATCCTTCTGGCCATAACCCAAAGCCTCACCGGCAGCGATGCGGATTTGTTCCTTCACCAAATCAATGCCGCAGACCATCTCGGTCACCGGGTGTTCCACCTGAAGCCGCGTATTCATTTCAATGAAGGCGAATTGCCCATCCTGCCACAGGAATTCCAAAGTGCCGGCATTGCGATAGCCAAGTTTTGATAGCCCTGCGGTCACGGTCGCACCCAACGCATCGCGCGCCGCCGCATCCAGCACGGGGCTGCCGGCTTCTTCCACCAGCTTCTGATGGCGCCGTTGCAGGGAACAATCACGCTCCCCGAAATGCACCACATTGCCATGCGTGTCGGCCAGCACCTGCAATTCAATATGCCGCGGCCGATCGAGGTATTTTTCCAGATAGACGCTGTCATCACCAAAGGCGGCCTTGGCCTCGGCGCGCGCGACACTCCAGGCTTCCTCAAGCTCATCGGCGCTGCGGGCCACCTTCATGCCACGCCCACCGCCACCAGCGGCGGCCTTGATCAGCACGGGGTATTTAACGGCCTCGGCCACCTCGCGCGCCTGTTCCAGGGTCTCGAGCGCGCCCATGGAACCTGGCACCAGCGGCACGCCAAGGCTCCGCATCGCATCCTTGGCGGCGATCTTGTCGCCCATCATGCGGATATGCTCGGGCGCGGGGCCAATGAATTTCAGCCCATGCGCTTCCACCATTTCGGCAAAGCGCGCATTTTCGGAAAGAAACCCATAGCCCGGATGAATGGCATCCGCGCCGGTTACCATGGCGGCCGAAATCACCGCTGCCATGTTCAAATAGGAATCACGCGCGGCCGGCGGGCCGATGCAAACACTTTCATCGGCAAAGCGCACATGCATCGCCGTCGCATCCGCGGTGGAATGCACTGCCACGGTCCGAATGCCCATTTCCTGGCAGGCGCGGTGGACGCGCAGCGCAATCTCACCCCGATTGGCGATCAGCACCTTACCGAACATGTTGTGCACCCCCAGCCGAGCGCGCCATTACTCAACAATCATCAGCGGTTCGCCGAATTCCACCGGCGTGCCGCTTTCAACCAGAATGCGCGTCACCGTGCCGGCGCGCGGCGACTTGATCTGATTATAGGTCTTCATCGCCTCAATCAGCAGCAGCGTCTGGCCTTGCGTGACCTTGCTGCCCACCGTCACGAAGGGGGCCGAGGTCGGTTCGGGCGAAAGATAGGCAACACCCACCATGGGGCTATTCACCGCGCCCGGATGATCCGCGTCAATCTCGGCGGTTCTGGCTGCGGGCGGCGCTGCGGCGGCAGCGGGTGCCGCGGCTGGCGCAGGTGCGGCATGGGCGGCAACCGGC
>JBIKWX010000060.1:0-15547 GCA_044356095.1 Roseomonas sp.
TTCAATGATCTTATTGACGATACGGTTCATGAATTCCCGATCATGGGATGTCATCAGCAGCGCGCCATCATAGGCCAGCAGGAAATTTTCCAGCCAGATAAGACTTTCCAGATCAAGGTGGTTGCTGGGTTCGTCCAAAAGCATGACATCTGGGGCCATCAACAAAATGCGCGCCAAGGCCACGCGCATTTTCCAACCGCCGGACAAGGCGCCAACATCGCCTTCCATCATTTCCTGGCTGAAACTGAGCCCCGCCAGAACCTCACGCGCGCGGCCTTCCAGCGCATAGCCGCCCAATTCCTCAAAGCGTGCCTGCACTTCCCCAAAGCGTTCAATCAATTGATCCATCTGATCAGCCTGGTCCGGATCACCGAGCGCGATTTCCAGCGCCTTCAATTCGGCGGCCACTTCGCTGATGGCGCCCGCGCCATCCATAACCTCGGCCACCGCGCTGCGGCCGGACATTTCCCCAACATCCTGGCTGAAGAAACCGATGCTGAGGCCCTTTTCGGCAATCACCAACCCCTCATCGGGTTGTTCCTGCTGGGTCATCATGCGGAACAGCGTCGTTTTGCCGGCACCATTCGGGCCGACCAAGCCAATTTTCTCGCCCCTTTGCAGCGCGGCAGACGCCTCAATGAAAAGGATCTGCCGACCGTTTTGCTTGCTGATATTATCAAGGCGAATCATGAAGGCTCTGCGTTCCTGAAAGGGGCAGGCGCCTTATAGGGGGATTTCGCCCGAGGGCCAGACTGTCTTGGCCCCGGCAAAACCTCAGCTTGGTTCAATCCCCGCCGCGCGGATCAAGGGCTGCCACTTCGCGGCATCGGCTGCCAATTGCGCGGCAAAGGCCGCTTCCGTGCTGGGCCAGGCTTCCAGGCCACGGCGCTGGAAATCCCCAATAACGGATGGATCGGCAAGTGCTGTGCGAATTACCTCACCCAGCCGCGCGCGAATGGGGGCGGGGGTTCCGGCGGGCACGACAAAGCCATCCCAATTCAGCACCTCGAAATTCGGCAGCCCGGCTTCGATCATGCTCGGCACATCGGGCAATTCGCGCGCGCGGGTTTTGGTCGCGACACCCAAGGCGCGAATGGTGCCGGCCTGCACATGGGTCAGCACCGTGCCCATGGGCGAAAAGCCGAAATCATGCTCACCCGCCACAAGCGCCAGCATTTGCGGCCCGCCACCACGATACGGCACCGGTACGGTACGCGTGCCCGCGATATGGTCAAACAAAATACCGCAAAGATGCCCGGGCGAGCCAACCCCGCCCGTGCCGTAGCTGATCGTCTCAGGCCGTGCCTTGGCGGCGGTAATGATATCAGCGACCGACCTGAAGGGCCGATTGGCGGGGCAGACCAGCACATTCACGGCGTTGAAGATGGTCGAAAGGGGCATCAGATCCGTCATGGGATCAAAGCCCATATTGCGCACCAAAGCGGGATTGACCGCGAGGGTACCGATATTGGCCGAACCGATGGTATGCCCATCAGGTGCCGCGCGCGCCACTGCCTGCGCGCCGATATTGCCGCCCGCGCCGGCGCGGTTATCAATCACCACCGGCTGGCCCAAAGCTGCCTGCAAAACAGGCTGCATGATGCGCATCGCGGCATCCGATGCACCACCTGGCGGGAAGCCCAGAATGATCGTCACGGGCCGGCTGGGTGCCCAGGCCTGGGCCGATGCGGCGCCAGGGCGGGCGAGAAGGCCGGCACCAAGACCGGCGAGGAGGCTGCGTCTATTCATGGACGAATAGTGCAGCAATTCCCGCGCCAATTCACCTAGAAAACGAAGTGCCGATGGGAAAGCCTATCGCCGACCCGCCGCCGCCATGATTTCCGCGCGGCGCTGAATGGCCCAGCCATAATTATCGGGCCACATCTTATTGCCCGGATCGCAGCCGAGGCTCTCGGCGGCCTTCAGTGTCCAATAGGGATCGTACATCAATTCGCGCCCAACCGCGATCAGATCAGCGCGGCCTTCCTGCAAGATCGCTTCTGCCTGATCGCCGGCGATGATCACACCGACCGCCATGGTCGCGACACCCGCATCACGCCGCACGCGTTCGGCATAGGGCACCTGGAAGCCCGGCGGGCGTTCCGCACGGGTGCGCAGCGGCTGGCCTGAATCATTGGCGCGGAAGGCAGGCGCCCCCGAAACGCCGCCGGCTGAGCAATCCACCACATCCACGCCGCGTGCCTTCAATTCCTTTGCCAGCACAACGGAATCATCCAGGCTCCAGCCCTCAGCGGGGCCATCCACGGCGGAGATGCGGAAAAACAGCGGCAGATCAGCAGGCCAGGCGGCGCGCACCGCTTCGGTCACTTCCAAGGCAAAGCGCATGCGCCCGGCCAGGTCCCCACCGTAACGATCATTGCGCTTATTCGCGATGGGCGAAAGGAAAGCCTGGATCAAATACCCATGCGCGCCATGAATTTCGAGCACGCGAAACCCTGCCTTGGCCGCGCGCACCGCAGCGGCGGCGAAGGCCTGCACGGTTTCCTGGATTTTCGCCTCAGTCATGGCGGTTGGCGCGTGCCAGCCTGGCCCGACCGGTTCCGACGTTGGCCCAAAGCACTCCCAAGGCGGCGAACCCATCGCGGCATCTTCGGCGCGCAAGGGTGTGCTGCCCTTCCAGGGCGGCTGCACTGAAGCCTTGCGCCCGGCATGGGCGATTTGAATGGCCGGCACAGACCCAAAGCCGATAATCGCATCCACGATGGGGCGATAGGCTTCGATCTGCGCATCATTCCAAAGCCCGCAGCAGCCATGGGTGATGCGCCCTTCCGGCACCACTGCGGTTGCCTCGGTAAAGATCAGCCCCGCGCGACCACGCGCCACCGCTGTCAGGTGCGAAAAATGAAACCCATTCGCAAGACCGTCCTTGGCCGAATACATACAAAGCGGCGAAAGTGCCACGCGATTGGGCAGCGTCACGGACCGTAGCGTGATGGGGGTGAAAAGCAGGGGCATGGACATGCTGGGCTTCCTTGAGGGGTAGTTCGTGGCTAGTCTGATCGCTCAAAGTCGGTCGTCAAGCCTTGCTGGATCGCCCCTCCATGGCTGCATGCCCAAAGAAGGACACTCGGATGACAACAAGACGCGCTGCCCTTGCCGGGCTTCTTGCCTTTCCTGCCATTGCTTCCGCGCAGGAAGTCTGGCCCGCGCGCAGCCTTCGGCTGATTTCGCCCTTCCCGCCCGGTGGTGCCGCCGACGTATTGGCGCGCAATATGGCCGAGGAACTCACGCCGGCGCTCAGGCAATCCGTTGTGGTGGAAAACCGCACCGGCGCGGGTGGTTCTGTGGGCACAGAAGCGGTGGTGCGTAGCGCACCCGATGGCTACACATTGCTGATGGGCTCCACCGGCCCGCTCGCGATCAATCCCGCGCTATTGCGCCTTGCCTATGACCCGGCGCGTGATCTGGTGCCGATTGCGATGGTCTCCACGGTCGCTTCCGTTTTGGTGGTGCATCCTTCCGTGGCAGCGCGCAATTTGGGTGAATTGCTGGCCATGGCGCGCGCCAAACCAGGCGAATTGAATTACGGGTCAAGCGGCACGGGCAGCGCGCAGCATTTATTCATGGAATTGCTGAAGCAAATGACCGGGGTGGACATCACGCATGTGCCCTATCGCGGCACTGGCCCTGCCATGGTGGACACCATCGGCGGGCGGCTTGCCATGATGTTTGATACGATGCCAACCGCGCTGCCGCATATCCAGGGCGGGCGCGTGCGCGCCATTGCGGTAACCACCGCGCGGCGAGATCCTGCCTTGCCTGATGTGCCGACCATCGCTGAATCTGGTGTCGCCGGCTACGAAGGTGTGGGCTTCTACGGGCTGATGGTGCCGGCCGGCACGCCCGCTGCCATCATTGATCGGCTGCATCGGGAAGTGAATGCATCACTCGCCCGCGAAGCCTTTCGTGCGCGGCTGGTGGCGCAGGGCACTGAACCCGCACCGATGACGCAGGAAGCCTTTCGGGATTTCATCGCAACCGATCGCGAAAGATGGACGCGTGTGATTCGTGATGGGAATATTCGGGTGGATTGAAGCCTTCAGGGCGCTGGCAAAAGCGCATCCGTGCGCCCCATCAGGCGATAGGCAGCCAGCCCCAGCCATTCGCGAAAGCCCCATTCGAATTGGCCAAGACGCTCAGGGAAGGGCGCGTCGTAAAGTGCGGCGAAGCCATGCCCGGTACGATAATTCACCGGCCAGGCAATGATATTGGACCAGCCCGCCTGGCGAAATACGCCCATGCTTCGGGGCATATGGCTGGCCGAGGTCACCAGCAGCCACACCTCATCCGGTTTGGGCTGCACCAGCGCCCGCGTCAGTAACGCGTTCTGATGCGTGTTGCGCGCGGCGTTCTCATAAATCACGCGCGGGCCCGAAAGGCCGAGGCTTTCGAAGACTTGCCGCGCCACATCGGCTTCCGTCAGGCCCCCATGCACCAAGGAGCCCTGGCCGCCGGTGAAGACAATGCGCGCATCGGGGAAGCGGCGCGCGAGGGCAACTGCTTCCGTCATGCGCTCAGCCGCGCCATTGATGGCGGGAATACCGCGCGCATCGGTAATATTCTGATCTACCGCACCGCCCAATACCACAATGCCATCCACGCGCGCGGGTGCCTCGGCGGGGCGCGGGAAACGGTCTTCCAACGGCAGCAGGATGAACTGGCTGATCGGGGTCGTGATCAGCAAGAAGAAGAAGGCAAGGCAAGCCAGGATCAGCCAGCGACCATAACGACGCCCGCGCCAGATCAACGCAAGCCCGATGGCGCCAAGCAGCAACGCGAAGTGACCCGGCCGCGCCGGGAACCAGATAATCTTCGAAATGATGTAGGCAAAATCGGTCATGAAGTGGCCCAGGTCGCGCGCGCTGAGGCAAAGCAGCGCTGCGCAAGCCTGTCAAGCGAAACGGCGACCGGGTATGTCCCGACGCCGCTGAGGCGGTTACTTGCGACCGTTTTCGGCCTTCGCCGCTTCATTCACCCGCTGTTCTGCTGCCAGGATGGTATTCCGCAGTTCCCGCATGAAGGCATTGCCCTTCGGCGTGCGCTGAACCAGGACAGAGCGGCGATCTGAAGGATCGGCCTTGCGGCGCGCCAAATCATGATCCCCGAGACGGTCCAGCGCGCGCGTGATCGCGGGCTTGGAAACATTAAGCTTTGCGGCGAGACCGCGCACCGTATGCGGGCCATCGGTCAGGTAGCTGATCAGCATCACGCCAAGCTGGCGGGATGAGAGATCAGTACCGTCGCGACGCACCAGCGTTACGATGGTTTCCTGCAGGACCCGGATCATATGTTCCGAACCATTGTTGTTGTTGGCCATGGTGGTTTTCCTTTCCGTACGACTGATTTGGGCTTTTGGAACCCTATATTCTTTGAAGCCAGTTGAAGGCCTTATTGCCTTTTTCCGGTGTCATGTAACGGTGTCAAGAAAATGTCATATCACATTCCCTTCTTGAAATCGTGTAACATTTTGAAAATGGCACGCGCGCCCTGGGCTTCGCCGCCTTCCGGTCGGCCAGGGCGCGTCGTGTCATTCCAGGCATAGACATCAAGATGCGCCCAAGGCTGGCTTTGGGGTACAAATCGGCGCAGGAACAGGGCAGCAGTGACCGCGCCCGCCATGGGTTTTGTTGCTACATTGGAAAGGTCTGCGTAAGGGCTATCCAGCCAGGAATCATAGCCTTCATAGAGTGGCAGGCGCCAAAGCGGGTCCTGAACCGCCATACCCGCGCTCAAAAGTTCTCCCGATAAGGCATCATTATTGCTGAACAACGCCGGCAGGTCGGGGCCGAGCGCAACCCGTGCCGCCCCCGTCAGTGTGGCCGCATCCAGGATCATGGCGGGGCTATGTTCCGCAGCAAATTGTAACAGATCGCACAAGACCAGCCTTCCCTCGGCATCCGTATTGCCGATTTCAACCCTGAGCCCTTTGCGCGTACGCAAAACATCCATGGGCCGCATCGCCGAGCCGGAAATGGCGTTTTCCACCGCGCCTATCAGTACCAGTAGCCTGAGCGGCAGCCGAGCGCGCATGACCATCTCCGCGACTGCCAGCATTACCGCGGCACCGCCCATATCCTTTTTCATGCGCAGCATGGCCGCAGATGGCTTCAGATCCAGGCCGCCCGTATCAAAGCAGACACCCTTCCCGCAGAGCGCAATGAGCGGGCCATTGGGATCACCCTCCCAGCGCAGCACGGCCAGGTGTGGCGCGCGCGGGCTGCCGGCGCCGACGGCGGCCATACAGGGAAAACCCTCTTCCAGGGCTGGGCCAGCAATGATTTCGGCGCTGCCGCCATGTCTTGCAGCAAGCGCCGCCGCCGCTTCGGCCAGCGCCTGCGGGCCCAATTCAGCAGCTGGCATATTGATCAAATCGCGCGCTGCGCAAACAGCCTCAGCGATCGTCACGGCCAGCTCCGTGCCAGGCGGCGGGATCAGCTCGGCGGAGGGGCGGTCTTGCTGCTTGTGGCGCAACCAACGATAGGCGCCGAGCCGCCACCCCAGGACCGCTTCGGAGGGATCGGCGCCGGCTCCAGCAAGATGCCATTTTGTGCCCGCGGGCAGGGCCCAAGGCGCTGCACCGAAATGCCATGGCGAAGCTTCAGCACTCACCCCAATAACTGCGCCGTCAAGGCCGTTCGCGCCAGGGATCAAGGCCACCTCTCCTGGCTTGGCACTGAAACCAGAAGCGCGCAAAAAGGCCGCCGAAGGCGCCCCAAGCTGTTCCAAAAACCGTGGCAGGTCAGACGCGGATACCGCGTGTAACGGCGCGGATGCGGTGTTTTGGGCTGGCTCGTGGGCCGCCATGTCATTCTCCAATCGCCAAGCCTGTGTCGCAACACAGAAGGGAAGCGAACCTTATGTGCGCCTTGGCGGCGCAGATTTCAAATCCACAAGTGTGAACGAGAGGGGGAGGGTAATATGTTCCAGTAAAAAAATGATAAACACTCATGCTGAAATGAGAACATGTCGTGCCACATGTATCAACTTAGGCCTATAATAATGATACATTCATCACAAATGCCGACATATCTTCCCGTGTAATGAGTATTCGACCCATTCGGTAATAGTTGATAAAATAAAACAAAAACACTACAGCTTCACGCCACTCCACTCTCTTGCGGGCGACGAGTCGCACTGTCCTGGCTCCGCTTCGATCGCACGCCTGACCTGCGCGTGATGGCCGCACCGACGCCAAGCACAGATATTCAAGTCGGCTGAGAGAAAAGCTGGATTAGCCGAGCATCCGGGGCCACAGGCATTCATCAGTCAGTCAATGAAACCAGAGGTTGTGGTCTGCACAAATCCTCCCCCACATGGGGCGGGGCGCACGAAAACGATTATTATTTCAGAACAGCTTTGGCCAGCGCGCGGTGCGGTTGCGTTCCTGTTCGGCGGTCAGCTCGTAAGGCCCGTCGCGGACATTGCTGTAGGGGGGAGTTGCGACCGGCGGCGTGGTCCAGCAATCCACCTTCCCGAGGCTTCTGGTGCAGATCGGCTGCGCGGGCGGTGGCGGGTCTGAAGCGCAATAGGTCTGGCCCTTGGCGAGCCGAACATAGGAACAATCCTGGCCCGTCACCAGCGAAACCACATTATCGCCCACCCCGCGCTGCGTGGTGACAAGCGATACCCCTTCTATGGCTGCTGGAATGGCCAGCAGGGGCGCGCCGGGGGCTTGCACGCCATTGCAGCCGGCCAGCAGCAATAAAAGGGCGCAGAGGGGGCGAAAGAACTGCATCCCGCCAACAGACGCCAAAAAAGTTAATGAATTACAAATTTTCTTCTAAAATTATTACCAGAACCCCCCATACCCCGAAAATTCCCCGTTTGACCGCCGCCGCGATAGGCCTTAGCCCTGCGCAAGACCTACTCGATCCTTGAGGACCGCCTTGCCCGATATTTTTGACGAGGTTGCGGAAGACCTCCGCGCTGAACGCGCCCGCCGGCTTTGGAAGCGCTACGGGACCTTGGTCTTGGGCGTGCTTGTCTTCGTGCTGGCCGGCGTTGGCGCCCATCAAAGCTGGCGCTGGTATGAAGCGCGGGAAGCGGAGAAGGCCGCCATTGCCTTCATGGCCGCACATCGCGCGGCCGAGGCCGAGGGCGCAGACCTTCGCGCCATGGCCCAGCGTTTTGAGGAAGCGTCCCGTGGCGCGCCGGCTGGCTATCGTGATCTGGCGCGGCTGCGCGCCGCCGCGCTCAAGGCCGAAACCGGGGATTTGGCGGAAGCGCTGCGGCTTTATGATGCCATCGCGGCGGATAGCAGCGCCGATCCGCTCTATCGGGATTTGGCGTCGCTGCTTTGGGTGATCCGGTCGCTTGATCAGGGTGACCCCGCCATGTTGGCCGCGCGGATTACGCCGCTGACGCGCCCCGATTCGGCCTGGAATGCCTCGGCGCGGGAAGTGGCTGGCTTGATTGCGCTCCGTGCCGACAGGCGGGACGAAGCGCGCCAAGCCTTCCAGGCTTTGGCTGCCGATGTCACGGCGCCGCGGGGTGTGCGGGAAAGGGCACAACGCTTGGCGATGGGGCTTGAAGGATGACGGGGCGGGATATTTCTCGGCGCGCCTGGCTGCTGGGCTCGGCGGGGCTGCTGGCGGGCTGCGAAACGCTGGACAGTATTTTCGGCGAACGTCGCGTGAAGATTGTGGGTGAACGCAAGTCAGTGATGACTCTACCGGATCGCACCGTGGAAGCGGATGCCGAGGCGCGTGGGCTTACCATTACCCTGCCGGCGCAGGAACAGCGCAGCCTTTGGCCGCAGCTTGGAGGTGTCGCGAGCCATGCGGGCGGGCATATCGCGCTTGGCGCCAATCTGCGTCAGGCATGGTCCGCGAGCTATGGCACCGGCACATCCTTTCGCCGCCGGGTTGTGGGCGGGCCTGTTGCCAGTGCTGATCGCGTTTTCATGGGCGATGCGGATGGGTTTGTTTCCGCCTTCGATATTGCCAATGGCGCGCGGCGCTGGCGGGTGGATACGCGGCCAGAAAATGAACGTGGCGATGGTGGCGGCGCCGGTGTGATTGTTGAAGGCGATACGGTTTTTGTCGCAACTGGGCTTTCGGAAGTGCTGGCGCTTTCGGCTGCGGATGGTTCGGTGAAATGGCGCGTGCGTATGCAGGCGCCGATGCGCGGCGCACCTTCTTTCGCCAATGGCCGCATTTTCGTGACAACCTTGGATAGCACTTTGCTGGCGCTTTCGGCCGAGGATGGCAAAGTGCTGTGGCGCTACCGTGCCCAGGCAATCCTGACTGTCCCGCTTGGCCTGCCGCCGCCGGCCATTCTGGGTGAGACGGTGGTGGCGGGCTTTCCTTCAGGTGAAATTCTGGCTTTCCGCGCCAATGATGGCCGCGTGCTCTGGAGCGACAGCCTCGCCGCAGCCGGTGGTACGAGTTTGGCCGATGTGGGCAGTGTACGCGCCGCGCCGGTGATTGCGCGCAATGATGTCATTGCCATTGGCATGGGCGGGATCGGGCTTTCGATTGATCTGCGCGCGGGCCGGCGCATTTGGGAACGCGAATTCGGTGGCACGGAAATGCCCTGGGCTGCGGGCGAATGGGTGTTTGGCGCGACCGATTCCGGCGAAATGGCAGCGCTACAGCGTGAAACGGGCTTGGCGCGCTGGGCGGTTTCGCTCCGCCCGCCGGCGCAAGGCAATCGGGCGCAGCCACAGGTGCAACTATCCTCCCCGTTACTCGCCGGCGGGCGGCTTTTCGTTGGCACCAGCCTGGCCGAGCTTGTTTCGCTCGATCCATCAAATGGCGATGTGTTGGCGCGCCAGCGCCTGCCGGGGGCGCTTTCCTTGCCGATGATGGCGGTGGGTGGGCGGCTGATCCTGGCGACCGATGATGGCAGCTTGATTGCCTTTGCGGGCGAAGGCTGATCAGAAGGGTCTTATGCAGCCTGTCATTGTCATTCTGGGCCGCCCCAATGTCGGCAAATCCACGCTGTTCAATCGGCTGGCACAGCGTAAGATCGCTTTGGTGCATGACACGCCGGGCGTCACGCGCGACCGGAAGGAAGTGACCGCGCGCATCGCCGGGCGCGATGTGACGCTGGTGGATACCGCCGGGCTTGAGGAAGCGCCGCCCGATACCGTGCCAGGCCGCATGCGCGCGAGTTCTGAGGCTGCGCTGCGCAATGCCTCGCTCGCACTTTTTGTGATGGATGCGCGCGCTGGCATCACACCCGCAGATCGTGCCTTTGCTGCCTGGCTCAGGCGCACCCGCGTGCCGGTGCTCGTGGTCGCGAATAAGGCAGAAGGTCGCGCTGGCACGACCGCTGCCATGGAAGCCTTTGAATTGGGGCTCGGCGATCCTGTGCCGGTTAGTTCCGAACATGGCGATGGCTTCGGCAATCTGCATGATGAAATCGCCGCCAAGCTTGGCCCGCTGCCAGAGGATGAGACAGAGGAAGAAGATAAGGAACGCCCACTGCGCCTTGCGATTGTGGGCCGCCCCAATGCCGGCAAATCAACGCTGCTGAACGCGCTGCTTGGCGAGGACCGCATGATTACCGGCCCGGAGCCCGGCCTGACGCGCGATGCCGTTGCCGTGCAATGGCGCGACGCGTCCGGCGGTGAGGTGCGCTTGGTGGATACGGCCGGCATGCGCAAGAAAGCCCGCGTACAGGAAACTTTGGAGCAGATGTCGGTCGCCTCCACCCTTGCCGCGCTCAAGGAGGCGGAAGTTGTGGTCCTGGTTTTGGATGCGCTGCTTGGCATGGATGAACAGGATTTACGCATTGCGCGCCTTGCGGAACGTGAAGGCCGGGCCTTGGTGATCGCGCTCAATAAATGGGATGCGGTGGAAGACCGCAATGCAGCGCGCAAGCGCGTGGAAGACGCGCTGATGACCTCACTCGCGCAATCCAAGGGGGTGACTGTGGTGCCGCTTTCGGCGGCGACCGGGCGCGGGGTGGATAAGTTGATGCCCGCAGTGCGCGCTGCCTATGCGCTTTGGAATCGCCGCATCCCGACCGGGGAGGTCAATCGTTGGTTTGAAGCCGCACTCGCGCGGCATCAGCCGCCGCTGGTGGATGGCAAGCGGATCAAGCTCCGCTACGCCACCATGCCAAAGGCGCGCCCGCCGACCATGGTGATTTTCGGCACGCGCGCCGATGTGCTGCCCGAGGATTATCGGCGCTATCTGGTCAATTCCTTCCGTGATCATTTCACCATGCCGGGCGTGCCGATCCGGCTGCAATTGCGATCCCCTCGCAACCCCTATGCCGAGGATGAGGGCTGATCTTTCGTGCGGGGCAAAACGCGCCTAGGCTTCATCTGCTTGACGAGGTGATGTTGCGCGCATGATTGCCGATACGGCCAAGAAGCTTCTGTACCTGGCCCTTGGGGCCATGTTTGTGCAGCAGACCTTTGCTTCCATCGGTCGCACCCTGCCGCTGGTCATCGCGCCCGCCATTATCGAGGATTTGCACATAGACCCTGCCTTGGTGGGCGTTTATGTCGGCGCAGCGGCGCTCGCTTCGCTCGTGTTCCAGCTCGGCTGCGGCAGCTTCATCATCCGCTACGGCGCGCTGCGGATGAGCCAGGTGGCGCTGGTCTTTCTCGCTGCCGGCATGGCCTTGGCGGCGGCGGGGCCGCTGGTCTTTTTCCTGATCTCCGCGATCATTGGTGGGGGAGGGGCGGCGACCTCGACACCCGCGAGTTCGCATTTGCTCGGGCGTTATTCCCCGCCCAAGCAGGCGCCCTTGGTGTTTTCCATCAAGCAAACCGCGGTGCCGGCAGGGCTTTTGCTGGCGGGGCTGCTTGGTCCTTTCCTGACCGGGCATCTCGGCTGGAGTGGCGCCTTGCTGGTGGCCGCCGGCGCCTGTTTCCTGTTTGCCATTATGCTGGAACCCTTGCGCGGTGAGTTTGACTCGGACCGCGTGCCAAGCCGCAGTTTTCATTTTTCGGATTTTCGCACCACGCTGGCGGCAGTGTTGAAATCCAAGGATTTGCGCGAATTGTCGCTGGCCTGCTTTGCCTTCAACGGGCTGCAAACGGCCTTCACCAGCTATTATGTGCTTTATCTGACGGCGCTGAATTACGATCTGGCGGCGGCGGGGCTGATGTTTGCCATTGCCATGACCATTGCCGTGCCGATGCGTATTTTCTGGGGCTGGCTGAGCAGTGGCCGCGTTGCGCCGCGCCGTGTCATGGCAGGGCTTTCGCTTGGCATGGCCGCGAGCGCTGTTTTGATGAGCCTCTATGGCGCGGAGTGGCACCCGCTGCTGATCGCCCTTATCGCAACAGGCATGAGCGCCACCGCCATGTCCTGGCATGGCGTTTTGCTGTCTGAAGCGGCGCGCTTGGCGCCGCCCGGTATGCGCGGGGCGGCAACGGGCGGTGTGCTATCCTTCGGCCAGGTTGGCGCCTTTATCCTGCCCGTGATCTATGCGGCGCAGCTTGCCATGACGAATAGCCATGGCATCGGCTTTATCCTGTGTGGACTGCCGGCCTTGGTGGTTGGCGTCATCATGTGGCGGGCTTCGCGGCACGCAAGTTGAGCGTTTAACCAAAAATATCCGCAGGGCTTTCGCGCTTCAAAGCCGCGGCCAGATCCCGCCCAAGCTGCGGGCCGTCCTTCGCCGCGGCCTCGCCCAAATTGCGCTTCAGGAAACTGCCATCGGCGCGCGCCACCAGCCCATGCAGGCGAAGCCGGCCATCAGGCAGCAGTGTCGCATATGCGCCAATTGGTGTGCGGCAGGAACCATCCAGCGCGCCGAGCAAGGCGCGTTCGGCATCCGCCACCAGCCGGCTTGGCGCGTGTTCAATGCGCGCGAGCAGCGCCAGTGTGGCCGCATCATCCGCGCGCGCCGTGATGCCGACAATGCCCTGACAGGCAGCGGGCAGCATGGCATCGGCTTCCAGCACCACCTGCGCGCGATCCGCCATGCCAAGCCGCTTCAAGCCAGCCAGCGCCAATAGGGAACAGGTGAAATCCCCCGCCGCCACGCGCCCTAACCGCGTTTGCACATTGCCGCGAATGATATCTACGCGGAGATCAGGCCGGCGATGCAGCAATTGCGCTTGCCGACGCACGGAAGCGGTGCCGACCAGCGCGCCTTGCGGCAAGGCTGCCAGCGGATCATGCGCCTGCGCCGCACCGCATCCCGCGCCCAAAATCAGCGCATCGCGCGGGTCTTCGCGTTCCAAAACGCAGGCCAGCACAATGCCCGGCGGCAATTCGGTTTCCAGATCCTTGAGGCTATGCACCGCGACATCAATGCGCCGATCGGCCAGTGCCTCATGGATTTCCTTGGCGAAAAGCCCCTTGCCGCCAATATCCGCGAGGCGCTTATCCTGCACCTTGTCGCCCGATGTCGCGATGACGTGTTCTTCAAGCGCGCCATCTTCAGCAAGTGCCGGGATCGCCGCGCGCGCCACGCTCGCAAAATGTCGCGCTTGCCAAAGTGCCAGCGGAGAACCGCGCGTGCCAATGCGCATGGGCTGAGACGCCATTCCTCAATAACCTTACTTGTTGTTCTGCCCCTAAGCCCTTGCGAGGCCAAAGAGATGCGCCAAATCCTTGAAGAAAATCCGCACATGCGCAAGGGGATCGCGGCGGACCAATTCCTTGTTCATGTAGGATTCCCAAGTCAGGCGCTGCACATCCTTATCCGCGCAGATGGAGACGAATTTTTCCCGCCTTTTATCGGATGAATACCAGAAATACTGCATGATGCCGAGCACCCAGAAAACGCGCCCATGCGCCTTCATGAAGCGCTTGCGCGCACCGGCAAGCGCGCGTGCATCGCCGGTTTTCAGGCATTCCTCGGCGGCGTCAGCGGCCAGCCTGCCGCCATACATGGCGTAATAAATCCCCTCACCGGAAGCGGGTGCGACCACGCCCGCGGCATCGCCGGCCAGGATCACATCGCGGCCATTATCCCAGCGCTTGAGCGGCTTCAGCGGAATGGGCGCGCCTTCGCGGCGAATGGTCTCGGCATTCGTCAGGCCAATATCGCGGCGGAGTTCGGCGACCGAACCGCGCAGCGAAAACCCCTTTTGCATGGAACCCGTGCCGATGCTGGTTGTGTCGCCATGCGGGAAGATCCAGGCGTAGAAATCGGGCGAAAGCTTGCCCTGGTAATAGACATCGCAGCGCTTGGCATCGAAATCCGCTGACCCGCCATTGGGCGGTGAGCGCACAATCTCATGATAGGCGAAAACGCAGCGCACCTTATCGCCGCCTGGCACTTCCTGCTTCGCCACCTGGGACCGCGCGCCATCCGCGCCTATCACCAAGCGCGCGCGCGCGGCACCTGCTGTGCCGTCCTTCGCTTCCCAATGGACAATCGCTGTTCCATCTGCATCGCGCGTGATTTTCTCATAAGTGCCGGTCTGGCGTTCCGCGCCGGCATGCGCGGCGCGTTCGCGCAGCCATTCGTCGAAATCCTCGCGATCCACCATGCCGACATAGCCACCATCAATCGGCATATCCACGGATTTCGCGCTTGGGGCGACCATGCGGGCGGAATTGATTTTTGCCACCAGCAGTTCATCCGGGATGGCGAAGTCGCGGATCAGGCGTGGCGGAATCGCACCACCACAGGGTTTGATCCGCCCGGCGCGATCCAACAGCAACACACTGCGCCCGCGGCGCGCCAGATCATCGGCAGCGGTGGCCCCGGATGGCCCGCCGCCAACCACGATCACATCATATGTTTGCATGGCCATTTCCTTCTACCTTGCCGGTATCATTGGGCCGAAGCCGTCGGTCTTGCTGATTTTTGGGCGATTGATGCGCGCGGCCAACATGGCCGAGGCGATGAAGAGCGCCGCATCAATGATAAACACGGTTGCATAGGCGGCCTCTGCCTGACCAAGCGCCAGGCGCGCCACATCCACTGCCGCTGCACCGGCCAGCCCACCAAGGCCAAACGCGACTGCTTGCGCCGCGCCCCAAAGCCCCATGCGTGTGCCTTCGCGCGATTCATGCCCGCGCGCGACCATTTGCATCATGGAAGCAATCGCCGCCGCCGCGAATACACCATTCGCCACGCCAAGCGCGAAGAAGCTGGTCTTAAGCGGCCAGGCCGCGCCGAATTGGCCGGCAACCGACAGCGCCAGCATCATCGCCGCTGCCGCCAGACATCCCGCAATGGTCCAGAAGCGCAGCGTCCCCGCCCAGCGCCCACCGCGCACACTGCCAATCAGCGCAATCGCAATCATGCCAACCAGAACGCCGGCATGTTGCAGCGATGAAATGCGCGTTGTCTCACCAAGGCTACGGCTGAAAACCGCTCCGGCAAAAGGCTCCAGAATCAGATCCTGCGCGCTATAGGCGAGCATGGAAACGAAGATGAAAATGGTGAAGCGTCGCGCTTCGGGTTCCGCCCAGACCTCGCGCAAAGCCTGACGGAAGGGCGGCTTTGCGGCATCGCTTGCTTCCGGACGCGCGGCGCGTGGGCCTTCCATGCCCCAGACCGCGAGTGTCGCCAGCGTGAAGGCAATGGCGGAAACGCCGCCGGCGACAGCAATCAGCCGCATGGGCGAATAGGGATCAAGCAGGCGCCCCGCAATGGCGGT
>JBIKWX010000282.1:0-4533 GCA_044356095.1 Roseomonas sp.
TGAGGTGCGGCCGGATCAGGACATGCTGGTCTGGCGTGATCCTGACAGCGGCGAGAAATTCGGCACGCGCATCACCGGCGGCCATTGCAAGGCGCAATGGAAGGCGGATTGGGCCCTCCGCTGGTATGCGCTTGGCGTGGATTACGAAATGTCCGGCAAGGATCTGATTGATAGCGTCCGGCTATCTTCCGCCATTTGCCGCGTGCTGGGTGGCGCGCCGCCTGAGGGCTTCACCTATGAGCATTTCCTGGATGAGCAGGGGCAGAAAATTTCCAAATCCAAGGGCAATGGCCTGACGATTGAAGAATGGCTGCGCTATGCGCCGCCGGAAAGCCTCTCGCTTTTCATGTATAACCAGCCGCAGCGCGCCAAGCGACTTTACTTCGATCAAATCCCGCGCGCCGTGGATGAATATCTGCAACACCGCACACGGCTTCGCACCACGCCGGATGCCGCCAACCCGGCCTGGCATATCCATCGCGGCGCCGCACCGAATGACCCGGAGCCACCGGTTTCCTTCACCATGCTGCTCAATCTGGCGAGTGTGGTGAATGCCGATGATCCTGATCTGCTCTGGGGTTTTCTGGCGCGCTATGCGCCGGGCGCGACACCGGCAACGCAGCCCTTGCTCGGCAAGCTGGTGACTTATGCGGTCGCCTATTATCGGGATTTCGTGGCACCCACGAAGCGCTTCCGCAACTCATCCGAGGCAGAGCGTGAGGCGCTGACGGCGCTGATGGTCGCACTGCGTGACCGCGCGGCGGATCTTGAAGCCATGCCGGCAGAAGAACGCGCCAAGGCCGCGCAGGATCTGGTGTTTGATGCCGGGCGGCGAGAGCCGTTTTTGGAAGCCAACAAGGATGGCCGGATGGGTGTGTCCCGCGCCTGGTTCAATGCGCTTTATCAGGTGCTGCTCGGCCAGGAAGAAGGCCCGCGCTTTGGTGGCTTCATCGCGCTTTACGGCGTGGCCGGCACCATCGGCCTGATCGAAACCGCGCTCGCGCGGGCGGAGAGTGCAGGCGCGTGACACGGCAGGGGGTTCTTGCCCTGCTGAAACGCTACGGCCCGACCTGTTTCGGGCTGATCCTGCTGGTTGGCGCGCTTTACGTGGTGCAGCGCGAATTTCGCGGGCTTTCGTGGCGGGATATCCAAACCGCGCTGCATGCGACACCACCGGCGGCACTTTGGTTGGCAGCGGGCTGCACGCTTGGCGCCTATCTGTTGCTGTCGGCCTATGACCGGCTGGGGTCCATCTATGCCGGGCATCCGGTTTCCTGGCGGCGATCCTTGCTGGCTTCCTTCTGCGCCTATGCGCTCGCGAATAATATCGGTGTGGCGACGGTTTCGGGCGCGGCAGTGCGCTATCGCTTCTATGCCAGTTGGGGGCTGGCACCGGTTGCGATTGCCAAGGTCATTGCCATTACCTCGCTCACTTTCGGGCTTGGCGGTTTTGCGATTGCCGGGTTGGTGCTGGTGCTGGAGCCGGAGCTGCTGACCTTCCTCGGGCCGGGCGCGCCGCGCTGGATTTTGCCGCTGCTCGGCATTGGGTGTTGGGCGATTGTGATCACCTATGTCGTCTTGGCGCGCTTTGTGCCGCATCTCCGGCTTTTCGGGCATGAGATTGACCTGCCCGGCTTTCGCATCGCGCTGGCCCAGGTGGCGCTGGCGACCGCCGATGTCGCCGTGACCGCCATGATTTTCTTCGCGCTGCTGCCGCCGGCGGAAGGGCTTGGCTTTCTGCATTTTCTGGGGATTTACATTGCCGCCTATATGGCGGGGCTGGCGGCCAATGTGCCGGGCGGCATTGGCGTTTTTGATGGCGCCATCCTGTTTGCGCTGGCGGGCTATATGCCGACCCCCGCCATTGTTGGCGCGTTGCTGCTGTTTCGCCTGTTTTACTACATCATCCCGCTTTTCCTGGCCGGGGCGCTTTTCGCTGGGTTTGAAGTCAGCCAACGCCGCAAGCTGGTTGCGCGGCTGGCGCCTGATCGCGGCATTGCGGTTTCCTTTGAAGTACCAGCGCTGGCGGGCCTTACGGGCCTTGCCGCCCTGGTGCTGATTTTCATCGGCGCCCTGCCGCCCAAGCCAAGCCTGCTTGGCCCCGTGCCGGATTTTCTGGAAGAAGCCGCAAGCCATTTTGCCGCTTCCGTTGTCGGGTCGCTGCTACTGGCGGCCGCTTATGGGCTGGTGCGGCGGCTCGTGCTGGCCTGGTGGGCCTCAGTGTTTCTGCTGGCAAATGGCGCGCTGATTCTGGTGCTGCGCGGGGAACCGCTTTGGCTGATCGCGGCCTTTCTGCTGGTGCCGCTGCTGCTGATGACCGCACGCGGCGCCTTTTACCGCCATGCGCGCCTGATTGGCGAAGCGGTGTCCGCCGAGGGCCTGGGCGCCCTCGCCGCCGGGGCAATTTGCGGCCTGACACTCGCCACCGTTGCCTATCAGAGCGAGCTTGCCGACCGTGCCTGGTGGGGGGTGGTGCTGGCGGCAGATGCGCCGGAATCGCTCCGCTTCACGGTGGGTCTGGCCGGGGTGCTGCTGCTGGTCGCGGCCTTCCGGCTGCTGCTGCCCGCCCGCCCGCCCATGCTGCCCTATGCGGAGCCGGTGCGGGAAAAGCTTTTGGCACTCGGCGCCATGGCCCCCGCGCTTTCCGCCGCCGATGGGGCGGTGTTTGGCGAGGCGGGCCGGGCGGGTTTTGCCTTCCTGAAGCGCGATGGCGTGTGGCTGGCCTTGGGCGACCCGGTGGGGGAAGCGCGGGATCGGGTTTCCGCCATTTGGCGCTTTCGGGATTTATGCGAAGCGGCCCAGGTGGACCCGGCCTTTTGGCGCGTCGGCCCGGAATTATTGCGTATTTACAGCGATATCGGCCTGACCGCGCTGCCGCTTGACCCGGATGGCGCCGCGCCGCGCTATCTGGTCTGCCGGGCGGAACGCGATCTGGAAAGCCTGCGCCCCCTGCTGCCCCATGGCGGCCAAGGGCCAGAATCCGCTTGAACCCCTTGCCAGCCATGGCCTGCCGCGCCATTGCAGGCGCGCCCAAGCGTTAAGGAGAGCACCATGCGCATCGCCATGATCGGCGCCGGCTATGTCGGCCTGGTATCCGGCGCCTGCTTCGCGGAATTCGGCGTGGATGTCACGGTGATGGATGTTGACCCCGCCAAGATCACCGCGCTGCATGAAGGGCGCATGCCGATCTACGAACCGGGGCTTGATAAGCTGGTCGCGGAAAATGTCGAAGCCGGCCGGCTTGGCTTCGCCACGGATTTGCAAGCCGCCATTGCCGGGGCGGATGCGGTTTTCCTGGCGGTCGGCACGCCAACCCGGCGCGGCGATGGCCATGCTGATCTTTCCTATGTTTACGCGGCGGCCGAGGAAGTGGCGCGCGCCGCGACCGGGCCCTTGGTGCTGGTGACGAAATCCACCGTGCCGGTCGGTACCGGGCGGGAAGTGCGCGCCATTGTGCGCCGCGTGCGGCCCGAGCTTGCCATCAGCGTCGCCTCCAACCCCGAGTTTCTCCGCGAAGGTAGCGCGATTGGCGATTTCATGCGCCCGGATCGCGTCGTGATCGGCACCGAGGATGAACAGGGTTTGGCGGTGCTGAAGCGGCTCTATCGCCCGCTTTATCTGATTGAAACGCCGGTGCTGGCGACCAGCCTGGAAACGGCGGAGCTGATCAAATACGCGGCCAATGCCTTCCTTGCGACCAAGATCACCTTCATCAATGAAATCGCCGATCTTTGTGAAAAAATTGGCGCCGATGTGCATGATGTGGCGCGCGGCATGGGGCTGGATGGGCGGATTGGGCGCAAATTCCTCCATCCTGGGCCGGGCTATGGCGGTTCCTGCTTTCCCAAGGATACGCTGGCGCTGGCCCATACCGCGCAGGATGCCGGCGCGCCACTCAAGCTGGTGGAAGCCACCATTGCGGTGAATGAGGCGCGCAAGGCGCAAATGGCGGATCGCATTCTGGCAGCGCTTGGACCGAACCCTGCCGGTAAAACGGTTGCAGTGCTGGGCCTGACCTTCAAGCCGGAAACCGATGACATGCGCGATGCGCCATCGCTGGTCATCCTGCCCAAGCTGGCAGCGGCAGGGGTGGCGTTGCGCGCCTTTGACCCGCAGAATGGGCATGCGCGCCAGGTGCTGCCCCAGGCGGTGCATTATGCCGATAGCCCGTTGGATGCGGCAGCGGGGGCGGATGCGCTGGTCGTGCTGACGGAATGGAATGAATTCCGGGCGCTGGCACCAGATCGCCTGAAATCCGCCATGAAGGGCAGTATTGTGCTGGATCTTCGCAATATCTGGGATCCGGCGGCGATGCGCGCTGCCGGCTTCACCTATTCATCCATTGGCCGCCCCTGAGAGCCCTGACCATGACCGGATTCAATCATCGCTTCGACCCCACCGTGCTGCGCGAATATGATATTCGCGGCATTGTCGGCAAAACCTTGAACCCGGAAGATGCCTACGCCATTGGCCGCTGCTTCGGCAGTATTGTCAGCCGCGGCGGCGGTACGCGGGTCGCGGTTGGCTATGATG
>JBIKWX010000284.1:0-4493 GCA_044356095.1 Roseomonas sp.
GCGCCGGTGGTGCTGATGCATATGCCCGTCACCGACCCGCGCGAGATGCAGGCCAAGGCCGAATACGCCGATGTGGTCTTGGATGTGGCACGTTTTCTGCGCGACCGGGTGGCGACACTGGAAGCACTCGGCATTGCGCGCGGGCGGATCGCGATTGATCCCGGCATCGGCTTTGGCAAGACCATGGCGCATAACCTCGCCTTGATAGAAGCCTTGCCGATCCTGGCAGGGATTGGCTGCCCCATTATGCTCGGCGCATCGCGCAAGCGCTTTATCGGCACGCTATCAGGGGTGGAGCAGGCCGAAGCGCGGCTCGCCGGCAGCATCGCCGTAGCGCTTGCGGGGGCAGCGCGGGGTGCCGCCATTCTGCGCGTGCATGATGTGGCAGAAACCATCCAGGCGCTCGCTGTCTGGCAGGCTTGCGCGAATGGCAGCGCGGGCCGATGAATCTCACCCATGAAGCACATGCACCTTGGCGCCTTCATGCGCCCCGTCAGCATCCACACTGCCTGGTGGCGCCACCCCGATTCAGCGCCCGAGGCGAATTTCAGCCTCAAGCACCTGGTGCACTGCATCCAAACCCTGGAACGCGGCAAGTTTGACGCCTTCTTCATGGCCGATCATCTGGCCGTGCTGAATATGCCCATCGAAGCCCTGAAGCGCAGCGGCACCGTGACTTCTTTCGAGCCCTTCACGCTGTTATCGGCACTCGCGATGGTAACGGAACGGATTGGGCTGATCGCCACCGCCTCCACCACCTATGACGCGCCCTATCATATCGCGCGGCGCTTTGCCTCCCTTGATCACATCAGCGGCGGGCGTGCGGGGTGGAATATCGTCACCACCTCCAACCCCGATGCGGCGCGCAATTTCGGCATGACGGAACATATGGACCACGCGGAACGCTATGCCCGCGCGCGCGAATTCCATAATGTGGTCACCGGGCTTTGGGACAGCTTCGCCGAAGATGCCTTCATCCGAGACAAGGAAAGCGGCATCTTCTGGGACCCCGCGCGGATGCATAAACTGAATCATAAGGGCAAATACCTCTCCATCGCCGGGCCCTTGAACATTGCGCGCCCGGTACAAGGCTGGCCCGTGATTGTGCAGGCGGGCGCTTCAGATTCAGGCCGGCAATTGGCCGCCGAGGTCGCCGAGATGATCTTCGCCGCCGGCGGGCCGATTGCCGATGCGCGCGCCTATTACGCCGATATCAAATCCCGCGCCGCCCAGGCAGGGCGCGACCCGAACCTGATCAAAATCCTGCCCGGTGCGCTGGTAACGGTTGCCGAAACAGACGAAGCCGCCCGCGAAAAGCGCGCGCTATTGGACAGTTTGGTCCATCCCGATAGCGGCATGGGCGCGCTTTCCATCGCACTCGGCACCGACGCACGCGCCTTCGACCTGGACGCGCCCTTGCCCGAAATCCCCGAGACCAATCAAAGCCAAAGCGGCCGCCAACGCGTGCTGGAACGCGCCCGGCGCGACAAGCTGACCGTGCGGCAATTGGCCGTGGCCCTCGGCGGCTATGGCGGGCTTTCCTTCACCGGCAGCGCTGAGACCATCGCCGATGAAATGCAGCATTGGCTTGAAAGCGATGCCTGCGATGGTTTCAACATCATGTTCCCAACCATCCCCGGCGGGGTTGAGGATTTCGTGCGGTTGGTGGTGCCGGAACTGCAAAAGCGGGGGGTCTTCCGGAAAGAATATGCCGGGACCACATTGCGGGAACATTTGGGGCTGCCCAGGCCGGGGAACCAGTTTTTTTGAGACCAAGGCTTTTGCAAATCATTGAATCAACCAAAGGTTTCACACTAAACTCCCCCAGAACCAAGGGCGATAGGCTTCGCCGCACCACAATGGGAGAATGACATGCTTCAAAGACGACACCTGCTCGGCGGCGCGGCAGCGCTCCCCTTTGCATCCATCGGTGCGCCGGCCATCGCGCAAGCACCGCGCGTGCTGCGCTACGTACCGCACGCCAATCTGCCGAATATTGACCCCTTCACCAATACCGCCTTCGTCGCCCGCGACCACGCTTTCCTGGTTTATGATCAGCTTTATGGCATGGACGACAAGTTCCAGCCGCGCCCGCAAATGGTTGAAGGCCATGTTGTCGAAAATGACGGCAAGACCTGGCGTTTCACTTTGCGTGAGGGTCTCAAATTCCACGACAATACGCCGGTGCGTGGGCGGGATTGCATCGCCTCCATCAAGCGTTGGGGAAGGCGCGATGCCTTCGGCCAGGTGCTCATGGCGCGCGTGGCCGACATGGTCGAAGTCAGCGACCGCGTGTTTGAAATTCGCCTGAATGCGCCCTTCCCGAAAATGCTCGATTGCCTGGCGAAGGTCACCACAAGCTGCCTGTTCATCATGCCGGAACGGCTCGCGAATGTTGATCCCTTCACGAATATCACGGAAGCCGTCGGCAGCGGGCCGTATCGCTTCATCCAGAATGAATGGGTGCCGGGCTCCATGCTCGCCTATGCGCGCAATGCGGATTACGTGCCGCGTCAGGAAGCGCCTTCCATGACCGCCGGCGGCAAGGTGACGCATTTTGATCGTGTGGAATGGCGGATCATTCCGGATGCCAGCACGGCCTCCGCCGCGCTGCAATCCGGTGAGATTGATTGGTGGGAACAACCGACCGCCGATTTGTTCCCGCTTTTCATGCGTGGTGCGGCGGCGCGCAATATCCGTGTGGACATCATCAATGACACTGGGCTGATCGGTATTTTCCGTCCGAACCACACGACCGCGCCCTTCAACAACCCGGCCGTGCGCCGCGCCGTGCTGACTGCCATCAATCAGGTTGATTTCATGACCGCGGTGATCGGCACCTCGGGCGTTGAAGGCCGCGCAGATTTGCGCCGCGAAGGCATTGGCTATTTCGCGCCGGAAAGCCCTATGGCGAGCAATATCGGCATGGATCGCCTGCGCAAGAACCTCCAGGCCGCACGCGCCGAATTGCAGGCCGCGGGTGCGATGGGCCAGCGCCTGGTGCTGCTGAATGCGACGGATCTTTCCTCCATCAACGCCGCCACACTTGTCGGCGCGGATTTGTTCACCCGCATGGGCTTCAATGTGGATCTGGTCAGCACGGATTGGGGCACGCTCGTCGCCCGCCGCGCCAGCAAGAACCCGCTGGAACAGGGCGGTTGGTCCGGCTTCTTCACCTTCTGGTCCGGGATTGATCATTGGAACCCGGCGAGCCACGCCTCCATCCGCGGCCATGGTGAAAATGCCTGGCCGGGCTGGCCGACCATCCCGGCTTTGGAAGCGCAGCGCGATGCCTGGTTCAACGCCCCCAATGCGGCAGCGGAAGCGGCCGCAGGGCAGGAGATGCAGCGCATCGCCTTTGATGAGGTGCCCTATGTGCCGACGGGCATGTATTACCAGCCCACCGCCTATCGCCGGAACCTGACGGGCATGCTGAAGGGCCAGCCGCCGCTATTCTGGAATATCCGGCGCGCATAAGTCCAAGTGGTCTAGCCACCAACGGACGTGATCCGCGAAAACGGGTCACGTCACTCAAACTCTGGTCGGGGCGAGAGGATTCGAACCTCCGACCTCCTGTACCCAAAACAGGCGCGCTAGCCAGGCTGCGCCACGCCCCGAACGCGGCGCACCCTATGGGCAGTCGCGGCGCGGGGCAAGCCTTGTATTAGGGCGCGGTGCCGAAAATCCGGTGCAACACCCGGTCGCCCACCCGGATATTGAGCCGCTCTGCCGTGCCAGCAGCCAGTTCCAAGGTGGCGCGCACCGGCCCATTGCTGGAAACACTGGCAAGAGAATACGGCACGGTGCGTTCCGCAATACGATGTACGCGCCCATCGGCGGCGATGAAAATCATATCCAAGGATGTGATGGTATTGCGCATCCACATCGAACTCTCGCGCGGGGCGCCCCAATCGAACAACATCCCCTCATCCGGTTTTACTTCCGGGCGGAACATGAGGCCGATCATCTGCTGTTCCGGCTGGATGGCCATTTCGACCGTGAAGGCAAGCCGGCGCCCATCGCGGGTTTCAAACAGCAGGGGCTCGGTCGGCAGGCGCGGCTGCGGGCGATCCACCCCCGGCTGAGCAACAGCGGCGATGGGCAGCAGGGCGCCAAGCGCCAGCAGGGAACGTCTTTGCATGAAAGCCTTCATGACACGTTGAAGCATTTTCAAGCCAAGTGGAATCACTTGGCGACTCGGAAAATGCGACCAGAAAACAGTTTAGAGCATATCTGCCGCGCGCAGGCGTGGCGGAAATGCTCCATCAGGAAGCGCCTCAAGCGCCGCTGCCGCCGCACGGCGCACCACGGCGCGCACCACGCCAGGGCGGGGCGCATCCGCAAGCGTGGTGAACCAATGTTCAGGCGGGTTGCGCCCGGCAGCGCGATGGTAGCTCAAGCGCCGCAGCACTGCTTCCGCCGCAGCGGGCAGGCGTTCAGGCATTGCATGTCCATTCAGCGCGCCCCAAACCCCGGCCCAGCATCGCGCCACG
>JBIKWX010000285.1:0-4477 GCA_044356095.1 Roseomonas sp.
ATCTGATCTGGAGCCCCTTTGCCGATCGCCCGAGCAGCCGCATGCCCTTTGGTTGGCTTGATCTTGGCCTGGAATATGTCTTCAGCCGGCGTGATCTTGAAGATGGCGCGGCGGCGGTGGGTTCCAATGGTGTGGGCCATGGCATCGCCAATCGCCTACTGGCCGTTGGCATTGTGCGGTTCTGAAGGCACACACAAGGCACACACAAAACCGACCATGGTGGCTTAAGGGGTCAGTTCTGCCACCATGGCCGGTCAGGCTGAAGACCGCGTCCGGTGCGGGATATCACCGCATGGCGCGTGGAGAATTGCCTCCAGCTTTACTGTGAAACGGGTCAGATTGTCGCCTGACCCGCTCAGTTGTTAGCCCTGCGCGGCAGGCACGGCGATGAAGGCCGGCTTGCCATCGCGCAGGATGCGCACCGCAACCGCACCGCCCGCGGCATTCGCCTCACGCAGCGCGCGCACTGTGGCTTCCGCGTCATCGGTCGTGGCCGCGCCAACACCGATGATCACATCGCCCCGGCGCAAACCGGCTTCCTGGGCGCGTGAATTCGGCTCCACCGCCTGCACCAGCGCGCCCTTGGCATCATTGGGCAGCTTGAGCGAGGCACGCGCTTCCGGCGTGATCGGCAGCAGCGAAACACCAATGCGCGGCGCGTTGGATTGTTCCGCACCCGCGCGGGCACGTTCCGCACCAGGCTGCGCGGCGATATCCACCCGCAGGCTCGCTTCCGCGCCATCGCGCCAGAGCTTCAGATCAGCCTTCGCACCGGGGCGGAGGTCGGCCACGCTGCGCGCCAGGTCACGCGGGTTGCGCACGGCCTTGCCATCCAGCGCCGTCACCACATCACCGGGCTTAAGGCCGGCCTTGGCGGCGGGGCTGTCATTTTCCACACCCGCGACAAGGGCACCCTGCGGGGCTTCAGCGCCCTTGGCCGGCAGCTTCAGCGCAGCCGCCATGGCGGTATTCACCGGTTGCGTAGAAACGCCGAGGAAGCCGCGCTCCACATGGCCTTTCTCACGCAATTCGGCGACGACGCGCTTCACCATATTGGACGGCACGGCAAAGCCGATGCCAACCGAACCGCCGGTCGGGCTGAAGATCGCGGTATTCACGCCAATCACGCCGCCATCGCGGGCGAAAAGCGGGCCACCGGAATTGCCCTGATTGATCGGCGCATCCACCTGGATGAAATCATCATAGGGGCCAGCGCCAATGTCCCGGCCGGTCGCGGAAATCACGCCCGTGGTAACGGTGCCGGACAGGCCAAAGGGATTGCCCATGGCGACCACCCAATCACCGGGCTGGGCGCGTTCAGAATCGCCAAGTGCGACGAAGGGCAGCGGCGCGCCGGCTTCAATCTTCAGCAGCGCGACATCGGTCCGCGCATCGCGGCCCACCAGGCGGGCCTGCAATTCACGGCCATCTTCCAGCTTCACGGTGATGCGATTGGCGCCATCCACCACATGGTTATTGGTGACGATGAAACCGGCGGCATCAATGATGAAGCCCGAACCAGTGCCCTGCACACGGCCCTGGCCAGGGTTGGGCATACCCGCCTCAGCGCGCGGCGCCTTGCCGGCAACATTGATGGTGACAACGGCGGGGCGCACGGCCTGCACCAGCTCGGCAAAGCCGGCAGCGGGGGCGGCGCGGTCAAGCGTAATGGCCGGGGCGGCCGGGGCAGGGGCATTCTGCGCGTGAACGGCAAGGCCGGTGAGCGCGGTTGAGCCAAGCAGCAGGCCGAGCAGCGCATAGCGCGCAGTCCGGCGGGCGGGGTTGGATGTAGCCATGTGTTTTTCTCCATTTAAGGGCAGGGCGCTGAGTCGCTTCGCCTTGCCCCTGAAAATGGAGAAACCCCGCTGTAAAGTCCCGAACGCGAAGCTGAAATGATTTTCAGCTTTCTACCTTTGCCCCGGAAAGATCCACCGTCACGCGAAGCCCTGGCGCGGCATCTGACAATGCCGGCGCCGTGCCATGCAGCTTCGCCACCGCGGCCACCAGCGCAAGGCCAAGCCCGCTGCCTGGTGTGCCGCGGCTTCGGTCCAACCGGTAAAACCGGCGCAGCACGCGCGCATATTCCTCTGCCGGAATGCCCGGCCCATCATCGGCCACCTCCAGCACTGGGCCTGGGCGCAAGGTTATACGCAAACACTGCCCGCCATGGGTAAGCGCATTATCCATCAGGTTAGTCAGCATTTGCCGCAGCAGCGCGGCATCGCCATGCAGGCGCTGATTGGGTGCGACCTGCACTTCCAGCCTTTTGCCGGCTTCTTCCGCGACAACCGCGTAAGCCTCAGCCAGAGTGGTCACCAGCGCGGAAAGTTCCACCACAGGTGCCTCCTGAGGCGGCAAGGGGGGGCCGGCTTCAAGCTGCGCAATACGCAGCAGCGCGGTGAAGGTCGCAAGCACCGTATCCAATTCGGCCAAGGCGGCTTCGAAGGCTGCACCATCGGCATTGGGATCGCGGGCGCGCGCCAGCGCCGCTTCCAGCCTCTGCCGCAGGCGGGAAAGCGGGCCACGCAAATCATGCGCGACATCCACCGTGACTTGCCGCATGCCCTCAATCAGCGCTTCCTGGCGATCAAGCAGCGTATTCACCGTGCCCGCCAGCCGATCAAACTCATCGGCACTGCCGGCCAAGGGCAGGCGCCGCGCCAGATCGCCGCGCATCACCTGTTCCGCCGCTTCCGAAACCCGGCGAAGGCGGGATTGCAACCCACGCGCCATGAACAGGGCAAAGCCAAGCGCGATCAGCACCGCCACCGCCCCGGCGGCGAGCAAGGTTCTGGCGAGTGTTGCCGCCGTATCCAGCACCGCGCCGAATTCCGCTGCGACAAGCAGCGTAAAACCATTGGAAATGCCAATGCCGAGCGTGCGCACCGGCCCTTCTGCTGCTCGCAGCGTGACAAAACCGCGCAAGCCCATCGGCGCGCCGGAAAGCCGCGGTGAACCCGCCACGGGCCGCCCATCAGGCAGGCGGAGCTGCACCAGAATGGCGCTTGGTGTGCGGTCCCGCGTGCGCGCTTCCACTGCCCGGGTCAGGCCAATCACCCCAAAACGCTGGAATTCACCGAGCAGCAATTCAGCTTCTGCGCGGATGGTACTGTCGAGCGCTTCTTCAAGCGCTGCGGAACTCCGCAACCAGCCAAGCCCAAGGCCGAGGGCGGAAATGCCCAAAACCCCAAAGGCGGTCAGCAGCGCGGTGCGGAGTGCGAAACTGCGCAGCAGCCGCCCGATGGCACTCACGTCGGCGCACCCAGCATATAGCCAACACCGCGCATGGTCTGGATGGGCGCTGGCAAGCCTTCAAGCGAAAGCTTGCGGCGCAAGCGGCTGACATGCACCTCAACCAAATTGGTGGAGGGATCGAAATTCAAATCCCACACGCCTTCCAGCAGCATGGTCTTGGTCAGCACCTGGCCAGGGCGACGCAGCATGAATTCCAAGAGGCGCATTTCGGTCGGCAGCAATTCCACCGGCTGGCCATTGCGCCGCACCACGCGCTTCAGCAAATCCATTTCAATATCGCCAACTTGCAGCAATACGGGATCGCTTGTTGGCGTCGGGCGGCGCGCCAGGGCGGCAATGCGCGCGCGAAGTTCACTGAAGGCAAAAGGTTTTGCCAAATAATCATCCGCCCCCGCATCAAGCCCTTCGACGCGGCGTTCAACCTCCCCCAGCGCCGTCAGCACCAGCACCGGTGTGGTGATGCCGGAAGCCCGCAACGCACGCAGAATAGTGAGCCCATCCGGCCCCGGCAGCATGCGATCTGTCACAATCACATCCCAGGGCTCACCAGCGGCGAGCAGCATGCCATCCCGCCCCGTACGCGCCACCTGCACGACATGGCCAATTTCCTGCAGACCCTTGGCGATGTAATCGGCCGTCGCCCTATCGTCTTCGATCAGCAGGATGCGCATGGGGCGCGGATATTACTCCAGCGTCGCGATGGCAACCGCCAGGCGGCAGCCTTGGGCGAATTCCGGAATGACCACATATTCATTGACGGTGTGGATTTCCGCCTGGCCGGCGCCGAAGGTCACGGTTGGCACGCCATGCTTCACCAGCCAATTCGCATCCAGCCCGCCAGCGGACACCATGGTCACGGGTTCCAGCCCCATGGATTGCGCGGCCTTTTTCGCGCGCTGCACGGCAGGATCATTTTCCGACATCAGGAAGGGCGGATAGGCGGTGCGGGCCTGGAAGGTGACCTCGGCCATATTGCCATCGGCATCCTTCACTTCGGTCTTCGCCTTGTTGAAGGCGGCTTCGAAGGCTTCGGTGATCTTGACCGCAAAGGCCGCATCCGTGCTGCGCGCTTCGCCCACCAGATGCACGTAATCCGTGACAACATTGGTGGCATCGCCAGCGGGCTTGCCATCCTTGCCGCCGAAGATGCCGACATTGGACGAACCCTTGCCGCCCGGCTGCTCCACCTTGCCGAACCAGCCGGCGCGACGCGCCTCGGTCA
>JBIKWX010000286.1:0-4465 GCA_044356095.1 Roseomonas sp.
GCGAATGCGGGAGATCGGCACGCCAAAGGCATCCGCCACCACCTGCGCGATTTTGATATTGAGCCCCTGGCCCATTTCCGTCCCGCCGTGATTGAGCCGGATGGACCCATCCGCGTAAACATGCACCAAGGCGCCGGCCTGATTGAGATGCATCAGGCCAAAGGAAATGCCGAAGGCGAGGACAAAACTGCCAAGCCCTCGGCGCAAAAACGGATGGGCTGCGTTGAAGGCGGCGATTTCCGCGCGCCGCGCTGCCCAGCCGGCATCCGCCATGGCTTCGGCATAAACGCGGCGGATCAAATCACCTTCCAGCGCCTGGCCATAAGGCGCCCTGCTGCCATTCTCGCCACCCGCGAAATTGCGCGCGCGCACCGCTTCCAAATCCTGCCCGGTAGCGGCAGCGACATGGCGCAGCACATCTTCCATCAGCACCACGCCTTGCGGGCCACCAAAGCCGCGAAACGCCGTGTGGCTTACAGTGTTGGTGCGGAGCGCCAGTGCGCGGAGCTTTACCGCCGGCACATCATAACAATTCAGCGCATGCGTCAGGGCGCGAAACACCACGCCGCCGGTTAGATCAAGACTATGCCCGCCATCGGCGGCGAGCATCGCCTCCAGCCCCGTGATGCGCCCTGTCGCGTCAAACCCCGCGTGCCAGCGATACAAAAACGGATGGCGCTTGCCGGTGGCGGCCATATCCGCCTTGCGTGACAGCCGCAGTTTTACCGGCCTCCCGGTAATGCGTGCGGCGAGTGCCGCTGCCGCCGCGACCCATGACGCATTGCTTTCCTTGCCGCCAAAACCACCGCCCATGCGCCGGCAACGCACGGTGATGCGGTTGAAATCGCAACCGAGCACGCGGGCTGCGATATGCTGCACCTCGGTCGGGTGCTGGGTGGAGGAGGTGATGGCGATATCGCCATCCTCACCTGGCAGGGCGATGGCGATCTGGCCTTCAAGATAAAAATGTTCCTGCCCGCCGGCGCGAAATTCGCCGGATGCCTGCATGGGCGCGGCGGCAATGGCGCCCGCCGCATCACCCACCGCGATTTCCTGCGGCGGCAGCAGATAGGCTCCCGCGGCCAAAGCATCCTCTATTGAAAGAATGGCCGGCAGCGCCTCGATTTCCGGCTTCAGCGCCGAAAGTGCCGCCAGCGCTGCATCGCGCGTTGCACCCACCACCAGCGCAATGGGTTGGCCGTGATGGCGAAGCTCGCCATCGGCAAAAAGCGGTTCCACTTCGCGGCCAGAGGGCGAGATATCATTCGCCCCTGGCGCATCCTGCGCCGTCAGCACGGCGACAATGCCCGGCATGGCGCGCGCCGCCGCAACATCCAAAGCCCCAAGCCGCCCATGCGCGACGGGCGAGAGCAACAGCGCGCCATGCAACATGCCCGGCGCTTCGGGCACATCATCCGCAAAGGGCGCGCGGCCCGTCACATGGCCAAGCGCTGAATCATGCGCCAATGCCGCGCCTTGGGCCAAGGGCGCATTCATGACGCGATGAACCGCGGCGCATGCGGCGTGGGCAGGGCCATGATTTCCGCTGCTGCATCTGGCCGCGCTGCGCGCCAATAAAGCCGCAGCATCAGATTGCGCGCGGCGATGCGACGATATTCGGCTGTGCCGCGCAAATCATCCATCGGCGTGATGGCGCGCGCCAAAGCCTCACCTGCTGCGCGCGCTTGCGCTTCGGTGAAGGGCGCGCCTTGCAGCATCGCTTCGGCTTCTGGCGCGCGCGCTGCCATTGGCCCGCAGCCGCCATGGGCGATGCGGGCGCGGGCGATCACATCGCCATCGCGTTCCAGCAGCACCGAAAGCCCGATCGCGCTGATATCCTGATCATGGCGGCGGGAGAGTTTCTCGGCGGCGAAAATCGCGCCCGGCGCGGGGCGGGAAATGAAGACACGCGCAATCACCTCCTCCGCCGCCAGCGCATTGCGCCGATAGCCAAGCAGGAAATCCTCAACCGCCAGGTCGCGCACGCCATCAGGCCCCGCGAGCGTCACCCGCGCGCCAAGCGCCAGCAGGGGCGGCAGCGCATCGCCAATCGGGCTTGCGGTGCCCAGATTACCACCAAGCGTGCCAAGCGCGCGGATTTGGCGAGAGCCCAAGCGCCGCAGCAGCCCGGCAAAAGCCGCGAAATCCCGATCATCGGCGATCAGATCAAGCAGCGCCGCATAGGGTTCTGCGGCACCAACTGAAAGCCCCTCTGGCCCCGCGCTGATGCCGCGCAATTCCGCAACATCACGGAGACATATGATGGCGGCGGGATTGTCGCGGTGTTCCGAAAAGCGCAGGCCAAGGTCCGTGCCACCGGCCAATAACCATGCCCCAGGGTTTTCGCGCCGCAGCTTCAGGGTTTCATCCAGGCTGCGCGGCAGGAAAAAGCGATGCTCGGGCGGGCCGAGGGCGGTCACGTCAGTCACGGGGCAGGACGGCGCGGGTTCCTCCGCCGCCGACAAGACCGCCATCGCATCCAAAATCGGGCGATAACCGGTGCAGCGGCAGAGGTTCCCTGCCAAAGCCTCATGCGCATCACCGCCCATGCGGGCATGGGCGTAAAGCGACATGACAATCCCCGGCGTGCAAAAGCCGCATTGCGTGGCCTCGGCGGCCAGCATCGCGGCCTGCACGGGGTGTGGCGCGCCATTGGGGGCTGAAA
Organism: Roseomonas sp.; assembly: GCA_044356095.1. Lineage (GTDB taxonomy): Bacteria > Pseudomonadota > Alphaproteobacteria > Acetobacterales > Acetobacteraceae > Neoroseomonas. The sequence goes on from JBIKWX010000286.1 coordinate 2,666, forward strand.
GCCCCTCCACACTGCGTAGCGCCAGGCCATGCGCCTGGCCGAGTGTCATCAGGCAGGCATTGACCGGGGCGCGGGCGCCATTGGGCGCCTCAATCACCACGGTGCAGGCGCCGCAATCGCCCTCCGCACAGCCTTCCTTGGTGCCGGTCAGCCCAGCCGCGCGCAGCCAATCGAGCAGGGTCATGGCTGGGGGCGTGTCACCGGGCAGGGACCGCGATTCGCCATTCAGGGTGAAGCAGATGGACATGACACTTATGTAAGGCGGATCGGGGAGGGTTCAAACCGGGGGTGAGCCTTGCCCTCGCTAAAGGCTACTCCCCTTCTTCCAACCTCTCGATATCCTCATCCGAAAAGCCGAAATGGTGGCCGATTTCGTGGATCAGCACGTTCCGCACCAGGCGGAACAGATCCTCCCCGGATTCGACCCATTCCAGCAGGATGGGTTCGCGGAATAGCAGGATGCGGTCTGGTTCTGCCGGCGTGGCGGCGCTGGTTTTTTCGGTGAGTGGCACGCCAAGGTAAAGCCCCGTCAGCTCATAGGGGTTTTCGATGCCGAGTTCGCGGAGAATCTCCTCCTCCGCGATGTCATCCACCAGGATGGCGACGCCCTGTAGCAGATCGCGGAGCGGCTTCGGGATGGCGGCAAGCGCATCTTCGGCCAATTCGATCAGGTCTTCGGCACTCGGGGGTGTGGTGAAGCGCATCGCGTCCTCATGCGCGCTGCCTTGGCGGGGGGTCAAGTGAGGCGGGTGGGCGGAGCGTGACAGGTCAGGGTTACTGACCTAATATCGCCCCATGGAAGCGCTGTTGCCCTTGCTTGGTTTTGCCATCGCCACCTCCGCCACGCCGGGGCCGAATACGCTGATGGTTGCCGCATCGGCGGCCAATCATGGCTTGCGCGCGGTGCTGCCGCATGTGCTGGGCATTGCCTTTGGCTTTGCCGCCATGATCTGGCTGGCGGGGCTTGGCCTGGCGCTGCCGCTGATGGCGAGCCCGTTATTGCATCAGGTGGTGAAATGGGGCGGCGCGGCCTGGCTGGCTTGGCTCGCCTGGAAAATCGCCTCGGCCGGGGCGCCGGGGGCAGGGGCAGCGCGCCCGCCACTCGGCTTTCTGGGCGCGGTGCTGTTCCAATGGGTCAATCCCAAGGCGTGGATGATCATCCTGGCCGCCATCCCGGCCTTCACCCGGCCGGGGGAGGATTTGCTGCCGCAGATCAGTTTGATTGCGCTGGTTTTCGCCGCGGTAGGCATACCCAGCGCCGGGCTTTGGGGCGTGATTGGCGCGGGGGCGGGGCGCCTGCTGCGCCCCGGGCGGGGATTGCGCGCCTTCAACATCGCCATGGCGGTGTTGATGTTGGCGTCACTTATCCCCGCACTAAGGCATTGAGGATTTAGCCCTCAATCACGCTGGCGCGTTGGCCGCCGATAATGGACAGGAATTCGCGCCGCGTGCTGGCATCATCACGGAAGGCGCCGAGCATGCGGCTGGTCACCATCGTGACACCCGGCTTATGAATGCCGCGCGTGGTCATGCATTGATGCGCCGCTTCAATCACCACGGCGACACCCTTCGGCTTCAGCACCTGTTCGATGGTGTTCGCAACCTGCGCCGTCAGCTTTTCCTGAATCTGCAGGCGCTTGGCATAAACTTCCAACACGCGCGCCAGCTTGCTGATGCCCACCACGCGGCCCTGCGGCAGATAGGCGATATGCGCGCGGCCAATGATCGGCACCATGTGGTGTTCGCAATGGCTTTCCATGCGGATGTCGCGCAGGATCACCATTTCATCATAGCCATCGG
>JBIKWX010000287.1:0-4453 GCA_044356095.1 Roseomonas sp.
GAGGGATCGCCACCGCCATTGCCGCGGGTTTCCGCGCGCTTGAAATAGGGCAGCACATCATCCCAGGCCCAACCGCGACAACCAAGCTGCGCCCACATATCGTAATCGGCGGATTGGCCGCGCACATAAAGATGTCCGTTGATGGAACCGCATCCACCCAAAACTTTCCCGCGCGGGAAAGGAATTTTGCGATTGTCAATGTAGGGACCTGGCGCGGTTTCATAGCCCCAATTCAGCTTGGGGTTATAGACGGTCTTGTTGAAGCCGGCAGGGATTTTGATGAAGATGTTATTGTCCTTGCCGCCCGCTTCCAGAATGGCGACGCTATGCTTGCCCGAAGCCGTCAGCCGATTGGCGAGCACGCAACCAGCGGCGCCCGCGCCCACAATCACATAGTCGAATTCTTCCATGGCGATTTCCCCTCAACCTTTTGCAGAAGGCTAGGACGGTCAGAGCCACGCGGGAAGGGCTAATCCTCGGTTTCTTCGGGCGTTACGGCGGCTGGGATGGCATAGGCTTCAGTCATCCAGCGGCCCAAATCCACCTGCCGGCAGCGATCAGAACAAAAGGGGCGCTGTTCCGGTGCGGGGGCGCGGCCACAAATCGGGCAGCGTGGGCGGCGCGGCTTTTTCTCGGTGTCAGTCACGCGGCACCTCCCGTAGCTGCGCTGGGCCGGAGGGCATGCTTTGCAATTCCAACACGTGTCCGGTCAGCGCCGTATAGTCATCCAAGGCGCCGGGCAAATCGCGCAAGGCTGCGATTACCTCTGGCCGCGCTTGCAGCATCAGCCGTGCCGATGGGCGCGCGGCCGCATCACGCGCGGCCTGACGCAAGGCGGCCAAACCCTCCGCCAAGGGTGTGTGCAGCATCTCAATCAAGGTCGGATGGATGCGATCACGCACCATTTCCACGAGGCCGAGCCCGGTCAGCCCAACCAGCCGCGTCAGCCGATCAGGCGAAAGGGCAGCACGCAGCGGTTCCAGCAGCGCCTGGCGGCGTTTGGCCGAAAGCCCCGCCACATCCAGCAGAATGGCACCCGAGAGATTGCGCAGCCTGATCTGCCGCGCAATTTCCGGCAAAGCGATTTCATTGAAGCGCGCCAGGCCATCGCCCGCGCCGCCGCTATCCACATCCAGCGCCGTCAGCGCGCGCGTGGTTTGGATATGCAGCACGCCACCACCCGGCAAGGCGACCGCGTTTTCTGCAAGTGCGGCGAATTCGCCTTCAATCGCTTCATCAAATACCGCATCAAATACCGCGCCATGCTGCGCCTGCACGCGATCCCCGAGCACCGGGCGCAGCCGTGCCACCAGCGCCGCGCCGGAGAGGCGAATCACCGCCTGCGGATAGCGCGCTGCGAGGCGCTGAATGGCGCATGGCCCGCGCGCCACCAGGCGCGGCGCGCCGGCTGGCGCGGCAGCGATCAGCGCGGCTTCCGCATCGGTCAGCAAAGCGGAAAGCCTCGGCCCCTTGCCCGCCTGCGCGGCGCGCGTCACGCGCAGGCCCAGAAGCTGGCCTTCCTGCACGGCTTGTTTGATCGGCTGGCGCGGGGCGCTTGCCGCACTTTCCGGCAGGAAGCCGGTTTCATTGCCGGCCAGCGCCACGAAGGCGCCGGACATGGCTGCGGATATCGCCACCACGCGCCCGCGATGCAGATCACCCACGCCATCAGGCCGCGCCGGGCGTTCCACCCAGGCTTCGGTCAGCCGCCCACCCAGCAGCAGCGCGGTCCGCACCTCGCCCGGGGAGGCTTCCGCCAGGATCAGGGCTTCAGCCACCCAATCCCCCGCAGCATTTGCGCGGCCTCGAACAGGGGCAGGCCGACCACATTGGAATGGCTGCCGGAGATGAAGCGCGTGAAAGCCTCGGCACGGCCCTGAATGCCATAGGCGCCGGCCTTGCCCTGCCATTCGCCGGAGGCGATGTAATCGTCCATCTGCGCTTGGGTCAGGCGCTGGAAGGTGACTTGGGTTTCCACCAACCGCTGAATGCGCCGCCCATTGGGCAAGGCCAGTACCACCCCCGTGGTTACGCAATGGCGCCGGCCGGAAAGCAGTGCCAGGCAATGGCGCGCATCGGCTTCGGTTTCGCCCTTGGGCAGAATGCGCCGGCCAACACCCACCACGGTATCGGCGGCCAGCACCAGCGCGCCTTCTGCCAAGGGCAGCGCCGCTTCCGCCTTGGCACGCGAGAGCCTGGCCGCCAAGGCGCGCGGCACCTCGGCCTTCAGCGGCGTTTCATCAATATCGGTCGCGATCACGCGCGCAGGCGTAATGCCAAGCCGCGCCAGCAAATCCAGGCGGCGGGGGCTGGCGCTCGCCAATACCAGCGGCAAGCGCGCGATATCCATGGGTGCGGCGTTACTTGAAGCGGAAGGTGATGCGGCCCTTGGTCAGATCATAGGGCGTCATTTCAACATTGACGCGATCGCCGGCGAGGACGCGAATGCGGTTCTTGCGCATCTTCCCGCTGGTATGCGCCAGAACCATATGGTCATTATCCAGTTTCACGCGGAACATGGCGTTGGGCAGAAGCTCCACCACCTCTCCGCTGAACTCCATCATATCTTCTTTGGGCATCGGGCCTCAATCATAGGGCGCAGGCAGCGCCGGGGTTTCAGGATTGCGGCGCAAAATGATCCCATGGCCCCGCCGGGTCAAGCGCGATCCCGGCGCGGGCAGGGGCTTTCCGCGTGAAAGCCCTATTTGGCGAGTGCCACCGTGTAGTCAGCTTCGGTCTTTTCGCGCATCTCCGCCTCGGTCACGCCGGGGGCGAGTTCCACCAGCTTCATCGCCGCCGGCCCGCGCCGGGCGATTTCAAACACGCCAAGATCGGTGATCACCATATCCACCACGCGGCTGCCGGTCAGCGGCAGGGCGCATTGCTTGAGAAGCTTGGGCTTGCCGCCGGCCGTGTGTTCCATCAGGACGATCACGCGCTTGACGCCGGCGACGAGGTCCATGGCACCGCCCATGCCCTTCACCATCTTGCCCGGGATCATCCAATTGGCCAGGTCGCCATTTTCCGCCACCTGCAAGGCGCCCAGGATGGAAAGGTCAATATGCCCACCGCGGATCATGCCGAAGGATTGCGCGGAATCGAAGAAGGAACTGGTCGGCAATTGGGTGATGGTCTGCTTGCCGGCATTGATCAGATCGGCATCTTCTTCGCCTTCATAAGGGAAGGGGCCAAGGCCCAGCATGCCGTTTTCGCTTTGCAACTGCACATTGAAGCCAGCGGGCACGTGATTGGCGACCAGCGTCGGGATGCCAATGCCAAGGTTCACATAAAAGCCATCTTGCAATTCGCGCGCCGCACGGGCGGCCATTTCATCGCGGTTCCAGGCCATGGTTTTTCTCCTTACCCCTGGGACTCGGCGCCGGCCGCAGCGGCGGGCGCGTGCTTGCGGACAGTGCGCTGTTCAATGCGCTTTTCGTAGCCGGGCGGGCAGGTGATCATGCGTTTGACGAAAATGCCCGGCGTGTGGATGTGATCCGCATCAATCTCGCCAGGGCGGACCAGATGTTCCACCTGCGCGACGGTGACGCGCGCGGCGGTTGCCATCATCGGGTTGAAGTTCCGCGCCGTCTTTCGATAAATAAGATTGCCTTCATGATCGCCCATATAGGCGTGGATGATGGCGAGGTCGGCCACGATGCCGCGTTCCATGACATAGGTCTCGCCATCAAATTCCCGCGTTTCCTTGCCCTTGGCGACTTCCGTGCCAACGCCTGTTTTCGTGAAAAAGGCGGGAATGCCGGCGCCGCCGGCACGAATACGCTCGGCCAGGGTGCCTTGCGGGTTGAATTCAATCTCCAGCTCACCGGCCAGATATTGCCGGGCGAATTCAGCGTTTTCGCCGACATAGCTTGAGATCATTTTGCGGATCTGGCGGGTCTTCAGCAGCAGGCCGAGGCCCGCATCATCCACCCCGGCATTATTGGACACCACCGTCAAATCCTTCACGCCGGATTCGCGGATGGCTTCAATCAGCAGGGTCGGAATGCCGGAAAGCCCGAAGCCGCCGGAATGGATCACCATGCCATCGCGCAATAGGCCGGAAAGCGCCGCCTTGGCGTCCGGGTAGATTTTCTTCATGGGCCTTGTCCCCAATCTTTGCCGTTCTGGGGGGTGTCTAGCCAGTGTTTTGCGCTGCGGGAAGATGCCCCCTTGCCGAGGCCGCCCTTGGGCGCTAATACCCCGCCTCTTCCCTGGGGGGCCATAGCTCAGTTGGGAGAGCGCTTGAATGGCATTCAAGAGGTCAGGGGTTCGATTCCCCTTGGCTCCACCATTAAATGTGAGAGTGAACGGGCGGCCACGAAGGGTGAGAACCCTAAGGCAATGGTCCAGCCCCCAACTCCCGCAACCTCTCTCCCTCCGCCCGCGCCTCGGCCAATAGGGTTTCCCAATCATCAGGCGGGTGGCCGCTTTCCAGCATGCGGCGAAATACCCG
>JBIKWX010000398.1:0-4437 GCA_044356095.1 Roseomonas sp.
GAGGTGGATGCCTATCCCGGCGACATCGAAGGCGAAGGCGATCCGATTGCCTTGGCCGAGGCCCGGGCACGCACTTTTGGCTGGCGCAGGAAAGCCTTTCTCGTGTCAACGCCGACCATTGCCGGGCGCAGCCGGATTGAGCGGGAATATGCTGCCTCCGACCAGCGGCGCTTTTTCCTGCCCTGTCCGCATTGCAGCGCAATGCAATGGCTGAAATTCGAAAGGCTGATTTGGGAAAAGGGTGACCCGCGCAGCGTGCGCTACCATTGCGAGGAATGCGACACGCCGATTGAGGAGCATCACAAGACGGCCATGCTCGCCGCCGGCGAATGGCGGCCGACGGCGGAAGCGGAGAACCCGCATACGATCGGCTTTCACATCTCGGCGCTCTATTCCCCGGTTGGCTGGCTGTCCTGGGAACAAATCGCGCGCGATTGGGAGGCCGCGCAGGGCAAGGCCGAGGATCTGAAAACCTTCCGCAACACGGTGCTTGGCGAGACCTGGCAGGATCGTGGTGAGGCACCGGATTGGGAACGCCTGGTGGAACGGCGCGAGGATTTCCAGCTTGGTGTTGTGCCGCAGGACGCACTGGTGCTGACGGCGGGTGTCGATGTGCAGGATGACCGGCTGGAATGCGATATCTGGGCCTGGGCGGAGGGTTATTCCTCCTGGCTTGTCGATCACATCGTCATTGCAGGCAGCCCGCGTGATCGTGCACCCTGGGATGCGCTGGCGGAATTGCTGGCACGCGATTGGCCCCGCGCGAATGGAGGCGCGATCCGCATCGCCAAGGCCTGTGTTGATACCGGCGGGCGCGATACGGCGGCGGTTTATGGCCATCTGCGACGCCTGCGCGACCCGCGCATTGCGCCGACCAAGGGCGTGGATGGTTGGAATAGGGCTCAGCCGGTGCAGGGGCCGACGCCGGTGGATGCGCTGGTGGATGGACGGAAATTGCGGCGCGGCTTGAAGCTTTGGACGGTGTCGGTCTCCACCTGGAAAGTTGATCTTTATCGCCGGCTTTGGCTCGGGCGTGGCGAGGCGGCGGAATTCCCGCCTGGCTGGGTGCATTTGCCGCAGGGGATTGAGGTTGAATGGGTCAAGCAGCTGGTGGCCGAGCAGCTGCATCAGGTGAAGGACAGGCGCGGCTTTGTGCGGCAGGAATGGGCCAAGCTGCGGGATAGGAATGAGGCACTGGATTGCGCGGTGCTGGCGCGTGCGGCGTTGTGGCTGCTGGGCGCCGATCGTTATGGGGAGCGCTTCTGGCAAAGGCTGCGCGAGGATATTGCGAATGCGCCGGTGGATGTGCCGCAGACTGAGACCGCCGCGTCATTGTCTGCGCCAGCGAACCTGGAGCCTCCGCCACTGATGCGCCGGCCCGGCTGGCTGGCGCCGCGTGGCGGTTGGTTGCGCTGATTACTTTCGGGAGGAAATCATGAGTAACGGAGAACTCCACGCGCGCGAGCGCGAGGATCTGTCGCTGCATGTGGAGCGTTGCGCCGAGCGCTACACGTCGGTGCGTGCCGAGATCTGTGGCCTGCGCAAGCAGACGCGCCGGATTGAGGGGGCGATCTGGGGCATCGTCGCGGTGTTGATCGCGCTTGGTGCAGGCGGGGCGCAGATCCTGCCGATCCTGCGTGCCCTCGCGCGCGGCGCGGGCGGGTGAGACGACAACCGTATCGAACTAGCGAAGCGGGCCCCGGGGATTCTCGACAGAAAAACCCTAGCTTCCTAAGTCCAGGTACTGCCGTTCAACAATGTAGCCAATTTCTCGACAGACAAGGGCTCTTTTCCATCGTAGGAAGGAATGAGCTTCGAAAGATCAAGATACCTAAAACTGAAGATACCATTGGGAGAGATTTTCTTGGCATCAGTTTTGTGAAACTCGTCAACCACATAAAAGCGATGCGCTTCAGTTTTCAGATCATAATAGGGGGTTTGCTCGATGGCCGCCTTAATCCGCTTCTCTCGATCTTCTGTGAGAACGCCGTGTTCTGTTTCAAACGAGTGGCTACCATCCTGACAGGTTACAATCACAACCGCCTCAACCTGCCCCACGTGTGAGACCGTCTTCTGGCGATAAATTCCTATGAAGGGGTATCCTGCCTTTGAGCTTCTGCTCGGCGGTTCGTAGTAAACGCCCAGGCGTATGTTTTCCTCAAAAGAAGTACCGCAAGGAAAAATAACAAGCCACTTATGACGCTCATCTAGCAGATCTGCCTCAGAGAGATAGTCTTTGAAATCGTCGAGAACATCCCGAAGATCTCTCTCGTAATCCGCGCACTGTGCTTCCAATCCTTGCAGCAACCGGGAAAATGTAAGGGAGGAAAACGTAATCCCTTTTGCCTGAGCAGTTTTTTTTAGCTGCTCCCCGAGAGATTCTGGGATAGGTTCTTTGGTCAAGGCAAAGAGAAAATTTTTACCGTTCGGCGCAGCATTCTGCGACATTGAATCCATATGCCGCTCTAGCTGATCAACATCTACCGTCCCTCCTCTTTTTGTTTCGATGACAATTCTGAGTGGTTGTTGTGATATCTCCGCATCTGGAACACCGGCCTCATTCTTGATTTGCTGTTCGAAATTTAGGCCGATTGAAAGTTCTGTTTCCAGAATTTCGCTGAATAGTCTTTCAATCTTGAAAGGCGAAGACTGGTAGAAATAGCGCAATGCCAATAGCGTATTGTTTGTCGCGTGATTTTCCGGTTGAGAAAATCGCTGGAAGTAGGAAACGCGTCTCGCCATGGTTTTTCTCTGAAGCGCTTATGGGCTTTGTCGGAATGACCGTAACATCGACGTCCTGTCCCTGGATAGGGCTGAATTAGGCAAATAAAATGGAATCGAGCACCCTCGCCTGGGCGCTGGCGCAGCCCGCCGGTAGCCGCGCTGCCGTGCTGGCCTCTGCCTATACCGGCGGCGTCACCCGCGTGACCTTCGAAGGCCGCACGGTTGAATACCGCAGCCTCGATGAATTGGGCCGCGCAATTGCGGCGCTTTACGGCGCCGAGAATGCCGCAGCACGGCGACCGGGCGTGACACTCGCCAGCTTCACAAGGAACGCATGATGAAGCTCCACCTGCGCGCTGCCTGGAATGCCCTCCGGGGTTACGCGGCCGCGCAGGAGAACCGTGCCTCATCCTGGTCGCCCTCGGGCGGCAGCGCGAATGGTGAGATCGGTATGGCCGCCACCAGCGTCGCAAGGCGCGCGCGCGATGCTGTGCGCAATGATCCCTATGCCGCGCGCATCGTGGATCTCTGGACCGGCAATGCTGTCGGCGCGGGCATCACGACGCGCTGGCCTGAAACCGCGCATCGCAATGCCTGGCAGGCCTGGGCGGATAGCACGGGCTGCGATGCTGAGGACAAGCTCGATCTCTATGGGCTGCAGGCGCTGGCCATGCGCGCTGTCGTCGAAAGCGGCGAATGCTTCATCCGGCTGCTGACCGTGCCGACATCGCCGCGAAACCCGATCGGCCTCAGCTTGCAGGTGCTGGAAAGCGACCATCTGGATACCGCGCGCAATGGCGTGGTGAATGGCGCGCCGACCATCCAGGGCATCGCGCTTGGGAATTTTGGCGAGCCGATTGGCTATTGGCTTTTCCCGACGCATCCCGGCGCATGGATGCTGCCGGGCGCGCGGCTCGCCAGCAATTTCATCCCCGCGCGCGATGTGCTGCATTTGTTTCGCAAGCGCCGCCCTGGGCAATTACGCGATGTCTCCTGGCTCGCGCCCGTACTGCTCCGACTTCGTGACCTTGGCGACTACGAGGCCGCGCTGCTGATGAAGGCCAAGATCGAGGCCTGCCTTGCGGCGGTGGTCACTGATGACGGCGAGGAAACGCTGACCAAACTGAGCGACGCCAATCCTGGTCTGCTGCGCGATGCACAAGGCCGCGCGGTGGAAAGCTTCGAGCCTGGGATGATCCTCTACCGGCGCGGCCATGGCGAGGTGAATGTGGTGAACCCCTCCGGCGGTGGATCGCATACCGCCTTTGCGCGACGCTCGCTTGAAGCCGCCGCTGTTGGTGCAGGCCTGACATACGACCAAGTCTCCGGCGATCTAACCCAAGCGAATTACTCCAGCCTGCGCGCCGGCAAGATCGAATTCCGCAGGCTATGCGAACAGATGCAATACGGCATGCTGATCCCGATGCTGGTGCGGCCAATCGCCGAGCGCTTTCATGCGCAAGGCGCGCTGCTCGGGCTTTGGGGCGATGCCATGCCGAAGGGTGTCGCGCATGTACCGCCAGCGCATGAAATGATCGACCCGCTGAAAGACACCACGGCTTTGATCGCTCAGGTGCGCGCCGGCTTTGTGCCGCAGCCCGAGGCCGCCGGTGCCTTTGGCTATGATTTCCGCTCGGCGGTCGAGATGATCCGCGAAGCCAATGCAGCGCTGGATGCGGCTGGCATCTCACTCGATACCGATCCCAGGCGGGT
>JBIKWX010000288.1:0-4390 GCA_044356095.1 Roseomonas sp.
ATGAAAGCTGGCATCAACGCGCGTGAGGACACCCGGCGGATAGAGGCAATCATCATCAGGAAAAGTCACGATCTCACCACGCGCCTGGCGCAGCCCAAGATTGCGCGCGTGATTGGCATTGCGGATCGCGGAACGCAGATGGGTGATGGGCAGGCGCGCCGCATAAGGCTGTAGCACCGGCGCCACGCGATCATCCGCATTCTGATCCACGATGATCACTTCAAGATCATCGCGGCCTTGCGCCAACAGGCTTTCTAGTAGCGCGCCGATTTCGCTGCTACGGCCAAGGGTTGCGACAATCAGTGAAAACCTCATGTCGCGGCGATCCCAAGTGCGTCATGTACCACCTGTCGGAAGCGGCGGCGGAAATGCGCATTGCTGAAGCGTTCCGCATTGGCGCGGCAATCCCCGGGCGAGATGGCAGGCGCCATGGCTTCAAAACGCTCCACCGCGGCGATTAGGCTGGCGGTGGTTTGTTCCTGAAAGAAAATGCCGGTCGGGCGCGCATCAGGTGGTGCCACGACAATATCGCGGGCACCACCGCGGCCATAGGCGATCACCGGCGTGCCGCAGGCTTGCGCTTCCACGGTTGCGATACCGAAATCCTCCTCGGCGGCGAAAACCGCGGCGCGAGCACCTTGCGTCAGCGCAATCAACTCCACCCGCGGAAGTCGCCCCTTGAAGGTGATATTGGGCGCATCGCCGGCGGCGGCGCGCGCCTGCGCCTCATTCGGGCCATCGCCCACAATGATCAGCTTGCGGTTCGGCATGGCGCGGAAGGCAGCGGCAATCAGATCAACCCGCTTATAGGGCACGATGCGTGACGCGATCAGATAGTAATCACCCTTATCCGGCGCGGGCGTGAAGCTTTCGATATCCACCGGCGGATGCAACACCTGCGCATCGCGCCGCCAGGTCTTTTGGATGCGTTCCGCGATATAGCTTGAATTGGCGAGGACAATGTCCGGGTTAAGCGCACTCGACCGGTCCCAAAGCCGCATGCGATGCAAAAGCCAGCGCGTATAGGCGCCCTTCAGCCCGCGCGTGAGGCCCGCTTCGCGCAGATATTGGTGCTGCAAATCCCAGGCATAGCGCATGGGGCTATGCACATAGGAAATATGGATCTGCCCAGGCCCCGTCAGCACGCCCTTGGCAACCGCATGGGAAGATGAAATCACGACATCATAGGCCGAAAGATCAAGCTGTTCGATTGCAAGCGGCATCAGGCCCAGGAATTTGCGGAAGTGCTTGCGCGCAAAAGGCATGTTTTGGATGAAGCTGGTGGTGATAGGCTTGCCTTGCAGAAAACCACGCTCGGCTTCCGGCATGAAATCGCAGACGGCGAAAACATCCGCTTCAGGCCATTCCAACAAAAGCTGTTCCAGCACGCGTTCCGAACCCGCATAGCTATCCAGCCATTCATGCACCAGCGCGATTTTCATGGCGCCTTCTTTCGGATCAGGGACAACAAGGCAAGCGCTGCCTTTTCCCAGGTGTAGAGCGACGCGCGCTTCAACCCCGCATCACGCATGCCGGCGGCGAGGCCTTCTTCATCCAGCAGGCGTTCCAAAGCCTCGGCCAAGGTCTCAGGCCGCAGCGGGTCGAACCACAGCGCGGCATCGCCGCAAACCTCGGGCACTGCGCCGGCATGGGCGGCGACAAGCGGGCAGCCGCATGTCATGGCTTCCAGGGGCGGCAGGCCAAAACCTTCATAGCGGGACGGGAAAATCAGACAGAGCGCGTTTTCATAAAGCGCGCGCAATTCGGCATCAGTGACACGGCCCAGGATGCGCCCGGCATCGGCCGCCGGCCCGCCACCGGCGCGGAATACGGCGGGATCAGCGGCACCCGCCACGGCCAATGTCAGGCCACGAGCGCCCAGCAGCGCCGCGGCACTGGTCAATGCCGCCAGATTCTTATGCGCCGCCGGATTGCCGACCACGAGGGCATAGCGCCCCACTTGCAGATCATGCCGCGCCAATACGCCGGTATCGGCCGAAATGCGCAGCATGTGATCGCCACCTTCCGGCAGTACGCCAATGGAATCGGGTGCCACACCAAGGGCCGCAGCAATACGCCCGCGCGAAAATTCGGACACCGTCAGCAATTGCGCGCCGGAGCGCGCGAGCATCTTGTGCAAGAAGCGATACCAGCTGCGGAAAGCGAGCGAATAACTCTCTGGCGTGTCAAAGACGCCGGCATCATGGATCACAACCGCCTGCCCGCTGCCCAGCATCAGCGGCGCGGTATTGCCAAGGTTGATCAGGAAGGAACCGCGCGCCGCTTTCGGCAATTCCCATTGTTCCCAAAGCTGGCCTGATTTCTGCCCAATGGCTTCTGTCTTCAAATAGGCAAAGGGGTTTTGCGCCACGCTGCTTGGCATCAATAGCCGCGCCTCGGGCCAGGCATCATGGCCGGCCAGCCGATCCGCCGCTGCGGTGATTTCGCGCGCAAAGCGCTGCACGCCGGTCATGCCCTGGGTCAGGAAGCGACCATTGATGGCGATTGGCATCATGCGCTGCGGCGCCCCATTCTGCGGATCATCCCCAAGGCATGGGCCTTGTCCTGAGGCGCGGCAATGGACCAGCCGGCTGCGAAAACCAAGCCGAAAATAAGCGCCGCCAAAAGCGCGGGCCATAGCCAGCCACCCAACAACACCAGCCCCGCCAAACCAAGCGTCGCCGGCACGATAGGCCACAGCAATTGCCGCATGGTCGCACGCACCGCCGGATAAAGCCGTGCTGCGAACCAGCAGCGGCCCAGGCAATCCATCAGGCAGCGTGCTGCCCAGGCGAGTGCCGCCCCTTCAATGCCAAGCCAGGGCAGCAGTGCCGCGCTCAGCGGCAGGAAAATCGCTGCCAGCGCGAGGGAAAATTTCGCCGTCACATCCGGCCGCCCGATCGCTTCCAGCAAGACACCGGGGATGAAGGCAAGGCAGGAAAAGAAAATGCCAAAGCCCAATATGCGCAGCACCGGCCCGCCGCCCTGCGCAAATTCCGCACCCAACCAAAGCCTGAGGAACAGCTCCGCGCCCGGGATCAGGATCAGGGAGGCCGGCAGGCTGAGCAGCATCACAATCAGCGCCCCGCGCTTGATCAGCAGGGCAGTATGGTCGGGGAGTTCGCGGAAGGACGAAGCAATCGCCGGCAGCATGGTTTGCGCCACCGCCACCGGAATGATCCAAAGCCGCATGATCAGATCAAGCGGTGTTGCGTAAAACGCCACGGCTGAAAGTGTCAGCACCGCGCCGATGATGAAGCGGTCCGCATAAAGCAGAAGCTGTGTCAGCGCGCCCGAAAGGCTCATCCACAGGCCCTGGCGCAGCAAGGGGCGCATCAGGCCAAAGCGCGGCGCCCAGAGGCCAAGCCCCGGCACATCACGATGGGCGATGATGGCATAGGCAATGCCGCTGAATAGCCGCACCAGAATAACCGCCAGCATCACGCCAATCAGGCTGTTCCAGAAGAACAGCACCAGCAAAGGACCAAGATAGTAAAAGGTATTGAGCGGAATATTCACCAGATTGGCGATGCGAAAACGCTGCCAGGCAGACAGCACACCCCAAAGCGCCGCATTCAGCACGACCAAGGGCGCACCGGCGGCGAGCAATTGGAAGGCGATGGTGGCTTCGCGCTGCAAGGCTTCCGGCACATTGAAAAAATGCCCAACCAGCCAAGGCACGGTCAGATAAAGCGCCGCCGCGATGATGGAAGAAACGCCAAGCAGGGCAAGCAATGTCGCGCCGATCATGGCGCGCGCCTCATCAACCGCGCCGGCGCCGAGCTTTTCCGAAACGCCGCGCGTCAGCGCCATGCCAAGGCCAAGATCAAAGACGCCGAAAATGCCGATCAGCGCCAGCGCCAGGGTGAAAAGCCCCCAGCGTTCAACACCAAGCGCCGCAACCAGAAACGGCGTGATGATAAGGGCAAGCATCAATGGCAGCCCTCGCCCAAGCCCGTTCCAGAGAATACCTGAAACCAGCCTGCGCCCGCCCGCGCGTTCTTGCGATACGGAGGTTTGCGCCTCAGCCATTGGCAGATCCTTCAGCCGGCTGCGCGCTGGAATTTACAGGAAGGGCGCGGCAGCTTGGCCGCGCGCCTTCAGCTTCAATGCGCGCCGCGGCGCGACAATACCGCAACCGGCGTGCGCAGCAGAATGGAAAGATCCGCCAACATGGAAGGGCGCGACACATAGGACACATCCAAAGCCACGCGGGATTCGTAGGATGTTTCGCTCCGCCCGCTCACCTGCCACAGGCCGGTGATGCCAGGGCGCACCGCCATGTAATGCGCGGCAGAAGCGCCGTAATAGCGATCAATCTCCGCTTCCTGCACGGGGCGGGGGCCAACCAGGCTCATTTCACCGCGCAGCACGTTGATCAGCTGCGGCA
>JBIKWX010000062.1:0-14850 GCA_044356095.1 Roseomonas sp.
TATCGGGCTATTGCAGGGTTTTGGTGCGGCGCCTGATGCTGTGCAGATCATCCAGCATTTGGTGATGGATCGCGGCAATCCTTCTTCCATCCAATCCTGCATTGAAGCGTCTCGGCAAAATGCGCGGCAGGTACGCACGGCGCTGACGGTTGATATGTGGGAAGCGGTGAATGACACCTGGGGGCAGATGCGGCGCATGGATGACGCCATGCCAAATGCGGATGATCTGCCGGGCTTTCTGGATTGGGTGAAGCGCCAGACCATTCTGTTCAATGGTGCCTATGATGACACCATGCTGCGCGATGAGGCCTGGCGCTTCGTGCGGCTTGGCACCATGCTGGAACGCGCCGACAATACCGCGCGCGTGCTGCATGCGCATGCCGGGGCGCTGAGTATCGCGGAAGCCGGCACGGCCGAGGATTACCTGAATTGGCAGGCGATCTTGCGGAACTTCACCGCGCTCCGCGCCTATCAATGGGTGTATCACGGGCGGATTGAACCGCGGCGGATTGCGGAATTGCTGATCCTGCGCGGGGAATTGCCGCGTTCCATGATTGCCTGCCATGCCCGGATTGAAGCCGTGCTGGAAGAAATCGCGACAGCCCATGGCGGGCGGCGCGGGGAATGCCATCGGCGTGCGGGGGAAATCCATGCGCGGCTGCGTTTCGGCCGGGTTGAGGATATCTTCGCTCAAGGGCTTGAGACCTTCCTGAATGAGATGATGGCGCGCAATATTGATCTTGGCGGTCAAATCGCCGAGTTTTACCTGCACAATTGATAGGGCGCGGAGCGCTTGCCATGACCTATTGCGTCGGCCTGTTTCTGAGGGATGGGCTTGTTCTGCTTTCCGATACGCGCACCAATGCGGGGCTGGATCATATCTCCAGCTTTTCCAAGATGCATGTCGTGGAACAGCCCGGGGAACGCATGCTGGCGCTGATGTCGGCGGGCAATTTGGCGATCACGCAGGCGGTGTGGAACCGCGTGCAGGAAGGCTTCCCGCTGGGTGAGGAAATCCACACACTCCGCGATGTGCCAAGCATGTTCCGCGCCGCGCAATTGGTGGGTGCGGCGGTGCGCGATGTGTTTGAAAATGACGGGCCTGCGATGAAGGCGCAGGGGGTGGCTTTTGAGGCGAGCTTCCTGCTGGGCGGGCAAATTGCGGGCGGGCCGATGCGGCTTTTCCTGATTTATGCTGCCGGCAATTTCATCGAAGCCACCATGGATACGCCCTTCCTGCAAATCGGCGAACATAAATACGGCAAGCCCATTCTTGACCGCGTGGTGAAGCATGGCACGTCACTCGCCGATGGGGTGAAGCTGGTGCTGATCAGCATGGACAGCACCTTGCGTTCCAATCTTTCCGTCGGGCTACCGATTGATCTGATGGTCTATCGTGAGGGCGAACAGAAGGTCTCGCTCAGTCGGCGCATTACGGAAGAGGATGCGTATTTCCGGCAGGTCAGCCAGCGCTGGTCGGATAGCTTGCGCGAAGCCTATCGCGCCCTGCCCTCCCCCGGATGGATCGCGGATTGACCCTTGCGGGCCGGGCAGGCTTGGGCCAGATGAGCCCGGCATAGACCGGGGGAATTGTCATGATTTCACGCAGAACAGCTTTGGCTTCGGGGGCGGCGCTGCTCGTGGGGCGGCAGGCGTGGGCTCAGGCCTGGCCAACGCGGCCCATGCGCATGATTGTGCCCTTCGGGCTTGGCGGGTCCGCCGATGTCGCGGCGCGGTTTTTGGCAGAGCCGTTGCAGCAGGCTTTGGGCCAGCCTGTGGTGGTGGAAAACCGCCCCGGCGCGGGCGGCACGATTGGTGCGGATCAGGTGGCGAAGGCAACACCCGATGGGCACACGCTGCTGCTGATGTCCAATACCCATACCGCCAATGAAACGCTGCTGCCCAATCGCCCCTATGTGCTGTTGCGCGATCTGGCGCCGGTCGCGTTTGTGAATGTCGCGCATCACGTTTTGGTGGTGCATCCATCCCTGCCCGTGAATTCGCTGGCCGAGCTGATTGCCTATTGCAAGGCCAATCCGGGGAAGTTGGATTACGCATCGTCGGGCCCGGGCACGCCGTATCATGTGGCGGGCGAGATTTTCCGCGCCATGGCCGGGATTGAAATCACGCATATCCCGTTCCGTGGTTCGAATGAGGCGCGCACCGCGCTGATTGCGGGCCAGGTGCCGATGATGTTTGACGCCATCCCAACCATGGCAGAACAGGCGCGTGGCGGGCGCGTGCGTGCACTGGCGACCACCGGGCCTCGGCGGAGCCCGCTTTTGCCGGATGCGCCAACCGTGGCGGAAGCCCTGCCCGGCTATGAAGCCAGCATCTGGCTTGGCGTGATGGCGCCAGCGCAAACCCCTGCACCCATCATCGAAAGATTGAATGCGGAAATCAATCGCGTGATGTCTCTGCCAGCAACGCGCGAGGCGCAGTTGCGCGCGGGCGCTGAGGTGAATCCGATGACCGCCGCTGCCTTTGGTGATTTTTTGCGTGAGGATATTACGCGCCAGGCGGAAGGCATTCGCATTTCCGGCATGAAGGCGAATTGATCCTGCCATGATTTCCTTGAGCCTTGCCTGCACTGAGACCGATCGCACGCGCCCCTTGATGGAAGGGCGCCTCTTGGTGCCAGGCGCTGACATCACCTTCCTGCCGGGTGAACCTGAGGATATTTTTCGTCGCGCGCTGCGGGATCGTGCCTTTGATATCTCGGAACTATCCATGGGCAGCCATATTGTCACCAGCGCGCGCGGTGATGCGCCCTATATTGGCGTGCCGGTATTTCTTTCGCGCGCCTTTCGGCATTCGGCGATTTATATTCGCACCGATCGCGGCATCAACAGCGCGGCCGAGCTGGCGGGGCGCGAGATCGGGCTGCCGGAATATCAGCAAACCGCAGCACTTTGGGTGCGTGGCATTTTGCGTGACCATTACGGCGTGGATACAAAGGGCATTTCCTGGCGCACGGGTGGGGAGCGTGTCGCGATTACGCTGCCTGATGGTTTCAAGGTGAAGCCGATGGGCGAGTCCTTGGAAGAAGCTTTGACGGCGGGGCGGATTGACGCGCTGATCGCGCCCCGTCCGCCGGCCTGCCTCAGCACGGGCAGCGCGCCGGTGGCGCGGCTTTTTCCGGATTATCGGCGGGAAGAGGAAAGCTGGTTTCGCGCTTCGGGCTTTTTCCCGATCATGCATTGCCTGGCCGTGCGCAAGGATGTGGCGGAACGCCATCCCTGGCTGCCGGTGGAATTATTCCGCGCCTTCAGCGCAGCCAAGGCGGCTTCGCTTGCGGAAATGTCGCTGGTGAATGTGCTGCGCGTATCGCTGCCCTGGATTGCGGCGGAAGCGGAAGCGCAAAGCGCGATCTTTGGCGGCAATCCCTGGCCCTATGGCTTCAAGCGCAACCGCGATGAAATCGCCGCCATGATTCGCTATGCGGTAGAAGATGGGCTGGCGGCGCGGCAGATGGAACCGGAGGAGTTGTTTCATTCATCCGTGCTCGATCTGATGGAATAGGCATAAGCAACAAAAAGGGAGACGGGATCATGAAGTTTACACGTCGCGCTGCTTTGGGTGGTTTGGCTGCGGCCAGCATTCTGCCGGCACAGGCGCAGGGCAATGCCATCCGTATTGTCGTGCCCTTCGGGCCGGGTGGGTCCACGGACGCCGTGGCGCGGCTGGTTTCGCCAGGTCTGATGCAGCGCCTTGGCGCATCGATTGTGGTGGAAAACCGTCCTGGCGCGGCAGGGTCAATCGGGACGGATATTGTGGCCAAGGCGCGGCCCGATGGTCAGACTTGGCTGCTCACTTTTGACAGCCACGCGACCATGCCGTCGCTGCTCGCGAATTTGCCCTTCAACCTGACGCGGGATCTTGATCCGGTCATGCTGATTGGCGGTGCGCCTTATGTGATTGCCTGTCGTGCGGATAAGCCATTTCGCTCACTCGCGGATGTGGTGACGGCGGCGAAGGCGCGGCCGGATGCGGTTTCCTTCGGGTCCACCGGCAATGGCACCATCGGGCATTTGGCCATGATCCAATTTCAGGCGCGCAGCGGCACGCGGCTCACGCATATTCCCTATCGCAGCGGCGGGCTTGCGGTGAATGATACCATGGCGGGCACGGTGGATATGATGATCGGTTCCGCCGCGCTGGTGGCAGCGCAGATCGCTGCCGGCACCTTCCGCGCGGTGGCGCAATTTGGCCCGGCGCGACTGCCGGCGCTGAGCGATTTGCCGACCGCAGAGGAAAGCGGCTTTCCTGGCTTGCAGGCGGAAGCCTGGTGGGGCGTTTTCGCGCCTGCTGGAACTTCGGCGGAACTGGTGACGCGCATGAATAACGCTTTGCGTGAGACGCTTTCGGAAGAACGCATCCGCACGCAAATGACGCAGACTCAACAGGCGCGGCTGGTAATGTCTGACCCTGCGGGGCTGGCGCGCTTCCTGGATGGGGAAGTGGCGAAATGGGGCGCGGTGGTGCGCGAATTCAATATCCGACCGGATTGATTAGGCCGGCTGAATCCCGCGCCGCGCATCATGACGGCGCAGCCAGTGAATGAAGGGCAAGGCCAGCAATACCATCCAGGCCTTGCCGATGACCTGACCTGCCAGAAAATCCAGACTGCCAAAGGCCAGAAACAGAAACACCACGCTATCCACGACAAGCCCGACCGCACCACTGGCCGCGACTGCCAGCGTCAGGCCGCGCTTTTGCAACGGTGTATAGACGGCCAAATCAGCAGTCTCACTCAACAGGAAGGCGGTGGCCGAGGCCAGCACCAAAGCGGGCGGCGCGAGCAACGCGGAAAGCACAACGCCCACCGCAATGGCGGCGAAGGCCCAGGCAAGGCCAAGGCGGCGCTGCACCAAATCCCTCAACACCAGCGCGAGGCCAATCATCAGCACGCCCGAAGGCGCCATGATGCCAGGCGCGACCGGGATCAGGCAGGGGCCATTCGGCACACAGAAGCTGCCAAGATTTCCGATCATCCAATTGGCTGCCGGAATGCAGAGCGCGAAGCCGATCAGAAAGGCGAAGCCTTGAAGGCGGGGGGAGAGGTTCATGGGATTTCCGGCGCTGCATAGGCCGCCCAGCCCTTGGCGCGCAAGTCGCAGGCCGGGCAGGTGCCGCAGCCATAACCCCAAGGGTGGCGCTGGCTGCGATCGCCCAAATAGCAGCTATGCGTGTGTTCCAGGATCGCCGTAACCAAAGCCGCACCACCCAGGTTTTCCGCCAGCCGCCAGGTCGCGGCCTTGTCCAGCCACATCAGCGGCGTTTGCAGGATAAAGCGCCGATCCATGCCGAGGTTGAGCGCCACTTGCAGGGCCTTGATCGTGTCATCTCGGCAATCCGGATAGCCGGAGTAATCCGTCTCACACATGCCGCCCACGATATGCTTGATGCCGCGGCGATAGGCGATGGCGGCGGCGAAGCTCAGGAAAATAATGTTGCGACCTGGCACGAATGTATTGGGCAGGCCATCGGCGTTAAAGGCGATGGTAGCTTCTGAGGTGAGCGCGGTATCGGAAACCTGGCCGAGCGCATCAAGGCGGATCAGATGATCAGGCCCGAGTTTCGCCTGCCATTCAGGGCGCGCTTGCAGCAGCGCCGCGCGAAAGGCATCGCGGATATCGAGTTCGATCCTGTGGCGCTGGCCGTAATCGAAGCCGATGGTCTCGACCGATGCGAAACGATCCAAGGCCCAGGCGAGGCAGGTCGCAGAATCCTGCCCACCACTGAACAGGACAAGGGCTTTTTCTTGCGTCATGCGGGGCGGTCCAATTGCGCAGCGGCCCAGGCGGCGGCTTCTGCCACCACCGGATCGGCATCGGTGCAAAGCGCGTGGGCAGTCTCGCGCAAACGGGGGTCGCCAGAATTGCCAATGGCGATCAGTACATTGCGGATGAAGCGATTACGCCCAATGCGCTTGATGGGGCTGCCGGAAAACAGCGCACGAAAGGCGGCATCATCCAGTGTCGCGAGTTCAGCCAATTTTGGCGCAGTGAGCGCCGCGCGTGGCGCGAAGGCTGGTTCCTCATGCGCGGCGGCGAATTTGTTCCAGGGGCAGACCGCGAGGCAATCATCACAGCCATAGATGCGATTGCCCATCGGCTTGCGAAACTCCTCCGGGATCGGGCCGTGATGTTCGATCGTCAGGTAGGAAATGCAGCGGCGCGCATCCAGCCGATAAGGCGCGGGGAATGCCTCGGTCGGGCAGATATCAAGGCAGCGCGTGCAGCTGCCGCAATGATCAACCTCAGGCGCATCGGGGCGGAGATCGAGCGTCGTGTAAATCTCACCTAAAAATAGCCACGAGCCATGGGTGCGGGAGACAAGATTGGTATGCTTGCCCTGCCAGCCCAAACCCGCCTGTTGTGCGAGGGGTTTTTCCATCACCGGCGCGGTATCCACGAAAACCTTCACGCCAGTATCGGCAAATGCCGCCACCATCCAACGCGCCAATGCCTTCAGGCGTTTCTTGACCACATCATGATAATCGCGATTGCGGGCATAAACGCTGATTGTCGCGCGGTCCTGCCAGCCCAGGCTTTCCAGAGGATCTGTTTCAGGCGCATAGGAAAGGCCGAGTGCGATCACGCTTCGCGCTTCCGGCCATAATGCACGCGGGTCGGCGCGTTGTTCGGCGCGGCTTTCCATCCAACCCATGCCGCCATGCATACCGGCGGCGAGAAATTCCTGGAGCCTTTCGCGCGCCTCTGGCCCCAGCCGCGCCGGGGCGAAGCCGATGGCGTCGAAGCCGAGGCGCTCAGCCTCTGCCCTGATGGCGTCAGCCGCGCCCACGATAGGGCTGCACTTCCTGCGCCGGAATCCAGACCGCTTCCGGCGGCGCGCCGCTTTGCCAGAAGACATCAATGGGGATGCCGCCGCGCGGATACCAATAGCCACCGATGCGAAGCCAATGCGGCGTCAGCAAGCCCATCAGGCGCTGTGCGATATCCAGCGTGCAGGCTTCATGGAAAGCGCCATGATTGCGAAAGGATGCAAGATAGAGCTTGAGTGATTTGCTTTCCACAATCCAGGCATCCGGCACGTAATCAATCACCAGATGCGCAAAATCCGGCTGACCCGTGAGTGGGCAGAGCGAAGTAAATTCCGGCGCCGTAAAGCGGATGCAATAACGCAAGCCGGGATGCGGATTGCCGACACGTTCCAGCACCGCCTGTTCCGGGCTTTGTGGTTGCTGGGCGGCCTGGCCGAGCTGGGTCAGATGCGAAAGATCACTCATGCTGCATTTTCCTTTTCCGCCTGCCAGCCGGCTTCAATGCGCGCGGCAGTGCCGGCGAGATCGCCCGCCAGGATGCCGGCGCGGAGTTCCGCCATCAGATCCTGGTAGTATTGAATATTATGCCATGTCAGCAGCATGGGCCCCAGCATCTCATTCGCCTTGAACAGATGATGCAGATAGGCACGCGAATGGTTGCGGCAAGCGGGGCAGGCGCAGCCGGGATCGAGCGGGCGATTATCCTCGGCATGGCGGGCGTTGCGGATATTGATCACGCCGCCCCGCGTATAGGCGCGCCCGGTACGGCCGGAACGCGTTGGCATGACGCAATCAAACATGTCTATGCCGCGGCGCACCGCGCCGATCAGATCGGAAGGCGTGCCAACGCCCATCAGATAACGTGGCTTGTTGGTCGGCAGCAGCGGCGTGGTGCATTCCAAAGTGGTGAACATGGCTTCCTGCCCCTCACCCACCGCAAGCCCGCCCACCGCATAGCCTTCAAAGCCGATATCGGTGAGTGCGGCGACACTTTCAGCGCGGAGATCAGGAAAAACGCTGCCCTGGACAATGCCAAACAGGCCATGCCCCGCACGCGGCACAAAGGCTGCGCGGCTGCGCGCCGCCCAACGCATGGAAAGCCGCATGGATGTCGCGGCCTGTTCATGCGTCGCGGGAAAGGGCGTGCATTCATCAAAACACATGGTCACATCAGCGCCGAGCAGATGCTGGATTTCCACACTGCGTTCTGGTGTCAGCCGATGGCGAGAGCCATCCACATGGCTTTGGAAGGTAACGCCATCCGCATCCATCTTGCGCAAACCCGCCAGCGACATGACCTGGAAGCCACCGGAATCTGTCAGGATAGGCCCGTGCCAATCCATGAAGCGATGCAGACCACCCAGCCGCGCGATACGTTCAGCGCCAGGACGAAGCATCAAATGATAGGTATTGCCGAGCACCATGCGCGCACCAGTGGCGCGCACCGCATCCGCGGTCATGGCCTTGACCGTACCGGCGGTGCCAACAGGCATGAAGACGGGTGTCGGCACCGTGCCATGCGCCGTGTGCAAAACACCCGCACGCGCCGCGCCATCTTGCGCCTCATGCTGCCAAGTCAGTGTCATGTCGCGTCACCCGCGCGAAACAGCAGGGATGAATCGCCATAGGAGTAGAAGCGATAATTTTGCACGATGGCATGTGCATAGGCCGCGCGCATGCGCTGATCACCCGCAAAGGCGCAGACCAGCATGAACAAGGTGCTGCGCGGCAGATGGAAATTCGTCATCAGCGCATCGGCGCTGCGGAATTCATGGCCCGGCAGCAAATACAAATCCGTGAGACCACGAAAGGGCGCGATGCTGCCATCCGGACGTACTGCGCTTTCCAGCAGACGCAAGGCGGTGGTGCCGATGGCGATAATACGTCCGCCCGCCGCACGCGCGGCATTCAGGTGTGCGGCGGCTTCCGGCGTGATCTCACCCCATTCCTCGTGTAGTTTGTGCGCCCGCGCATCATCGGTACGCACCGGCAGGAAGGTGCCGGCGCCGACATGCAGCGTGACGGTCACGCGCGCAACACCGCGCGCATCAAGCGCTTGCAGCAGCGCCTCGGTAAAATGCAGGCTTGCGGTGGGGGCAGCGACAGCGCCGGGCCGACGCGCGAAAATCGTTTGGTAATCGCTGGTATCTTCAGTGGTTGGGCCTTCGGGGCGGCTGATATAGGGCGGCAAGGGAACCTCACCGGCCTTTTCCAAGGCAGCCGCGAGCCGCGCCTGATCCGGGCCGAAATCAAGCCGCGCGGCACCGCCTTCGGGATCATCCAGCACCCGCGCGGTGCAATCCTCGGCACCTTCAATCACGATCTCATCGCCGGCCTTGAGGCGGCGGGCATTACGGATCAACACGTGCCAAATGCCAGCTTCCTCATGCCGGTTCAGCATGATTTCAACCCGCGCCTGGCCGCGCCTGGCATGGAGCCGCGCGGGGATCACGCGCGTATCATTCACCACCATGACATCGCCGGGGCCAAGCAAATCGGGCAGATCGCATACGCCACGATCTTCCAGGCCATCCGGGCACACCACAAGCATGCGCGCCGCATCGCGCGGGCGGATAGGCGCCTGCGCGATCAGGTGTTCAGGCAGGATGAAATCATAATCATCCAGCCGCAAAGGAGGTGGTTGAGCCAGCACGCGGGGGCGGTAGCGCGAAGCCGCCCCCGGCGCAACCGGCCCGCCGCGGTGCTGGGGGCCTTATTCGGCGGAACGAAGCCCGGTGGCTTCAATCAGGCTGCGGAATTTTTCGCTCTCGGAACGCGAGAAAGCGGCGAATTCGGCACGGTTGCGATACAAAATCGGCTGGGCCACGCGCTTCATGCCTTCAATGAAGCCATCCGCCTTCACTGCCCTTTCGCAGGCGGATTCCAGCCGCGCCATGACGGGTTCCGGCGTGCCGACGGGGGCGTAAAGCCCGCTCCAGATCGTATAGACCAGGTCATGGCCTTCTTCGCGCATGGTGGGCACATCGGGGAATTCCGGATTGCGCGCTTCGGTCAAAAAGGCGATCGGGTGCAAATCATATTGCCGGATCAACAAGGTCTGGTCGGTGAAAAGCTGCAATTGCCCCTGTTGGAATGCGAGCATCACCTCACCCGATCCGCGAAACGGCACATGGTTCATTTGGATATTCGCCGCACGCATCAGCGCCACCATGGAGATATGCGGAATGCTGCCCGCCCCGGTGGAGGCAAAGGGCATGCCGCCATTCTCAGTCCGCGCACGGGCGATCACATCGGCCACGCGCTTCATGCCGGAATTTTTCGGCGTCATCATGATCACCGGGCTATCGGCCACCTGGCAAATCGCGGCGAGGTTTTCGAGCTTATAGGTCAGGTTGCTGCGGAAATGCGGCTGAATGGCGATGGGGCCGATGGGGGAAAGCAGGATGGTCTGCCCATCGGGCCGCGCGCGCGCCACTTCCGCCGTACCGATGGTGCCGCCAGCGCCAACCACATTGCGCACCACCACGGGCTGGCCGAGTGCGGCCGCCATGTCATTCTGCATGAGCCGCGCGACGATATCCGATGGACCGCCGGCGGAGAAATTCACCACCAGTGAGATTTGCGCCGTGGCAGGCACAGCCCAAGCCCAGAGAAGCGCCGCAAGCGCCGGAAGCCATTTCTGCATCTGTTTCCTCCCGCCCGCTTGTCGGCGCGGGCTGATACAGGCAGGCTAAACCCAGGAAGCAAGGGAAGGGAAGCGCCATGACTGAGACCATGACCGGGGCGCAATGGCTCGCCGGTAGCATTGCCGCTTCGGGCCAGACGCATGTGTTTTTCGTTGATGCTGTCTTGCGGCGGACCTTGTTGGCGCTGGGTGATGCCGGGGTGCAGCCGGTCCTCGCGCATACCGAAAAAGCGGCGGTCTATATGGCGGATGGCTATGCGCGGGTTTCGGGCAGGCCGGGGATAGTTGCAGCGCAATCCGTGGGCGCGGCGAATCTCGCGGCCGGGTTGCAAGACGCCTATTTGTCGCGCGCGCCGATCATTGCCATGACGGGGCGAAAGGTGCCGGCGCATCAGCATCGCAATGCCTATCAGGAAGTGGATCACGCGCCGCTTTTCTCGGCCGTGACGAAGTTACAAACGGATGTTGCCGATGCTGCCGATCTGCCGCGGGTGCTGCGTCAGGCATTTGCGGCCTCCGTCGCGTTGCCACCACGCCCGGTGCATCTTGATCTGTTCGGTCTGCAGGCTGAGGTGATTGAAAATGGCCAGGTTGCAGCGCCCATCGCTGATCTTTCTGCCTTCCGCATGCCGATGCATCGGCCAGGGCCGGAAATGGCAGCGATTGAAGCGGCAGCACGTGCGTTGCTGGCTGCACCCAAGGTTGCAATTATTGCCGGTGATGCGGCGGC
Source organism: Roseomonas sp. (assembly GCA_044356095.1). GTDB lineage: Bacteria > Pseudomonadota > Alphaproteobacteria > Acetobacterales > Acetobacteraceae > Neoroseomonas. The sequence goes on from JBIKWX010000062.1 coordinate 11,164, forward strand.
GCTTTCGGGGTGCGGGGCGGAAGTCTTGATGGTGGCTGAAGCGCTGGCCGCGCCCGTTGCCACAGCGCTGGGCGCGCGCGGGCTGATTTCAACGCGCCATCCGCTGCATATTGGCGTGGCGGGTGCCTATGCCGCGCCGCCGGCCAATCGCATCCTGCATGAAGCGGATTTGATCCTGTTTGTTGGTGCCGATACCGGCGATATGCTGACAAATTATTGGCGCACGCCGGTAGCCGGTGCAGCAATTGTGCAGATTGATGCGGATCCGCATGAATTTGACCGTTCCTACCCGGCGGCGGTTGCGGTGCAGGGTGATCCGCGTGCGGCGCTGGCTGCGCTGGCGGCGGCACTCGGCAAACCAAAGCGCGATGGTGCTTATTTGGCCGCAGCCCAGGCGCAAATGGCGGCGTGGCGTGCGGAAATGGCGCCGCGGATGGCAAGCGATGCCAAGCCGATTGATCCCGCACGGCTTGCGACCGAAATCACCGCCGCGCTGCCCGCTGATGGAATTCTGGTGGCGGATACGGGTTATTCCGGCATTTGGACTGCAACCATGGTGGATCTGGAACCGGGGCAGAGTTACTTGCGCGCGGCGGGATCACTCGGCTGGTCTTTCCCAGCAGCGCTGGGTGCGAAATGTGCGGCAGCTGATCGTAAAGTGGTCTGCTGGTCTGGTGATGGTGCGCTCTATTATCATTTGGCGGAGCTTGAAACAGCGCGACGGCGCGGCATTGCGGTAACGCTGGTGGTCAACAATAATTCTGGCTTCGGCCAGGGCTGGCCGAATTTCAAGCGGAGCGCGGGGAATCGCCCCGGTGCGGCGGAAGAAATCCTGCGTTTTGGGCCCACGGATTTCACCGCTGTTGCGCGTTCCTTCGGTTTGAATGGCATTCGCGTGGAACGGCCAGAAGATATCGGCCCGGCGCTGCGAGAAGCCACGGCGTCGCCAGAAACCGTGGTGGTTGATGTGGTGACGGATATTGAAGCGCGCGCGCCCGCACCCTGGGCGCCGGAAGGAGCATGAGAATGACACGCGTAGCCGTTCTTGGCGCTGGCACAATGGGCCATGCTTTGGCGTTAGTGTTTGCGCTTGGCGGGCATCAGGTACGCCTGACCGACAATAACCCCGAAACCCTACGCCGCGCTCAGGGCCTGATGGAAAAGGCCCTTGCCACCCTGGCCGAAGCTGGCGAAGCGCCGGAAGGCTGGACCTCGGCCCATTTGGCGCAGGCCATTACGCGGCACGAGGATTTGGCCGAATGTGTGAATGGCGCGGAGCTGATTGTGGAAGCGGTGGTGGAAAACCCCGATGTGAAGCGCCAGCTTTACGCGGAATTGGACCGCGTCGCGCCGGCCGAGGCGATTATCGCTTCCAATACATCCTATCTGGATATCTTCCCGCTGATGCCGGCATCGCGGCAAAAAATGACGCTCATCGCGCATTGGTACACGCCGCCCTATCTGGTTGACCTTGTGGATATTGTTGCGGGGCCGGAAACCGATCCGGCGGCGGTGGAGATGGTGCGCAAGCTCTGTGCTGATATGGGCAAGAAGCCGATTGTGATGCGCAAATTCATCCCGGGCTATATCGCGAATCGCATCCAATCCGCGATTGGGCTTGAAGTGCAAAAGCTGTTGGATGAGGGGGTAGCCGATGCAGCGGAAATTGATGCCTCAATCATTCATGGCATTGCGCTCCGCCTGCCGATTTTGGGTGTGCTTGCCAAGGCGGATTTCACCGGCTTGCCGATGATGCAATTGGCTTTGACGAATCGCATGTATGAACCGCCGCCGGTACGGGGGCATAGTGAAACGCTGGACAAACTGATTGGCGAAGGCAAGACCGGTGTGATGTCTGGCGCTGGTTTTTATGATTGGGGCGGCAAGGATCCCGCGACATTATTTGAAGATCGGGACCGCCGCCTACTCGCGCTGCGCAAGGCGTTGCGCGAAATTGGAACCCTGGCAGGAATGGAACGTGACCAATGACCGCAAGCTATGATCTGAAAGGCAAGACCGCGCTGGTAACGGGGGGTGCTTCCGGCATTGGCCTCGCGACTGTGGAGATGCTTGCAGCCAATGGCTGCAAGGTCGCGATCAATCATTTGGTGGGGGATGAGCGTGGCGCGGCTGAAGTGGCGCGGCTGCGCGGCATGGGGCGCGATGTAATTGCGGCCCCCGGCAATGTTGGCGATGCGGCGGATTGCAAACGCATGGTTGAACAGGCGGTCGCTGACCTCGGCCGTTTGGATTATTTGGTGAATAATGCCGGCACGCCGGGGACGAAAACCACGATTGCACCCAATGAATTTGACCGGCTGACAGAAGAATTATGGGATACGGTGCTGCAGGTTAATCTGCTCGGCGTGTTTCGCTGCACCAAGGCAGCAGCACCCGCGCTGCGCGCTGCCAGTGGTGCGGTGGTGAGTGTGGCGTCCATCGCTGGCCTTAATCACGCAGGGTCTTCCATGGCCTATGGCGCGACCAAGGCTGGTGTGGTGAGCCTGACCAAGAACCTGGCGCGCGGTCTGGCGCCGGAAGTGCGCGTGAATGCGGTGGCGCCGGGCGCGGTTGATTCCACCTGGATGATTGAATGGACCGAAGAACAGCGCCGCGGCAGCATCGAAAAAGCCTTGCTGAAGCGGCGTTGCACCACGGCGGATCTGGCGGAAGTGATGGTGTTTCTGCTGGCAGGCGCGGCCATGGTGACCGGGCAGACCATTGTGGTGGATGGTGGGCTGACCCTGTAGGGCCCTTTCAGTGGTGGCGGCCGCGTTGCCTGCGGGCATGTGCCGGGCTGCTGAAGGCCGCCAGCATCGCCAAATGGCTGCCATGATCGGCATCGCGGAGCGGCAGACGGAGCAGCCTGCCCTGCCCGTCACGCATATGGAGTTCAGCGCCGGCGCTGGTTTCCAGCAGCGCAACGCAGGTGAAAGCGGCTTCAGGTGTTTCAACGCGACGGTTGGTAAGCATGGATTTTTCGCTCCTCAGAATCACGCTTGTTGTGACGCGCTTAAGAAAAGCCCATCCCTGGTTGTCGAACAGTTAACAGGAGTGGTTTCCGAGCGATTTTCTTGCTAAGAATTTTTTGGTATTAAGCAAAAGTAAAATTTCTCAACCAGGGGTTCCCGCCATGGTGCAGATCAATGCCGAGCGTTTCCTTGCCGATCTTCATGAGCTGCGCAAAATCGGCGCCTATAAGACTGGCGTGCATCGCCCGACCTTTTCGCCGCAGGATATGGAAAGCCGCCATTGGCTGATCGAAAAACTGCGCGAATGCGGGCTGGAAGCTAGCATTGATGGCATCGGCAATGTCTATGGCCGCCATAAGGGTCCGGGGCCGCATTTGCTGGTGGGCAGCCATATTGAAAGCCAGAATTACGCCGGCTGGCTGGATGGTGCGCTGGGTGTCATGGCCGGTGTTGCCTTGGCGCGGGCTGGGCTGCCCGTGGATGTCGCGGCATTCGCGGATGAGGAAGGGCATTTCGAAGGCGGATTTCTGGGCAGCCGTTCCATCATTGGTGAATTGACCGAAGAGGAAATTGACCGCAGTCGCAGCCGCAATGATGGCACGCCCTTGCGTGATGCGTTGTCGGCGGCGGGGCTTGCCGGCAAGCCGCGCCTGCAATTGGAACCCGGGCGGCATAAGGGTTTCTATGAAATGCATATCGAACAGGGCACGCAGTT
>JBIKWX010000289.1:0-4366 GCA_044356095.1 Roseomonas sp.
TGCCGCTGCCGCCGGGCCGAGTGACAGGCCACCAAGCAGCAAGGCGCCGCCTTCCACACGCGCTTCCAGCAAATTGGTGCGCCCGACAAAGCCCGCGACAAAGCGGGTGCGCGGCTTGGTATAAAGCAGATGCGGCGCATCCACTTGCTCAATCCTGCCCGCATTCATTACGGCGATACGGTCCGATGTTGCCATGGCTTCCGCCTGATCATGCGTGACATAGACTGTCGTGATGCGAAACTCATCATGCAGACGGCGGATTTCAAAGCGCATTTCCTCACGCAAATTGGCATCCAGGTTGGAAAGCGGTTCGTCCAGCAGCAGCACGGCGGGCTTCACTACAATGGCGCGGGCCAGTGCCACGCGTTGCTGCTGACCCCCGGAAAGCTCGGCCGGGTAGCGGGCTGCCAGATGGCCCATTCTCACCACATCCAGAATTTCAGCGACGCGGCGCTTGACCTCGTCACTCGGCAATTTGCGGAGTGTCAGGCCGAAGCCGACATTCTCAGCCACCGTCATATTCGGCCAAATGGCGTAGGATTGGAAAATCATGGACATGCCGCGGCGTTCGGGCGGCAGCACCGCGCCTGGTGCGGAAAGCACTTTGCCATCCACCGCAATGGTGCCGGCATTCGGCTCAACGAAACCGGCTATCATGCGGAGCGTCGTTGTCTTGCCGCAGCCGGATGGGCCGAGCAGTGACAGGAATTCGCCTTCCTCCAAGGTCAGATCAATGGCATCCACGACGGTGTTCTTGCCATAGGCCTTGGTCAGGCCGGAAAGGGTCAGGCGCGGCATTTCAATCCCTCCGCAGCATGAAATCGCGGCCGACAAGCTTCATGCCGATACCGACAAAGACCATGGTGATCACCAATAATATGCCGCCAAAGGCGGAGACCAATTCGAAATTACCCTGCTCGCTAAGGTCATAGAGCAAAACGGACATGGTGCGTGTACGCGGGCCGACCAGGAAGATCGCGGCTGACAATTCCCGCGATGCGACAATGAACACAATCAGCCAGCCACCGAGCAAGGATGTTTTCAGTAAAGGTGCCGTGATGCGGCGGATGGTTTGCAACCGCCCACTGCCAAGGATGCGCGCGGCTTCTTCCATTTCCGGATGCACCGCGCGGATGGAGGCTTGCGCATTGGCATAGGCAATCGGCAGGAAGCGCGCTGTGAAGGCCAGGATGATCAGAAGCGCGCTGCCATACAGCATCAGCGGCGGTCCGGCATAAGCAGCGTAAAAGCCGATCGCCATGACGATGCCCGGAATGACGAAAGGCGCCATGGCAAGAAAGGCCAAGCCATCAGCAAAACGGATCAGGCGACGCACAACAATATAGGCCACAAGCAACGCCAGGATGAGCGCCAGCCCGGCGGAAGCCGCGGAAAACCAAATGGTATTCCAGACCGATTGCAGCGCCATATCATGTTCAAAAAGCAGCATCCGATAATTGCGCAACGTGAGATTATCCAGCGAAAATCCGCGCCCCCATGCCTTGGCGAAGGATGCCTGCAACAGCACGAGCAAGGGTTTTAGCACCGCGAGCAGTGCCACCCCAAAACACCAGGCAAACAGCACCCAACGCCAAGGGCCAAGCTTGATCTGCCGCCTTTCGCCGCCCTTTCCCGTCTGGGAGACAAAGCCCTTGCGCGAGAGCAGCAGCTTTTGCACACCAATCAGCGCAACCGTAATCAGCAGCAGAGGAATGGCATAGGCGGCAGCCACTTCCACACGCACCGGGTCTTCAAAAAACTGCCAAAGCTGTGTTGTCACCACATTGATGCGCGCCGGGATACCGATGATGGCAGGCGTACCGAAAAGTGCGATGGTTTCGAGAAAAATCAGAATGAAGCCGCCAAGAATGGAAGGCCAAACCAAGGGAAGTGTCACCTTGCGCATGGTGGTCCAGGTCCCGGCCCCCATGATATTCGCCGCATCCTCCATTTCCGAGGAAATGAGATCGAGCGCAGATTTGACGAAAATGAAGACCAGCGGGAAGGAATGCAGCGCAATCACAAAGGCAAGTCCGCCGAATGTATAGACATTCATCAGCGGTTCCTGGGCGCCCGTCACGGCGCGCCAGACCTGGTTTATCCATCCCGCATTGGGGCCGGCCAGTAAAATCCAACCAATGGCGCCAAGATAAGGGGGCATCACAAAAGCAGCCAAAACCATGGCCCAGGTGAAACCCTTCCCCGGCATATCGGTCCGCGAAACCGCCCAGGCCATGGGTACGGCGATGATGGTGGAAATGGCAGCACTCAAAAGCCCCAATAGCAGCGAATTGCGCAAGGCATCCAGATAGCGCTGCCGGCCATAGGCGGTGGCGTAATTCATCAGCGTGAAGTCGCCGGTGTCCTGTTCCTCAAAGCTGATCAGCAGCATTTTGAGGAGTGGCGCCGCAATCAGGAAAATCAGTCCCGCCACCAGTATCAGCCAAAGCAGCGTGACAGGTTCCAGCATGCGTAGGCGCGCGCCGAACCCCGCGCGCGGCGCCGTAGCCAGGGCAGCGCCTTCAGCCATGGGGTGCGTCAGACGCCGAAGGTTTCGCGCCAGGCGTCGCGCACTTCCGGCACGCCTTTTTCCGCATCCTCAATGGAAGGTGCCAGCATCTTCACCTGATCCAGCGGGCGGGAACCTTCCGGTGGTGGCACATCCGGGCGGATGCTTTCATTGAACAATAGGCGGATGGCAGTAGAAAGCCCGACGCCTGTCTGGAATTCCATGAAAAGTTTTGCCGCGTTCGGATGGGGCGCATTGCGGATAATGGCGGAAGGCGACAGTGCGGCCAGCACGCCCTCTTCCGGATAAATCAGCTTGAGCGGATTGCCGCGGGATATGCTCAACAGCGTGGAGGCAGAAGGCACCGCAACGCCAACGCCGCGTTCGCCGGCATTCATGGTGGTGACAGGGTCAATGGAAGAACGCCCGATTTGCGGCTTGTTGCGCTCAAGCTGCTTGAAGTAATCCCAGCCATAGAGCCGACGCATCTCCATCGCCCAAAGCCCAATCGCACCACTGAAGCCCGGATGGCCGACCGCGAGCTTGTCCTTCCATTTGGGGTCAAGAATGTCCTTCCAGGATTTGGGCGCATCGGCTTCCGATACGAGCCGCGTATTATGCGCCAGCAGATAAATGCCAAGGAAGGTGGATTGATAGAAATTATCCGGGTCCGCAATCCGCAGGGGCGGCAGCAATCCATCGGCATTTTTGGGTCGGAATTGCATCAGGCGGTTCTGGCGCTTCAACTGCACATAATGCCCGCCATTGGTAGAAGACAGCACATCACATTGTGCTACCCCGGCACGCAAATCCTGAGATAGGCGCTGAAACGCCACTTGTGAGGTGCTGCGCACTACATTGCAGCGCATCCCTGGGTAGCGTTCATTGAAGGCGCGGCCAGCGGCTTCCGAAGCCTCGGCGCTGTATTGACCGGAATACCAGGTGATTTCGCCCTCGCGCCGCGCGGCCTCATACAGCACACGCTCATGTTCCGGCATTGGGCCTTGGGCAAAGGCCTTGCTGGTGGCGGCGGCCCAGGCGCCGAGCGCCAAAATGCCACGACGATCAATCATCATCATTGCGTGCTTCCTCCCCGGGATTGCGGGTGCGCCAAGGGTGCTCCCGCTTGATTTCAAGGAAGCTTGCCACCCTGCCCGAAGCCTGTAAACCATGCCCAAAGCAGGAGGCATGCCATGGCGTTGATGGACCGGATCGGGGTGGATGTTGGGCGCAAGTTGAAGCTGGAAGACGCCATTGAATGGGCGGCGCGCAACCAGGTGCGCCACATAGATATCCAGTTGGACACGGGTGCGAATAAGGTGACCCTGTTCGATGATGCGCGCTGCCGCGCCATTGTTGCCTCAGCCCGGGCCAATGGCGTGACGATTGCGCTGCACACACTCTCTGCCGTGAATGTTGCAGAATATTCGCCCTTCTTGTCGGAAGCTGTGGATGCCTATCTGCGCGCCTATATTGAAGTGGCGCCAAAGCTTGCAGCGGAATGGATCGTGGTGCATGCCGGCTATCACTTCACCGCCGATGTGCCGATGCGCATGGAAGCGGGGCGGGATCGCTTGCAGCGCATGGTGCAATACGCGGAAAAGCACGGCGCGCTTTTGTTGCTGGAAAACCTGAATGTCGAGCCGCCAACGGCAGAGGTGCATTACCTGGCGCATACGCAGGAAGAATGGCGCTATTACTATGATGCCATTCATTCCCCCGCCTTCGCGCTTTCCTTCACCGCCAATCACGCGCATCTGATGCCTGATGGCGTCGCTGCCTGGGTGGCGGGCATTCCAATGGACCGCGTGCGCGAAGTGCGGCTTGCGGATTGCTGGCGCAATGGGCATGAGGAAC
>JBIKWX010000063.1:0-14775 GCA_044356095.1 Roseomonas sp.
ATACGCAGAAAAGGGTAATCCGCCATAAGAGCCCTGAAGGAAATGGCGTTTCTACGACGTTCCGAAATCAGATTGGGCAGCTTGCGAAGCTGCGCCTGTCCTATTGCACCACTCATCTCTAATGGGCGCAGATTATAGCCTGGCAGCACAAAACGGTATGCTTCAGCAAAAGAATCATCACTTTTAGGCGAAGTGATCTTGTTCATCTTAGGCAGGTTTCGGGTCCAACCATGCGCGCGGAGGGCCAACAGGATGTGGTACAGGTCCTCATCATCCGTCACCACCATGCCGCCTTCCATGGTAGAAATGTGGTGACTGAAGAACGCGCTGAAGGTACCCATAATTCCATGGGTGCCGGCTTGCCGCCCATCGAAAACTGCTCCCATGGATTCGCAATTGTCTTCAATGATGTCAATTGGCCGATCACCAATAATGCGCCGAATGGCGGTGAAATCATTGGGATTACCCAACAGATTTACAACCATGATGGCACGCGTATTCGACGATACTGCACGGCTCAATTGATCGAGATCGTAATTCAAAGTGTTGATATCGACATCAACGAAACGAAGTTTGAGATTGTATTGATACAGGGGGTAGTAGGTTGTACTCCACGAAACGGCAGGCACGATCACCTCCGCACCTGGCATCAAAGGCGATTCCTTGCGATAGCGCAAAGCGCCCACCATGATCAAATTTGCCGATGAACCTGAATTGACCATCACGCAATGACGACTGCCACAGAAATCAGCGAATTGCCTTTCAAACTCGGCCACGCGTTGCCCCATCGAGAACATGCCCGATTCCACTACCCTGCGGATCGCCTCATATTCCTCATCGTCCCAAGTTGAATTAGCCAGCGGATAGGTCATTTGCTTGATCCGTTTGGAGGAAATAATCGTAGGTTTGGCTTATGCCGTCGCGCAAGCTCGTACGCGGTTTCCAACCCATGGCAGTCTGGCGAGTGACATCAAGCAGCCTACGCATCATGCCGACCGGCTTTTCAAGATTGAAGAAAAATTCGCCGTCATAGCCAAGCACGTCGGCCGCTGTTTCATAATACTCCATGACCGAATGATCACTACCAATGCCGATATTCACTTCGCTCGGCATTGCATGAATGTGATTGCCACAATGAAGAATCGCGTCAGCACAATCGGCTGCGAACATGAATTCGCGCCTTGCTGTACCATCGCCCCAGATCTCAACTTCACGTTGCCCAGTCTTGATAGCGACATGCAGCTTACGAATCGCCGATGGAACCAAATGTGAAACATTTGGGTCAAATTTGTCGTATCTCCCATAAAGATTACAGGGGATAAGAGTTTTATAGAGGAACTTCGGGTTCTCTCGCGCGATATAGCCGCAAAGCCGTGCTGTCACACATTTAGCCAAGGCGTAGCCCTCATTTGGTGGGTCCAAAGTCCCGCTCAGTACATCTTCTTCATGCAGCGCATGCGGACTATTTCGTGGATACATACATGAGCTGCCAAGGTTGAGGACCTGCTCAATGCCGACGTTACGGGCCGCCATCAAGAGGTTTTGGCCCATGGCAAGGTTTAGGGTAAGAAAGCTCACAGGCTGACGTATGTTTGCTTGAATACCTCCGACATACCCGGCACAATGAACAATCAAATTCGGTTTGTTGTGGGCAAGCCAGGATGATACGGCACCGAAATCAAGGAGATCAAGTTGCGCTCTATTGGGTGCAAGTACCTCAATGCTGAGACCCCGCAAGCGATCGAGGAGATTTCTCCCGACCATGCCTGACGCGCCAGTGACCAGGAGCCGAGTCAAGAGTTAATCGCCCATTTGCGTAGTTTGAGCGTCGCGCCGCGCCCGAAATAGGTCACTCTTTACCATTTCACGGACCAGTTCTCGAAACGGAGTGGTGTGTCGCCACCCAAGCTTTGCAGCTGCTTTGGATGAATCACCCAGGAGTTCGTCAACCTCGGTTGGGCGAAAATAGCGCGGGTCAATTTTTACAAGCTCCTCCCCAGTATTTCCATCAAACCCAATTTCCGCAACACCGCTGCCTTTCCATTCAATGGCCCGCCCCACCTCAGAAAAGGCAAGTTCAACAAATTCACGCACCGAATGCGTCTCACCAGTGGCAAGAACATAGTCATCAGGCTCGTCTTGCTGGACCATCCGCCACATACCCTCGACATAATCGCGGGCGTGGCCCCAATCTCTCCTGGCATCCAGATTGCCCAGATAAAGAGATTTCTGCCGACCCATTTCTATCGCAGCCACAGCACGCGTGATCTTGCGTGTCACGAACGTCTCTCCGCGTATTGGACTTTCGTGATTAAAGAGGATACCGTTTGACGCGTGCATTCCATAGGCTTCACGATAATTGACGGTGATCCAGTATGCGTAAAGTTTGGCAACACCGTAAGGGCTCCGCGGATAAAAAGGAGTCTTTTCTGACTGAGGTGTTTCCTGAACCTTGCCGTAGAGTTCGGAAGTGGAGGCCTGATAGAAGCGTGCCTTCTTCTCAAGTTGCAGTAGCCGCATCGCTTCAAGAATGCGCAATGTCCCCAAAGCATCTGCGTTGGCAGTGTATTCTGGCGTTTCAAAGCTCACCATCACATGGCTCTGTGCCGCCAGATTGTAGATCTCATCTGGCTGTATTTCTTGGATAATACGAATGATATTCGTGGCGTCCGTCAAATCACCGAACACAAGGCGAAAATTTGCGCCAACCTCGTGAGCATCTTGGTAGAGATGGTCAATTCGACCAGTGTTGAAAGACGATGACCGACGCTTCACTCCCCATACGACATACCCCTTGGAAAGTAAAAGATCAGCCAAATAGGCCCCATCTTGTCCAGTTACACCGGTTATGAGTGCTGTTTTCCTCAAGGTCAGATCCAATTTCCCAAAAAAGGTGGTGATTAACCGCAAACTCCCCCGACACATTCTATATACATGAAATTGACGCCCTGGACAACGGCCAATTCTAAATGACGCGAAGTGCTGACTTGGCCACCTTAATGATCCCAGCTCAGCCTCGCCCCTCCAAATACTTGTATCTGGCAAGCCCTTGCCCAGCAAACCACAAATTCTCGGTTTGAAACCGACAATCGTTGCACATTAGGCCAAAATAACAACGCATCAAATCTTGACTCACCGAAGATTTCAATGAAGTCAATTTCACCAATTCAAATTACTTGTTTTCATTCGAAAGATAGTGCTTGAACAAATTGATATAGGGAGTTTGTTTTGTCTTCACATATTGCCCCTTCAACGCATCCAGCAGCAAAAATCTTCCATAATCTAGAGGCACCCTCCCGAGGCCGGTGAGCCGCTGATTGTATAACGTCCGTTGGTGCGAAAAATTAAAGTGGCTGACAGCATTAATGTCCTGCCTTTCCAGAATTGCACTAACTAATCTTTCCATAACGAAAACTTTCATCTGGTAATTGCTTGAGGTTCCGCGATAACTAGTATGCGAGTTCAACTGGTCTGCGATAGCGCCTTTTTCACCCTCGCAGATTCTGAAAATCCTTTCTGCGAAATCGAACCATTTTCTCCAAAAACTGTGCTTTGCTACGAAATAATTGGAGAAAATAATTCGTGACTGATCAGCCCATTTATCTGTGGGATCAACGCCAAGGGCGATTTCTTCAAACAAAGCGCGACTGACATTCAAAAGGCCACGCTGCGCGGAATCGCCCTGCGTAAAGGCATTCTTAAAGACAGCACCCTGATCAAATTCTGACGAGAATGCAACCACTTCGGCGCCCGATCGGGCCACACGGTCATGCACTTCAGCGCCTGTAAATCCGGTTTTTCTGTTAAACTTTGGGGAAAAGACTCCAAGATAATCATCGTCGGAAAAACTCTTTTCTTGTAACAAATTTCGTATTGGCCAATACTCAAACCAATCGGGCCTCGCATTGCCCGAATTGTCTAGCGGCAAGAAATCAGGGTCAATGAGTGCTTCTGTCTCGGAATTATAAAAGATTTGATACAAGTAAATTGACGACATTCTGTTTGCTCCTAAACATGCAGAAATAAGGTTTTTTACGCCCACAATATTCCCCTGACACTGACCGCATGTAAACCCGACCTCCGGCGCCTTTGAGCCTGCCAGCTTTTGCCTGGCCGATCACCTCGGCATTGCCGGTTCTCGGCACTCCCTCACTAAAGCAGCGGCTGGCCCTGCGCCCATTCATGCCGCGCCCTTGACAGGGCCACCTGGTGTTGTAGCTGCGCTGCCCCCAATTTCTGGATCACCTGAAGCGCGAATTTTCAGTCTCTTGGCCCTGTGGCGGGCTGGCTGCGCCACTGGCGATATATAGCGGAAGCGATGCCTTTCTTGCCAATCCCGCGATGGGGTTGGTTTGATGTTCGTGATCCAGCCCCGATGTCGCAGAACACCATGCACGCGCCGATAGCCATGGCGCATGCGTGCCTCGGCATTCTCTGTGATGCGCTGCGCCATAACCGCCTACCCATGCCGGTGCCGTTTGTAGTGGCAGGTCGCGGTATCCACTGCCTGAACCCGGCGGGCGCAGCCAAGGAACTGATGCAATAAACATCTTCTTTCTTCCGCGCGCATCTACCCCATCCGCGGCCAACCAGGCGAGCCTGCCTTCCGCAAATACCGCAACCGGCGCGCGGCGTGCTTCATCCACCACCACCACATCGCCGCGCAGCCCGGCATCCAGCCGGCCACGATCATGAAGGCCACAAGCCTCAGCCGGATTGGCGGAAACCAGCGCCCAAGCGCGCGGCAAATCCAACACGCCGCGCCCGGCCATGATGAAGGCTGCCTCAAGCATCGCCGGCCAGAAATAATCAGACGCCAGCACATTCACCAAACCGCGTTCCGCAAGTGGCGCGGCAGAGGCCCAGCCCAAATGGCTGCCGCCGCGCACCACATTCGGCGCGCCCATCACCACGGCTTCGCCCGCAGTGCGCGCATCTGCCGCGACAGCTTCAGTAATGGGAAACTCACAAATCCGCGCCCCATGAGCACGAAACAGCGCGCGGCGTTCGATACTGTCATCATCATGGCTCAGCATGGGAATGCCAGCACTTGATGCCGCTTCCGCCAAGCGCGAGCGCGCGGCAGGCACTTCATCGCGCCGCGCATAAACCTGTTGCGCCAGTGCGATAAAGGCATCCGCCTTCATGCCCGCACGCCCGGCATATTTCGCGACATCATCCAGATTATTGAGCTTCTTCACAATGCTTGGCGTATGATCATTGAAGCCAAGCAGATGAACATCGCCAGCCGCGATATCCGCCAAAGCATCATCCAGGGCATCGAAGTTATCAGCCTCAAACCGCAGATGAACACGCAGATCAGTGGCGGCGCTGGCTTTCATCTCCCGGAGCGCTACCTTCATGCCGCGCCAGGCATCAAGCGAACGCAAGCCAGGTTCCCAGGAAAGCGTCACGCCAAGATAGGCCGTGGTAATGCCGCAGGAAATCAATTGCGCCGCCGAATCACGCAAGGCGAGCGCTGCCGGAAAGCCAATGCCAGGGCGCGGCTGGAATTGCCGTTCATGCGCATCGCCATGGATATCCACCAAGCCCGGCATGACCAAAAGGCCAGAGGCATCAAAGCGCCGTGCATCGCGCGTGGGATTTTCGGTAATGATCCCATCCGCCATGAACAAATCATCCTGCGCTAATGCCGTATCACGCAGTACCTGCCCGTTCTGAATAATCCAGGCCATGTTCAACTCTCCATCACCAATTGCACGCGCGCCGCGGCGTAACAGGAAAGCGTCCAATCCACCGGCATGCCTTCCGGATCGGTATTCAAGGCTTCGGCCACCATCACCGGACGCGAACGCGATTGCATCAGATGCGTGGCTTCTTCGGGTGTGGGCAGGCGCGCGGTGATGCGCGTGGAATGGCGCCGGTAATCGGGCACGCCACAGGCCGCGAGCGCCACAGTGATGGAAGCCTGCTGCGTGAGGGATTGCGCCGCCACCGCAAAGCGGGGCAGCGGAAAGTGATGCAGCCCAAGCACCAACGGCCTGCCATTCGCGAGGCCAAGCCGCGCCACGCGCAGCACGGGGCGGCCGCGCCGGATGCGCAAACCGGCTGCCACCTGTGCATCCGCGGGGATTTCAGTAATATGCAAAACGCGCCCTGCTGCTTCGCGATTCTGCCGAAGGATCGTCTCGGAAAACCGTGTGCGCGGCCCAAGCGGATAATCCAGCACATCTTCCGCCACAAAGGCGCCGCGCCCCTGTTCCACGCGAATGATGCCGCGCGCTTCCAATTCTTCCAAAGCGCGACGGACCGTGTGGCGATTGACGGCAAAGCGTTCGGTCAATACCGCTTCGGTCGGCAGCCTTTCGCCCGGCTGGCGCTTGCCGCCCGAGATATCGGCTTCCAGCGCCGAGGCAATCTGGCGCCAGAGCGCCACCCCCGCACCACGCGCCAGGCCAGCTTTTGTCATCAAAGTTTCAACCATGACTGCGCAAATCCATGACATATCCGTATTGCACGCGGCGCGCTTCCTGTCTATAGGTCTAGACAAGTCACATGACCCAAACAGACGCCCCCTCCCCCCAAGTCGCGCGGCAAAAATGGATGGCCGTGCTGGCACGCGCCTCGGCACAGGAATTGGCTGATGGGCTTGCCGCGCTGCCCACCCTGCCGGAAGCAGAGGTGCTGCGCGCGCCAGAAACCGGCCTGGTAATGGTGCGTGGCCGCGCCGGTGGCGATGGTGATGTCTTCAATCTGGGTGAGATGACCGTGACGCGCTGCGCGATCCGCCTGGGCGCGCATATCGGCCATGCCTATATCGCAGGGCGCGATCATGCGAAGGCAAGGCTTGCCGCTTTGCTTGATGCTGCCTTGCAGGATACCACGCGGCATGATGCGGTAATGCAGGCAATTGTGAAGCCCCTTTCTACCGCGCAACAGGAAGCGCGTGCGGTTGAAGCGCGCAAGGCGGCGGCGACGCGCGTTGATTTCTTCACAATGGCGACAATGCGATGACACGCTTGACCCCCGGCTTCGCCGATCCTGTTCTGGATGCGCAAGCAAGCTTCCGCGCCATTCTGGAGGCGATGAGCCGCCCTGGGCGGATTCAAAAGATCGATGCACGCATCACCCCGCCAGCGCCACTATGCTCGGCTGCCGGGGCGGCTTTGCTCAGCCTTGCGGATGCCGATACGCCGCTTTGGTTGGATGCGGGCGATATAGTAGGCGAATGGCTGCGCTTTCATTGTGGTGCGCCCATCACACCCGATATCGGCGCGGCGCGGTTCGTCGTGGTATGCGGTGCAGCGCCATCGCTTGATTCGCTTGATATCGGTACGGATGAGGACCCGCAGCTTGGGGCGACGTTGATCCTGCAAGTCGCCGGACTTGTTGCGGGCGATGGCTGGCGCCTGACGGGACCAGGCATTCAGCACGAACATCGGCTGCGTGTGCTTGGCGCGCCCGCAGATTTCGTCGCGGCTTGGGCGCGCAACCAGGCGCTGTTTCCGCGCGGCATTGATGTGCTGCTCTGCGCTGGTGACAGTATCGCTGCCCTGCCGCGCAGCGTCATGATTGCGGAGAGCTGAGCATGTATGTCGCAGTCAAGGGCGGCGAAAAGGCGATCAGCGCGGCCCATGCCTGGCTGAATGAAACCCGCCGCGGCGACACGTCACTGCCGGAACTCAGTGTCGCGCAGATTGAACAGCAAATGGCGCTCGCCGTTGATCGCGTGATGGCCGAAGGGTCCTGCCATGATCGCTTCCTGGCTGCACTCGCCATCAAACAGGCCAAGGGCGATTTGATTGAAGCGGCGTTTCTGCTGCGCGCCTATCGCACCACCTTGCCGCGTTTTGGTGCATCGCTCCCGCTTGAAACCAGCCGCATGCGGCTCCGTCGCCGGATCAGCGCCACGTATAAGGATTTGCCGGGCGGGCAGGTTTTGGGGCCGACATTTGATTATACGCATCGCCTGCTTGATTTTGCCCTCGCCGCTGAGGGGCGCGACGCACCCGCCACGCCGGAAGCACCAAGCGATGCCGCCGATGTGCCGCGCGTGACGGAAATCCTTGCCCGTGAAGGGCTGATGCAGCGTGAATCAACCACCAGCGCCGAACCTGGTGATCTGACGCGCGAACCGCTGAGCTTCCCCGCACCGCGCCCGGTACGGCTGCAAAACCTCGCGCGCGGTGATGAGGGGTTTTTGCTGGCGCTTGGTTATTCCACGCAGCGCGGCTATGGCAATGCGCATCCCTTTGTGGGTGAAATCCGCGTCGGGCATATCGGCGTTGAAATCATACCGCCTGAATTGGGCTTTGCGATTGATATCGGCGATATCGGCATCACCGAATGCCAAATGGTCAATCAATTTGCGGGCAGCCGCACGGAACCCGCGCAATTCACCCGCGGCTATGGCCTGGTTTTCGGCCATGGTGAGCGCCGCGCCATGTCCATGGCGTTGGTGGATCGCGGGCTGCGCGCGCGCGAATTGGGCGAGGAGGCAGAAGCCCCAGCGCAGCAGGAAGAGTTCGTGCTGTATCATTCCGACAATATCGAAGCGACCGGCTTTGTGGAGCATCTGAAACTGCCGCATTACGTGGATTTCCAGAGCGAGCTTGAAAACCTGCGCACCATTCGCCGCGCCGCCGAGGCTGAGCTGCAGGAGGCCGCGGAATGACCGAAGCCGGCTATAATTTCGCCTATCTGGATGAGGCGACGAAGCGCATGATCCGCCGCGCCATCCTGAAGGCGGTGGCGATTCCTGGCCATCAGATTCCCTTTGGTGCGCGGGAGATGCCGCTGCCTTATGGTTGGGGCACAGGCGGCATTCAGGTGACCGCCTCCATCCTCGGGCCGCAAGATGTGTTGAAAGTGATTGACCAGGGCGCCGATGATACGACCAATGCGGTTTCCATCCGTCGCTTCTTCACGCGCGTTGCCGGCATTGCCACCACAGAAGCGACGAGTGAGGCCAGCATTATCCAAACGCGCCATCGCATTCCGGAAAAGCCGCTGACCGAAAATCAGATCCTGGTCTATCAGGTGCCGCAACCGGAACCGCTCTTCAAGCTGGAACCGCGCCGGGCGGAAACGCGGCGGTTGCATGCGCTGGCGGATTACGGGCTAATGCATGTCAGGCTTTATGAGGATATCGCGCGGCTCGGCCATATTGCGAAAGCCTATGATTATCCGGTGATGGTGAATGAACGCTATTTGATGTCGCCATCGCCGATCCCGGCTTTTGACAATCCCAAGATGCATCACATGGCCGCCTTACAGCTTTTCGGTGCGGGGCGTGAAAAGCGCATCTATGCCGTGCCGCCCTATACGCCGGTGCGCAGCCTTGATTTTGAGGATCACCCATTCCGCCCCATTCGCGCGCCACATACTTGTGCGATTTGTGGCAGCACGACCAGCTATTTGGATGAGCTGGTGACGGATGATGCGGGCGGGCGCGCCTTCATCTGTTCCGATACGGATTACTGCCAGGAACGGCAGCAAGCGCCAAAGGCGGCTGCGGAATGACCTTATTGCTTGAAGCCAAAGGGCTTGATCTGAAGTTCGGCACAATCGCAGCTTTGGACGATGTGGCGCTTGATGTCACGGCTGGCGAAGTCGTCGCGATTGTCGGTGAAAGCGGTTCGGGCAAGACAACGCTATTGCGTGTGCTGGCCGGCCAAATGGTGCCTGATGCCGGCGCTGTGCATTACCTTGGCCGCGATGTGCTAGGCATGACGGAAGCCGAACGCCGCCGCCTGATGCGGAGCGATTGGGGTTTTGTGCACCAGAACCCGCGCGATGGACTACGCATGGGTGTCTCGGCTGGCGGGAATGTCGGCGAAAGACTGATGGCGCTCGGCGCACGGCATTACGGCAATATCCGCGATGAAGCCAAGGCTTGGCTGCAACGTGTGGAAATTGATGCGGCGCGGATTGATGATCTACCGCGGCATTTTTCGGGCGGCATGCAGCAGCGCCTGCAAATCGCACGCACGCTCGTCACGCGCCCGAAGCTGGTGTTCATGGATGAACCAACCGGTGGCTTGGATGTTTCGGTCCAGGCGCGCCTGTTGGATTTGATCCGCGCGCTGGTGCGCGAATTGGGGCTTTCCGTGCTGATCGTGACGCATGATATTGCCGCCGCGCGCTTGCTGGCTGATCGGATTTTGGTGATGCGGCGCGGGCAAGTGGTGGAACAGGGCCTTACGGATCGTGTGCTGGATGATCCGCAGCACCCCTATACGCAGCTTCTGGTTTCATCGGTGCTGGCGGCATGAGCATTCTTCTCCGAACTGAAGGCTTGGGCAAAAGCTTCACGCTGCATCTGCAAGGTGGCACGCAGATCCCGGTGCTGGCTGGCGTTGATCTTGCCGCGCGGGCCGGCGAATGCGTGGCGCTTTCCGGGCCATCAGGCGCGGGCAAATCCACCCTGATGCGCTGCCTTTACGGCAATTACGGTGCGGGTGTGGGGCGGATCGTGTTGACCCATCGCGGTGCAGAGCTTGACCTTGCCAGTGCTGATCCGCGTGCCGTGATCGAAGCGCGGCGGGAGAGTATTGGCTATGTCTCGCAATTCCTGCGCGTCATTCCACGCGTCAGTACGCGCGATATCGTGGCCGAGCCCATGGTGGCGCGTGGCATGGCGCGCGATGCGGCATTATCGCGCGCCTCCGCCCTGCTGGATCGGCTGAACCTGCCGGAACGGCTGCACAACCTGCCGCCCGCGACTTTTTCAGGCGGGGAGCAACAGCGCGTGAACCTCGCACGCGGGTTTGGGCCGGGCTATCCGGTATTATTGCTCGATGAACCCACCGCCAGCCTTGATGCCGCCAATCGCGCTATCGTGATCAGCCTGATCCATGAGGCGAAGCAGGCCGGCACTGCCATTGTCGGTATTTTCCACGATGCCGAAGTGCGCGAAGCTGTGGCGGATCGCGTTTTCACCGTTGAACCCATGCAGGATGCCGCATGAGCGCAGAGATTATTCTGACCAACGCAAAGCTTGTGCTGCCCGATGCGGTGCTGGATGGCACGCTGGTGCTGCGCGATGGGCTGATCGCGGATATCCAACCTGGCCGCAGCCAGGCGCCGGGCGCGCTTGATCTGGAAGGTGATCATCTGATCCCCGGCATTGTTGATGTCCACACCGATAATCTGGAACGCCAGGTACTGCCGCGTGCCAATGCGCGGTGGCCATCGCGTTCCGCCATGATTGCGCATGATGCGCAATGTGTCGCCGCTGGTGTCACCACCATTCTGGACGCGCTGTGCCTGGGTGATCTTGGTTTTGATACGGAACGCGGCCAGACTTTTCTGGATGGCGTGCGTGATCTTGATGAACTCGCCGATAAGGGTGCGCTGAAGGGCGAGCATTTTCTTCATCTGCGCTGCGAATTGCCGGCGCGAGACATGCCACCGGCGCTTGACCCGGTGGCAGATCATCCGCGCGTGGTGATGGTAAGCCTGATGGATCACTCACCGGGTGTTGGGCAATATCGCGATCTTATGCGCTACGCCGCCATGCGCAAGCGCCAGACGCAATGGAATGACGCGCAGGTACAGGCGCGGATTGACAGCTTGCTCGCGCAACGTGCGGAGTTGCGGGAAAAGCAGCGCTCCTGGCTTTTGGATCGTGTTCGCCATCGCAATTTGCCATTGGCATCCCATGATGATGACACGCCGGCAGAGATGGCGCGCAACCTGGCTGATGGCATCAGGATTTCTGAGTTTCCCGTCACCATGGAGGCGGCGCGTGCCGCGCGGGATTTGCAAGTGGAGGTGATTGCGGGCGCGCCCAATATTGTGCGTGGCGGCAGCCATTCCGGCAATGTCGCGGCGGCTGATCTGGTACGCGAAGGCTTGGCGCATGCTTTCGCGTCAGACTACGTGCCCGCTTCCATGCTGGAAGCCGCCTGGCGCGCGGTTGAGGCGGGCGGCATCACCCTGCCGCAAGCGATTGCAATGGTAACGGATGCGCCAGCGCACATGGCAAGGCTGGCTGATCGCGGCCGGCTCGCGCCCAACCTTAAGGCTGATCTGGTGCGCGTGCGCAGCATTGGCGATATGCCGCTCGTGCGCGGGGTTTGGCGTGCCGGGGAACGCATTGCGTGACGCCCCACCGCATCGCGCTTTACTATGCACCGGCGACAGATGATCCCTTGCATGGGTGTGCCTCTGTCTGGCTGGGGCGAGATGCCGCGACCGGGGCAGCGCTGGCGCAAAGCCCCGTCGCTGGCGTTGATATTGCGGAGATCACCGCCGATGCGCGCGGCTATGGGTTTCATGCGACACTGAAGCCGCCCTTTCGTGTGCGGGGCGATGTACACTCAGCGCTGCAAGCCGCGCAGGAATTCGCGGCCCGCACTGCGCCCTTCGCCCTGCCACCGCTGCAAATCACTGACCTTGATGGCTTTCTGGCACTGCGCGAATCCCTCCACTGCGCTCCGCTGCAAGTGCTGGCGGATGGCGCTGTTACCGCGTTGGACGCACATCGCGCGCCGCCCACCGAGGCTGAGATTGCGCGCCGCAAGCCAGAATTGCTCAGCCCGCGGCAGCGTGAATACCTGCGCGACTGGGGCTATCCTTACGTCTTTGCCGAATGGCGTTTTCACATGACGCTGACGCGGCGCCTGACGGCCGCCGAGAAAACCATTATCCTGCCAGCGGTCACGGAAGCCTTGGGCAATGCACCGGCCCTAAGCCGCACCATCTCAGATATTTGTGTTTTCGCCCAAGCCACACCGGGCGCGCCCTTCACAATCCTTGAGCGTCTGACGCTGCGCGGTTGAGCGCGGCCAGCACGCGCGCCACACCTTCCGCCACATCCGCATCATTCATCACGCGTTCTATATCCAGCCCGTCCGGCAACGCGACCTCTCGCGCCAGCCGCGCGGCGATATCGGCAGCGCTTTCGCGACCACGCGCGGCAAGGCGCGCGGCCAGAACCTCAATCGGGGCGGTGATGTTAAGCACGCGCAAAGCGTAGCGCGTATTGGCTTCAGGCAGCACGGCGCGGGAGAGATTGGCAATCACCACGCGCCGCGCCGCCATATCCGCTTCAATATCGCGCGGAATACCGTAAAGCAGCCCATGCGCTTGCCAATGCAGCGCGAAGCCACCGGCATCACGGCGCGTAATGAAAGCGGTTTCGGTCAAGGCTTCATGATCCTCACCGCCGGCCTCAGCAGGGCGCGTGATGGCGCGGCGCACAAAGCGAAACCGGGCATCCTGCGCCAGGGCAGCGCGCGCGCCGGCCATCAGCGTATCCTTGCCCGCCCCGGAAGGCCCCACCACCGCAATCAACATGCACGCGTCCCGCCTGTAGCCAGACCTGATGCGCGTGATACTATCGCAAAAACAAGCGAAAGGCAGCAGCGTCATGGAAGAATCACAAACCGCGCTTCATCCCCTCAAGGCCAAGATGCAGGCGGGCCAGGCGGTGCTTGGGCTATCGCTGCGCATGATCCGGAGCCCCGATGCTGCGCGGCTGGCCCGCAATACTGGCCATGACTTTCTGTTCATTGATGTGCAGCACGCCATCTTCAATCTGGAAAGCATTTTCGCCCTTGCGCAAACCGCGCTTGCCATTGGCATCGCGCCCTTGGTGCGCGTGCGCAGCATTGATGATCCGGATGTGCCGGTACTGTTGGATAACGGTATCACCGGCATTGTCTTTCCCGATGTGAATACGCCGGAACAGGCGAAATATGCCGTGGATCGCTGCCGGTTTCCACCGATTGGGCGGCGATCCGTCGCCGGTGGCTATGTGCATTTCGATTATCGCGCCATGCCGGTCGCGAAGGCGACTGCCGCCTTGGAAGCGCATACCCTTGTGGTCTGCATGGTGGAAACGGCCGAAGGGCTTTCGAATCTGGAAGCCATCGCCGCCGTGCCGGGCGTGGATGTGGTGCATATCGGTGCGAATGATTTGCTCGTCTCACTCGGCAAGGCGGGGCAATTCGATGATCCGATTGTGGTGGAAGCGATGGACCGCGCCATTGCCGCGACCGCGCCGCATGGTGGCTTTGCTGGCTGCGGCGGCAATCGCGATGTACCGCGCCAGGCGGCTTCCATCAAACGCGGTGTACGATTTTTGACGACGCAGACGGATATCGGATTCTTGAGCGCTGCGGCTTCGCAATGGACAGCTGGGTTGCACGCGGCGTTGAAAAGCTAAGACGTTCAAACCACCCTTGCGGCGGTGTGTCTCATTCCTTGGCGCCAATCACCGCAATGGCTTCGATTTCAATGCGCGTCAGCGGCGTGGTGAAGCTAGCACCACCCACGCAAGTACTGGCGGGCGGCACAGCCAGAGGCGCCAGGATGCGCCGGCGCACCGCGTCAAAGCCGGCGTAATCGCGCATATCTGAAAGATAGGTATTCAGCTTCAGCACATCGGCGAAGCTGCCGCCTTCCTGCGCCAGGGCGCGTGTCAGGCGCGCGAAACATTCCTCGGCCTGCGCTTCCACACCCTGCGCTTCAGCGGCGCTGCCGCGTGCCGTCACTCCGGAACAGAACACCAGCTTGGCACCGCCCGGCAAAGGCAGGCTGCGCGTCGGCGCGAAGGCGGGTTTGGGCGGGGTGGTTTCGGCCATGGCTGCGCTCCCTGAAAACAGCGCCAGCTTGCCGCGCCCTGGCCGCGCAATACAAGCTCAATAACGGCGCAGCGGCACGCGCCAGGCCATGATGGAAGCGGCGCCCAACAGCACGGCAGCAATGATGAAAAGGCCGCGAAAGGGCTCGGCCAAGCCAGCGCGCAATTGCGCCACAGCATCGCCGCCCATGCGGGCGCTCAAGCCGCCGAGATCGGTGACGAGT
>JBIKWX010000290.1:0-4326 GCA_044356095.1 Roseomonas sp.
TTATGAACCGGGGTCAACCTTCAAGCTGCTGACCGCTGCCATGGCGCTCGATCTCGGCACGGTGCAGACCTGGAGCGGTTATGACGCATCGCGCCCTATTCGCGTCGGGCGGCATGAGATCAATGATTATCGCGGCAAGAATCGCTGGCTCGCCCTGCCGGAGATCATGGCCTATTCATCCAATCTGGCATCGGCGCATATGGCGGCGGCGGTGGGGCCGGCGCGGCACCGTGAATTCATGCAGCGCATGGGCATGACATCGCGCCTGAGCATCGAGATTCCAGAAACCGCGCAGCCCTTGGTGCCGGGGCAAAAGACCTGGCGCGAATTGAACACCATGACCATTGGCTTTGGTCACGGCATTTCCGTGACCCCTTTGCATGTGGCAACGGCGGGTGCGACCTTGGTGAATGGCGGCATTCTGCGCCAACCAACCATCCTGGCGCAGCCGCCTGGCGTGGAACGCGAAGGGGTGCGCGTGATTGAACCGCGCACATCAGAAACCTTGCGGCGGCTGATGCGCCTGGTGGTGACCGATGGGTCTGGCAAGGGTGCTGAGGTGCCGGGCTATTTCGTCGGCGGCAAGACCGGCACGGCGCAAAAGACCGGGCCGCGCGGTGGCTATCTGGAAAACAAGCGCATCGCTGCTTTCATCGGCGCCTTTCCCATGCAGGCGCCGCGCTATTCCGTCTACGTGATGGTGGATGAACCCAAGCCAAATGCGCGCAGCCATGGTTTTGCAACGGCTGGCTGGGTGGCGGCACCGGCGGCGAATATGGTGATTGGGCGTATCGCGCCTATTCTGGGCATGCTACCGGAACCCGCGACGCCCGAGATTCAACGCGCCATCGCCATGCCGATGAATGGACGCGGCGTGCCGGGCACTGCGCCGCCGCCCGCAACACCCACCGCCACTCGCCCGCCAGCGCGGCAAACCACTGAATCGCCGCCGCGCGTCGCTGTCACCCAGCGCGAGGCTGCTCTTGCGCCTCGGTGATCTCATGCGCGGATGGAAGGGTGGGGAAGAAGCTGCCTCACTGGACATAACAGGCATCACGGCTGATAGCCGTGCGGTGCGCCCAGGCATGGTGTTTGCGGCCCTGCCGGGTGGGCGCAGCGATGGCCGTGACTTCATTGCCGATGCAGTGGCGCGTGGTGCTGCCGCCATTCTTGCCCCTGAAGGCACGGCTTGGCCGGCTGATGCACCGGAGCGCCCGCTTGTCACCAGCCCTGATGCACGCCGCACTTTGGCGCTGATGGCAGCGGCTTTTTATGGCGCGCAGCCGGAATGCGTGGTGGCGATCACCGGCACGAATGGCAAGACAAGCTGCGTGGATTTCCTGCGCCAGATTTGGCGGAATGCTGGCCGCAAGGCCGCGTCACTCGGCACGCTGGGGCTAATTGCGGAGGGCCTGCCGCCAGGGCCATCGCTGACCACGCCTGATCCGGTGGCGCTGCATGAAAATCTTGCGCGGCTTGCGCGTGATGGTGTGGCTGCGGTGGCGATGGAGGCATCCTCGCACGGGATTGACCAGCGCCGGCTGGATGGGGTGCGACTTGCCGCGGCGGGGTTCACCAATCTCACGCGCGATCATCTGGATTATCACGGCACCATGGCCGACTATCGTGCCGCCAAGCTGCGGTTATTTGATACGATCCTACCCGAAGCCGCGCCGGCCATTGCGATGGCGGATATGGAGGCGGAAGCACTCGCGGCACTACGCGATATCGCTGCTCAGCGCAGGCTTGATCTGCGGTTGGTTGGCGTGGGCGGTGATGCGCTGGCCTTGGAAACAGCGCGACCTTTGCCAGAAGGACAGGAAATCACGTTCCGCATGGCTGGCGCGAGGCATGAAGTGCTGCTGCCTTTGCCGGGGCGCTTCCAGGCAGACAATGCCTTGCTGGCGCTGATGCTGGCGATCACGACAGGCGTTACTGAACAAGGTGCAATGGCAGCGCTTGGCCGTTTGCAGGGTGTGCGCGGGCGCATGGAACGCGCGGCAGTGCTGCCCAATGGTGCGGCGATTTATGTGGATTACGCGCATACGCCGGATGCGCTGACGCGGCTTCTGGCCGCACTCCGCCCCCACGTCGCGGGGCGTTTGCATGTGTTGTTCGGCGCGGGCGGAGATCGCGACCCTGGCAAGCGCCCACTGATGGGGCGTGCAGCAGCCGAAGCAGCGGATCGCGTTTGGATCACCGATGACAATCCGCGCAGCGAAAACCCAGCCACCATCCGCGCCGCTGTCATGGCCGGTTGCCCAGACGCAATTGATGCGGGTGCACGAGAGGAAGCCATCGCCAAAGCCATGGGCGCGCTCGGCCCCGGCGATGTGCTGGCCGTGGCCGGCAAGGGGCATGAAACCGGCCAGGAAATTGCCGGAACGATTCACCCCTTTGATGATGTCGCCGTGATCCGCAAGCTGGTGGGGCGTGCGCCATGATGCCGCTTTGGACCAGCGCCGAATTGCGCGCTGCCACGAATGGCACGCTTGCGGCGGATATTGCCGTGACTGGCGTTTCGATTGACAGCCGCAGCATTGCGCAGGGCGATATTTTCATCGCGCTACGCGATCAGCGCGATGGGCATGAATTTGTCGCCGATGCACTCTCGCGCGGTGCGGCGATTGCGATGGTGGATTACACGCCGGCAGGAGCGATGGACACGGCGAAGCTGCTCCGTGTTGCCGATACCCTCACGGGCCTCACCGCGCTTGGTGCGGCAGGGCGGGCACGCGCTGACGCGCGTGTCGTGGGTGTCACGGGCAGTGTCGGCAAAACCACCACCAAGGAAATGCTGCGTGTGGCGCTGGGTGTCTTTGGTGCGACCCATGCCTCCGCCGCGTCACATAATAATCATTGGGGCGTGCCACTCACACTCGCGCGGCTGCCGCGCGATGTGGAATTTGCCGTGATTGAAATGGGCATGAATAATCGCGGCGAAATCGCGCCGCTGTCGCGCCTTGCACAGCCTCATGTCGGCATCATCACCTCAATCGGCACGGCGCATATCGGCAATCTGGGCAGTCAGGCGGCGATTGCCGCGGAAAAGGGTGACATCATCGCCGGCATCGCACCCGGGGGCACCGCCATCCTGCCTGCCGATAGTGCGTTTCTGTCGGAATTGACCGCGCGCGCCCGCGATGCCGGGCTGCAAGTGATGACGCATGGGGAAGCCGAAGGCGCCGATGTGCGGCTGCTATCCTATCAGGCATCAGCGGTAGGTGGTGACGCGGAAATCATGCTGGCCGGGCAGCGGCTGTCGCTCCGCCTTGGCACGCCTGGTCGCCATGTCGCGCTGAATGCCTGCGCTGTTCTGGCCGCGGTCAAAGCGCTTGGCTTGGCACCCGATACCGCTGCGCATGCCCTTGCTGATTTCACCGCCGGTGCCGGCCGTGGCGCGTTGCGTCGCATCGCCGTTGCGGGTGGAGAAGCGCTGCTGATTGATGATAGCTACAATGCCTCGGTCGCCTCGGTGCGCGCTGGGCTTGCCGTATTGGCCGCGCAACCGGCAACGCGACGCATTTTTGCCTTTGGCGATATGTTGGAATTGGGCGCGGAAGGCCCGGCGCAGCACGCTGCCTTGGCCCAGGACGCGAAGAAGATCTGCGATCTGGTCTTCTGCTGCGGGCCGCTTTCGACGCATTTTTTTGACGCCCTGCCGGCCACGCAGCGCGGCGGGCATTTCCCGGATTCAACCAGCCTTGCCCCCGCCTTGCGCGCCGCGCTCAAGCACGGTGATGCAGTGCTGGTGAAGGGCTCACTCGGCTCGCGCATGGGCGTGATCATCAATGCTTTGACGGCGGGAGAACAAGTTTCGTGATCTATAATCTTCTCCTGCCTTTTGTTGATGAATATGCGCTGGCCAATCTGGCGCGCTACCATACCTTTCGTGCCGGTGCTGCCTGCCTGACCGCGCTGCTGATCAGCCTGGTGTTCGGTTCTGCCATCATCAATTGGCTGCGCGGCTTTCAGCGTGGCGGACAGCCGATCCGCGAGGATGGTCCGGCGCGGCACATCATCGAAAAGAAAGGCACGCCCACTATGGGCGGCGTGCTGATCCTGCTTGGCATGGTGGGGTCCACGCTGCTTTGGGCGGATTTGCGCAATGGCTTTGTTTGGGCCGTGCTGTTCATCACCTGTGGCTATGGCGCGCTCGGCTTTGCCGATGATTGGCTGAAGGTCACGAAGCGCAATACCAAAGGTGTATCGAGCCGGATGAAGCTGCTGGTGCAGGCAGGTTTGGGGCTTATCGCAGCGCTTTGGATCACCTGGCTGATGCCGGGCGCGCTTTCAGACAAGCTCGCGTTTCCCATCTTCAAGGAA
>JBIKWX010000064.1:0-14674 GCA_044356095.1 Roseomonas sp.
TTTGCATTTCGGTCAGGCGGGACGCCGTGCGTTCGAACATGGCGGCATTGGTGCCGCGTTCATAAAGCTGATCGGGGCTGGAAGCCGCACTCGCCACCAGCTTGCAGCGATGTTCATAAAGCGTGTCTATGCAGGTGATGAAGCGGCGCGCCTTGTCGAAATTCTCGGGGCCGAGGCGGGGGATATCGTCCAGCACCAGGGTATGGAAGGCCTCGGCAATCGCCAGATAATCCGCGGGGCCGAGCGGTTTGCCGCAAAGCTGGTTGAACTCAAACCGCGCCACGCCACGGGCGGCTTCCGGCACCTCAATCACCCGGCCGAGCAAGGGCAGGTCCATGGGTGCCCCCTGCGCCTGCCCGGTAAGCTCGGCAAAGGCAGCGTCCAGTGCGGCCTCTGACCGGCCATCGGCGGGGACATGCCAGGTGGGCAGGTTTCGAATTCGCTCGCGCCGGTAATCTCGCGCGGCCACCAGGGGCCAGACCTCCACATGGTGCTTGATCAGGGAGATGAAGGGCAGGAAGGCATCGCGGCCGGGCTGGCCCTTGAAAAGGTCGTCCGGCGCGGTGTTGGAGGTCGCGACCACCACCGTGCCGCGGGCAAAAAGTGCCTCGAAAAGCCGGCCCAGGATCATGGCATCGGCGATGTCATGCACCTGGAATTCGTCAAAACAGAGCAAAGCGGCATCGGCGGCGATGGAATCGGCCAAGGGTGGGATCGGGTCCGCGCTATCGCCATGGGCCTGCTTCCAGCCATGGATGCGCCGATGCGCCTGCTGCATGAAGGCGTGGAAATGGAGCCTCTGCTTGCGCGGTACCTCGGCGGTCTCAAAAAACAGGTCCATGAGCATGGATTTGCCGCGCCCGACCTCGCCCACCAGATAAAGCCCTTGCGGGGGTTCGGCGCGCGGCGGGGCCGATGCGCGCCCGAAAAGCCGGCCAAGCAGCCCAGCGGGTTTGGGCGCGTCAGCCAAGGGCGCCGGGTCATAGCCGCGCAGCGCCTGCCAAAGCGCCTGCAAACGCTCCATCGCCGCGGCCTGGGCCGGGTCGGGCGCCAATTCGCCGCTGGCAAGCCGCGCCTGATAGGTGGGCAATGGCCCAGGCGCCGCCCTTGCGGGTTTCGAGTCGCTTTCCTCAACAAGCTGCATTCTGCGCGCTTACCCTGACAGGCCCGCCCCCACAATCGGGGCGGCATTGATCGGGGGCGGGGAAGGAATTAGTGACGAAGCAACGTTCAAGGTGGAACCTTCGATGACCCGTTCTGTTGCCATTCTTTATGCCGCTGATGGTTATGTCTCCCAGGGCCGCGCCATGCTGGGCCGTCGCGTCGCCGGCGATAGTTTCCTGAATGGCTTGCTCCGCCATGGCGGGTTGGACAGCCTGGTGGGGCTGATGCTGAATGATAACGAGGCAAAGGGTTTTCCCGCGGAAATCCAGGCCCGCGCGCCAAGCCTACAGGTGCGCATGGCCAATTACGAAACGCCGCAACCTGTCGCCGAAGCGGGCACCCTGTTCCTGCCGGGGCCGGGGCTTGGCTCCTATAGTTTTTGGCGTCGGCGTCTCGGCAATCAGCGCGCTTTCAGCCTTTGCGGCGTTACGCATACCACCTCCACCGATCGGGTGATGGATGCGCTTTCAAATGGCCTGACCGCGCCGGTGCAACCTTGGGATGCGATCATCTGCACATCCCGCGCGGTGCAGAGCATGGTCCGGCGCCAATTGCAGGAAAACGTGGCCTATCTGCAAAGCGCGATGGGGGCGACGCGGGCCGGCGTGCCCATGCTGCCCATGATTCCGTTAGGCGTGGATTGTGATGCCTTCAGGCGCGACCCGGCGCTTGGCGTTGCGTATCGTGCCGAACTGGGCATAGGCGCTGAGGATATCGCCATCATCCTGGTCGCGCGGCTTTCCAATGCGACCAAATTCTCGCCGCTGCCGATGTATCTGGCGCTGCAACGCGCCGCGGAAAGGCGTGGGCGAAAGCTGCATTTGCTGCTGGCCGGTTGGATTGAAGGCGATGGGTCGCGCGCCGCCTTTATTGAGGGCGCCCAAAAGGCTTGCCCCGATGTGAAGGTGCATTTTGTTGACGGGCAGAATGCTGAAATCCGCGCCAAGGCCTGGGCAGCCGCCGATATCTTCACGCTGCCCGTGGATAATGTGCAGGAAACCTTCGGCCTTGCGCCGGTGGAAGCCATGGCGGCGGGCCTGCCCGTGGTGGTGACGGATTGGGATGGCTTTCGCGATACGGTGGAAGATGGCGTCTCCGGTTTTCGTATTCCGACCATCATGGGCGGGAATGGCAATATCATTTCGTCTAGATATCATATGGGCGCAGATGACTACAACGCCTATCTCCGCAACACTTCCCAAGCGATTGCAATGGATATTGGCGCGGCGGCGGATGCCTATTGGCGCCTGGCGGAAGATGCGGCCTTGCGTCGGCAAATGGGTGAGGCCGCGCATGCTCGGGCAAGGCGGGTTTATGATTGGGCGGCGGTCATTCCGCAGTATTTGGCGCTGTGGCAGGAACAGGCGCGCATTCGCGCTAAAGCCACGGAATTCGCACCTCTGATCAAGGGGCGTCAGCCGGTGCCCCCGCGCCCCGATCCCTTCATGCTGTTTGCCGAATATCCGACGCGGCGGCTGGAAGCGGCACAGCGGGTCAGCCTGGTGCCAGGGGCTTCGCTGGATCGCCTGCGGGAGCTTGCCGCAATTCCGGGCACCGTTGCGCGCGGGTCGCTGCTTCCATCCCTGAACGGCTTCGCCATCATGCTGGATCGCCTGGCGCAGGGCAGCATGACGGCAGGGGAATTGGGTGGCACGCTGCCACCGGAGCAACGCTCACGTGCTGGTGCTGGCATGGTCTGGATGATGAAGCTTGGGCTGATCACCATCACACCCGCAGAAGAAGCCAAACCCGAATGAGGCTGCCGCTGAAGGCTGTTGGGGAAGGGTTGGCTGAACCGCCCATGCTGTGCCATTTGTCGCGCAGCAACATGGCGGCAATAGCCGCGCGGTATTGGCCGCCTCAAGCAGGCAGGGCCGCAACCGCATGATCCGATCCGCCGCAATTCTCTATTCATCCGACGCTTTCGTTTCACAAGCGCAAGCAAGGCTTGGTCGGCGCGTGGCGGGGGATAGCTTCCTTAATGGTTTGCTGCGCCACGGGGGGCTTGAAGTCCTGGTCGGACTCATGGCGCATGATCGTGAATTCGCTGGCTTCAAGGCTGAGATCGGGGCCCGCGCCCCAGGATTGCGCGCGAAGCCTGCCAGTTATGAGGCGCCGCAGCCGCTACTTGATGCCGGTATCCTGTTCCAGCCTGGGCCACGCCTTGCAGGTGCCGCTTTCTGGCGGCGGCGTTTGGGCAATCAGCGCAGTTTCAGCATCTGTGGGATCACGCATACC
This sequence comes from Roseomonas sp., assembly GCA_044356095.1. Taxonomy (GTDB): domain Bacteria; phylum Pseudomonadota; class Alphaproteobacteria; order Acetobacterales; family Acetobacteraceae; genus Neoroseomonas. The sequence goes on from JBIKWX010000064.1 coordinate 3,403, forward strand.
ACTTCCACCGAACGCATCTTGGATGGGCTGGCGGAAGGCCTGACCGCGCCGGTGCAGCCTTGGGATGCCATCATCTCTACCTCGCGCGCGGGGCAAAACAGGGTGCGCCGTCAATTGCTTGAACATGGCCACTACCTGCAGCATGCCCTTGGTGCGACGCGCATCCCGATGCCCATGCTGCCGGTGATCCCGCTTGGCATTGACTGCGCTTCCTTCACGCGCAACCCGGCACTTGGCGCGGGCTATCGGCAGGAATTGGGCATAGGCCATGAGGACATTGCCTTCATTCTGGTGGGGCGGCTTTCCGTGCGCACAAAGCTCTCGCCGCTGCCAATGTATCTGGCCCTGCAACGGGCTGCCGAAAGGCGCGGGCGAAAGCTGCACCTGATCCTGCCCGGTAAGTTTGACGATGATGTATCGCGCACCATCTTCACCGAAGGCGCCAAGCGGGCCTGCCCGGATGTTACAGTGCATTACGTTGATGGCCATGATGCCGAGATCTATGCCAAGGCCTGGGCAGCAGCGGATGTCTTCACCCTTCCGGCGGATAACATCCAGGAAACCTTTGGCCTTGCCCCGGTCGAGGCCATGGCGGCCGGCCTGCCTGTAGTGGTGACCGATTGGGATGGCTTTCGTGATACCGTTGAACACGGCGTCACCGGCTTTCGCATCCCAACCATCATGGGCGGGAATGGCGGTGAAATTTCCTTCAGATACCAAATGGGCAGCGATAACCACGCAAGCCTTTTGCGCAATGTCGCCCAATCCACCGCGATGGATATTGGCGCGGCGGCGGATGCCTATTTTCGGCTTGCGGAGGACGCCAATCTGCGCCGCCAAATGGGCGAAGCTGGCCAGGCACGGGCGCGGCGGATGTATGATTGGGCGGCTGTCATTCCGCAATATCTGGCGCTATGGCGGGAACAGGCGCGGCTGCGCGCCATGGCCCGCGAATTCGCGCCCTTGGTGAAGGGCCGTCAGCCCGTACCCGCGCGCCCCGATCCTTTCATGCTGTTTGCCGAATACCCAACCAATCGGCTTGATCCCAAGCATCGTGTCAGCCTGGTGCCTGGCGCATCACTTGAACGCCTGCAGGCACTTGCTGCCATTCCCGGCACCGTTGCGCGCGGGTCGCTGCTGCCATCCTTGCCGGCCTTTCGGCTGATGCTGGAACGCCTCGCGCAGGGCAGCATGACGGCGGCGGAATTGGGCGGCACCTTGCCGGCGGAGCAACGCGCACGCGCGGCCATGGGCATGGTCTGGATGATGAAAATTGGGCTCATTACCATCTCACCCGCCGAGGAAGCCAAGCCCGAGTGACTTGACGCGCCTGCCATCCGGGCTTCCGATGCCTCAGCCATGCGCAAAGCATGGTCAGGTTTGGGATGGAATATCATGGCAGCGCATCATCGGCAGGAAACATTCGACCCGATCAGCCTGGAAATCTATTGGTCGCGGCTGATTTCCATCGCTGATGAGGCGGCAACCGGCCTCCTGCGCACCGCCTTTTCCACCATTGTGCGCGAATCAAATGATTTCGCGACGGTGCTGATGGACCGCAATGGCGATTCCATCAGCGAGAATACGGGCGGCATTGCCTCCTTCTCCTGCATTTTGCCGAAAACGACCAAAACCTTTCTGGAACGCTTCCCGGCGGAGAGCTGGCAGCCAGGTGACTGCGTCATCACCAATGATCCCTGGCTCGCGACCGGGCATTTGCCGGATTTCACTGCGGTCAGCCCGATTTTCCATCAGGGGCGTTTGGTGGGTTTTGCCGGGTCCATTTCCCATTCGCCTGATGTGGGCGGCGCGCTCTGGTCCGCTGATTGTCGGGAGCTGTTTGAGGAAGGCATCCGCATCCCCCCTTCCCGCCTGTTTCGCGCCGGCAAGCGCAATGAGGATTTGGCGGAAGTGCTGCTCGCGAATGTGCGGCTGCCGCGGCAAGTCATGGGCGATCTGGAAGCGCAGGTGATCGCGAATGAGGTCTGCGCGCGGGGCGTGGATGAATTCCTGAGCGACACCGGCCTGCCTGATTTGCAAGGGCTGGGGGCCGCTTTGCATCAAAGGGCCGATGCTGCCATGCGCCGCGCCATTGCCGCATTGCCCGATGGCACCTGGCATTCCTCGCTTGAGGCGGATGGCTTTGATGAGGCGATTACGCGCATTGCCTGCGCTGTCACCATCTCGGGTGAGACCATGCATATTGATTTCGCGGGTACATCGAAGCAGGTGGATCGCGGCATTAATTGCGTGATGAATTACACCCATGCCTATGCGGTTTATCCGGTGAAATGCGCGCTTGATCCCTTCACCCCGCGCAATGAGGGTTCGTACGGCGCCATAACGGTCAGCGCGCTGGAAGGCAGTATCCTGAACCCGCGCTTCCCGGCGGCTTGCAGCGCGCGGCAATTGACCGGGCATTTGCTGGCGGGCGCGATCTATAAGGCGCTGGCGCCGATCATGCCGGATAAGATCATCGCCGAATGCGGCGGCGCGCCCACCATGCGGGCATTATTCAGCGGGTTGGATGGCGCGGGGGATCGGTTTTCGCAGGTGTTGTTCGCCTCGGGCGGCATGGGTGCCTCGCCACACCGCGATGGGCTGCCGACCACGGCCTTCCCGACCAATGTCGGCGCGGGTTCGATTGAGGCTTATGAAAGTGTCGCACCCCTGGTGGTCTGGAAGAAAAGACTGCGCGCGGATTCCGGCGGCGCGGGGCGCTTTCGCGGCGGCTTGGGCCAGGAAGTGGAGATTGAAGTGCGTGCGCCGGATGAGGTACGGCTTTCGCTGCTGTCCGACCGGCGCGACCACCCCGCGCAAGGTGTCTTGGGCGGCGCAGCAGGTGGTGCCGCGGTGATTGCCTTTGATGATGGCACCCGCCCGCATCCGAAATCCCGCACCACTGTCGCACCAGGGGCGCGCGTGACGTTGCTTTATCCTGGAGGCGGGGGTTACGGGGACCCCGGAACGCGTGATCCCGAAGCCCTCGCGCAGGATATCCGTGATGGTTATGTCTCGGCGGAAGGTGCCACGCGCGATTACGGGGTGAAGCCATGAGTGCGACAGCCCGCATCGGCGTTGATGTCGGTGGTACCTTCACCGATTTCGTCTTGCATGATCCCGCGCGCAATCTGGTCGCAACCGGCAAGCGGCTGACGACGCCGGATGATCCATCGGAAGCGATTGTCGCCGGCATTGCGCGGTTGCTCGAAGAAACCGGCCTGAAGCCTGGCGATCTGCACAGCATCGTGCATGGCACGACGCTGGTGACGAATACGATCATTGAACGCACCGGCTGCAAGGTGGGCTTGCTCACCACCGATGGCTTTCGCGATTCCATCGAAATCGGGCGCGAAATCCGCTACGATCTTTATGATCTTTTCCTGGAAGCGCCGCCGACTTTGGTGCCGCGCCATTTGCGCCTGGAAGTGCCGGAACGCCTGGATGTGCAGGGCGAGGTATTGTTGCCTTTGGATGAGGCCGCGCTGATCGCCGCCACGCGCCAATTGGTGGAAGTGGAGAAGGTCGAGGCACTGGCGATTGGCTTTTTGCATGCCTGGCGCGACCCGCGCCATGAACGCCGCGCGGCAGAGGTTATTCGCGGCCTATTCCCTGATCTGCCCATGACGCTTTCTTCCGCCGTGGCGCCGGAAATTCGCGAATTTGAGCGCATCAGCACCGCCTGCGCCAATGCCTATGTCCAGCCGCGCATGCAGCGCTATTTGGCAAAGCTTGAAGCATCCCTCGCGGCGTTGGGCGTGACGGGGGCGCTTTATGTCATGCTCTCGGGCGGTGGCATTGCTTCCGTGCAGGAGGCGAAGGATTACCCGATCCGGCTGATTGAAAGCGGGCCGGCAGCGGGGGCCATGGCGGCATCATGGCTCGCGCAACGGGCTTCGCTGGATCAGGTGATTTCCTATGACATGGGCGGCACCACCGCAAAAATGTGCCTTATCCAGAATGGTGCTCCCGACCGGAAATTTGATTTCGAGGCGGGGCGCGTGCGGCGCTTCCAAAAGGGTTCGGGCCTGCCGCTCAAAGTCTCCGTCGTGGATATGATCGAAATCGGCGCCGGTGGTGGTTCCATCGCGCGGGTTGATCCCGCTTCCGGGCTGATGAAGGTTGGCCCGCGCAGCGCGGGCGCGAAGCCCGGGCCGATCTGTTACGGGCGTGGCGGTGTGGAACCCACGGTGACCGATTCCGATCTGGTGTTGGGCCGGCTTGATCCCGCCTATTTCCTGGGAGGCGAAATGGCGCTTGACCTCAACGCCGTGACGCGCGCCGTGAGCGGTGATCTTTCCGCCAAATTGGGCGTGCGTGCGGATGACGCAGCGCTTGGCATTCGCCGCATTGTGGATGAGACCATGGCAGCGGCAACGCGCATGCATATGGCGGAAAAGGGCCGCGATCCGCGTCGTTTTACGCTGATTGCCTTTGGCGGTGCTGGGCCGGTGCATGCCTGCGATCTGGCGCGGCTACTGAAAATCAAGCGCGTGCTGGTGCCGCTTGGCGCCGGTGTTGCTTCCGCGATTGGCTTTCTGGTCGCACCACCCGCGACCGATCTGGTGCGGAGCCTGGTCGGCCGCCTGGAACGGCTCGATTGGGCGAAGATCGCCGCCCTGTATGCGGAAATGGTTGCGGAAGCGCGCGGCTTGCTGATCGGCGCCGGCGCTGATCCCGCCGACATCATCTACAAGCCGGCAGCAGATATGCGCTATGTCGGCCAAGGCTTCGAAATCCCCGTACCCATGCCGAGCCTTGCGCCCGGCCCGCAGGATGTTGCGGCGATTGAACAGAATTTCCTGGCGGCCTATCGCGAACGCTTTGGCCGCGCGCTCGATGGCCTGCCGATTGAAGCGCTGACCTGGCGGCTCGCCGCATCTGCGCCGGGCCGCGATATCGCCATGGAAGGCGCGCAAAAATCCGAAGCCGGTGAGGCAAAGCGCGGCAGCCGGCGCGCTTTGTTTGAAGCCCATGGCTGGTGCGATTGCGCGGTTTATGACCGCTATCGGCTGGCCCCCGGTGCGGCTTTTGCCGGGCCGGCGCTGGTGGAAGAACGCGAATCAACCTGCGTCATCCCGCCCGGCGCGCAGGTTTCCGTGGACAGGCACCGCAATCTTGTCATTGAATTGAGCCAAAGCTGAAGGAGGCTGCCATGCATTCCATCCAACGCCGCCTGGTTCTGGCAGGTTTGCTCGCCGCGCCCGCGCTTCGGACTGCCTCCGCGCAGGAGGTTTGGCCCGCGCGCCCGGTGCAGATCATCAATCCCTGGCCGGCGGGTGGGTCATCAGACACCATGGCGCGGCTTTTCGCGCAGCGTTTCAGCCAGGCTTTCGGCCAGCAATTCGTGGTGGATAATCGCGCTGGCGCATCCGGCACGATTGGGCATGGTGTTGTCGCGCGTGCGCGGCCGGATGGTTATACGCTGCTGTTTGCGACGAACAGCACCTATGCCATCGCGCCGCATCTGATTGACCCCCTACCCTATGATAATCGCGCGGGCTTTACCGGGATCAGCCTGGTTGGGCGCACGCCGCAGGCGCTTTGCGTGCATCCTGGCTTGCCGGTGAACAATATCGCGGAATTCCTGGCCTATGTGCGGGCGCGGCCGGAACAGGTTTCCTTCTCCTCCGCCGGGATTGGCGCATCAAGCCATTTGGCGACAGAAATGCTGATGGCGATTGCGGGGTTGCGCATGCTGCATGTGCCTTATCGCGGTGGCGCGCCTTCCATGCAGGCGGTGGTGGCTGGCGAGACGCAAATGTCCTTCATTGATGCGGTGTCATCGCTGCCGCATCGCGCTGCCGGTACGCTGAAGCTGCTGGCGGTGGGGACGGCTGCGCGATCCTCACTTTTGCCGGAATTGCCGACGCTGGCGGAAAGCGGCGTGGCTGGGTTTGATTCCTCGACCGATATGGCGCTGATGGGCCCGGCGGGCTTGCCGAGCGTCGTGGTGGAAAGACTGGCGGGTGCCGTGCGCGCGGCGGTGGATGATCCAGCCTTCCGCCAGCAAATGATCACGCAGGGGACAGAGCCGATTGGTGACAGCCCCGCGGAGTTTCAGGATTACTGGACGCGGGAAATCGCCAAATGGGGTGAGGTGATCCGCAGTCGCGGCATTCGCGCGGCGGGGTGAAGGGTTGGGCTACCGAACAGACCCCGGATTTCAGCCTGCCACAGGCTGACTAAGGGGTGAACGCGCGTTGGAATGGAAGTACCAAGAGCTGAATACCCTAAAATAACGAGGATCTGGCTTCGTTACCTCGATTTTTCGCCGAAGTAAAAGCCTATGACGGTACCAACGATACCCATTATAGGAGTCAAGACGGTGGCCACGATCTTGTCTAGGTCTGCAACTTTCACAATGCCGAACACGATAGCAAGGCAAAGAAGCGATATAAAGCCGATGAGTAGCGCTATCAGGGCGCCCGCAATCCAGCCACGAACTTTTTCACGATCCTGGGCGGGATCGTAGGGAACCACTGCAAGACCGGAGACATCGCCGAGCTTTTCGTCTTTCGTTAGGTCAAGGGGGTTGTTCGAGTTACCCGCCGATTCACTCATTTGCGGACAATTCGTTCAATCTTACGGTCTGCATTTTCAACCAGAATCTTGCCTCCCTGACGTTCACGGTCGGAGAGGAATTTGTTCAGGCGGATCGACTGCGCAATCAATTCCGTCATTGATACGTTTTTCTCAGTTGCCATCTGCCGTAGTTCTTTTACCACGAACTCCGGTAGATTCACTGTGACTTTGACACTGTCATCGGAATCGACGTTCGACATATTGCAAATTTTCCCCAAGTATGCCCCTGAGACTGTATATTAGTTTGGTTGTCAGTTGGTCAAGACAAATGCTTTTAAGTGTAATTTTATGAAATACCTACGGCGCGACCTTAAGGAAAGGATTAAAGTGTGGGCAAGCTGCCCGGCGCCCCAACTTTCGTGTACTTCGAACGCAGTAATCCTGCCGATGAGGGCACTCAACCGCATCAAGATACAGCAATAGCTTCACGAAGCCATTCGCATGGTAATTCGGCAACGCGTCTCATGGAACTGATACCAGCGACGAACCCAATCCGCTTTTTGTGACAAGTATCTTTTTCCTGTTTCGCTAAAGGCTTTCGCCAAAGACTCATGCAGCACGCATATGGACGCCAAGCTGCTTTCGAGACTTAGTAAATAACTGGCCTGGGCCGGCCCAATCTGAAGCACTAACTTTGGAAGACCGCTTCTTCGCGCTTGATTTCCGTCGTCTTCGCCTCAGGCAGGAAACCCAGATTACCGAATGGCATGGCGGCCCCAAAGGCTGAATTTTCGGTCGAAACACCCAAATGTTCTATTTTTGTTCTTGCCAAATCCCTAACCGCTTGGCATCTTCCTCTTGCACCGAATCGAGGCCGCAGGGCCTTGTGGCGGGGCTCTGACGAATTTTCTGGTCACATTACCATAAGCTGTGGTAACCGTGGCTGAAATCGCGTTATGGTTGAAATCATCATAGGTTACTCTCCAGCATCAGGGGTGCAGCATGGATAAGGGAAAGGCGCTCGACGCAGCGCTCAGCCAGATCGAAAGGGCCTTCGGCAAGGGCTCCATCATGCGCCTCGGCGCCAAGCAATCCCAGCAGGGCGATATTGAGGTCGTGTCCTCAGGCTCGCTCGGGCTTGATCTAGCGCTTGGTATTGGCGGCCTGCCGAAAGGGCGGATTGTTGAAATCTACGGGCCGGAATCCTCGGGCAAGACCACGCTTGCGCTGCATGTGATCGCGGAAGCGCAAAAGCGCGGCGGCACCTGCGCCTTTGTGGATGCGGAACATGCGCTCGATCCCGGCTACGCCAAGAAGCTTGGTGTGGATGTGGATAATCTGCTGATCAGCCAACCCGATGCCGGCGAACAGGCGCTGGAAATCGCCGATACGCTCGTGCGTTCCGGCGCCGTTGACGTGCTGGTGGTGGATTCTGTCGCGGCGCTGGTGCCGCGCGCGGAATTGGAAGGCGAAATGGGCGATAGCCATGTCGGGCTGCATGCGCGGCTGATGTCGCAGGCGCTCCGCAAGCTCACGGGTTCGGTCGCCAAATCCAATACGCTGCTGATTTTCCTGAACCAGATCCGCCTCAAGATCGGGGTGATGTTCGGCAATCCGGAAACCACCACGGGCGGCAATGCGCTGAAATTCTACGCCTCGGTCCGCATGGAAATCCGCCGCATCGGCGCCATCAAGGAACGTGATGAGGTGACGGGCAACCACACCCGCGTGAAGGTGGTGAAGAACAAGATGGCGCCGCCCTTCCGGGAGGTTGAGTTCGACATCATGTATGGCGAAGGCATCAGCAAACTCGGCGAATTGATTGACCTTGGCGTGAAGGCCAATATCGTCGAGAAATCGGGGGCCTGGTTCTCCTGCGATAGTCAGCGCATCGGCCAGGGGCGTGAAAACGCCAAGGGCTTCCTGCGTGACCACCCTGAAATGGCGGCGTCCATTGAACAGCGCATTCGCGGTCAGGCGGGCCTGCTGGCCGAAAAGATGCTCTCTGGCGATGTCACCGAAGAAGAGGAAAAGGCGGCGGCGGAATAACCGCCACCTGCCAAGTCAATCCGCATAAGCGCCGGCGGCTTCGATAATGGGCCGCCAGCGATCCACCTCCTCCGCCACAAAGCGACGATGGAAAACGATGGAAGCGCGCTCATCTGAAGGCACATCGGTCAGCAAATCGGCAAAGCGCTGACGCAGCCTTTCTTCCTTCAAGGCGGCCCGCAGCGCGGCAGAGATATGTTCCTGGATCGGCTCTGGCGTACCGGCAGGCGCGTAAAGCCCGTGCCAGGTGGACATGGCGATGCTGGGGGAACCGCCCTCCGCCGTGGTCGGCACACTCGGCAGGCCCGCGAGGCGCGCTGGGCTGCTCACCGCAAAAACCTTTACCCGATTGTCGCGGATATAGGGCACGGTATTGGTGGCCTGATCGCACAGCACATCAATCCGCCCGGCCATCAATTCAGCGATGGCGGGGGCAGTGCCGCGAAAAACCACCGTCGTTGCCTTGGCGCCAGCGGCCTGCTGCACCAAAAGCCCGCAAAGATTGGCCGCCGAGCTGATGCCGGCCGTCGCCAGATTGATCACATCGCCCTTGCGCCCCATCTCGGCCATCAATTCGCCGAGGCTCGCCGCCGGAAAATCGGGCCTTGTGATCACCGTCATGGCAGCGTCTGAGACAATGCCGAGCGGCGCAAAGCTGCCTGGCACCTGATAGGGCAAGCGGCGATAGAGCGTCGCGCTCGCCGCCATGCCGATATTGTTGATCATCAGCGTATAGCCATCCGGGCGGGATTGCGCGAGGCGCTGCGGCCCCACCACGGAACCGCCAATCGATTCAACCACCACAGATTGGCCGATATGCTTGCCGAGATTATCGGCAATGATGCGCGTGATGGTATCGGTCGGCCCCCCGGCGGCACCGGCGGCAATGATGGTAATCGGGCGCACGGGAAAGGCTTGGGCCTGGGCTGCGGGGGCGGCTAATACCCCTGCCCCAAGGGCGAGGATTTGGCGGCGCTTCATGGTTTCCTCCTGGCTTGGCCGAGCCAGGTTCACGCCCTGCCCTAAGCCGCGCCCATCCTGGCAGGGGAAGGGCAGAGCGCGAAAGGGGGTGGGTTACTGAAATCTCATCTGCCAGCCGCTTGGAGTGGTTTCTTTTTCCATGCGCCTCCGGTAGCTTGTCGCCAATAACTTAAGAATCCTGCCTGCTGAGCGGGACAGGCTTTCCAACAGGGGGTACCCGCTTCATGGCGCCACTTTTGGCGTTCAGTCGGTTTATCGACTGGATCAATCAGAACATCGGTAAAATCTGCGATTGGCTTGTGCTGCTCGCCGTCCTGGTCAGTTCCGTCAATGCCATGATGCGTTATGGCTTCGACATGAGCTCCAATGCCTGGCTCGAAGCGCAATGGTATATGTATGCCGCCATCGTCATGCTGGGCGCCAGTTATACGCTGAAGCGCAATGAACATGTGCGGGTGGATATCCTGTACATGATGCTGTCGCGGCGCGGGCAAATCCTGCTCGATATCGCGGGCATCATCGTCTTCATGCTGCCGGCCTGCATTCTGCTTGGCTGGCTATCCTTGCCCTTTGCCATGCAGTCCTTCCATATGAATGAATGGTCCAGCAATGCCGGTGGCTTGCTCCGCTGGCCAGTGAAATTCCTGATCCCGATTGGCTTCAGCCTGCTGACGCTGCAAGGTATTTCTGAACTCATCAAGCGCGTGGCGGCGCTGAACGGGCATGACATACCCGACCTTGAAGCCCATTACGAAAGGCCGGTGCAATGATTCCGTTGGAATGGATGCCGCCCCTGATGTTTGCGGGGCTGGTAGTATTTTTGATCATTGGCTTTCCGGTGGCGTTTTCGCTGGCGGCGGTGGGCCTGTTCTTTGGCATGATTTCCATGGCGCAGGGCTTTTTCACGCTGGACTTCCTGCAAGCCATCCCTGGGCGGATTTTCGGCAGTATTCTGGCCAATGATCTGCTGCTCGCCATTCCCTTCTTCACGCTGATGGGCGCGATATTGGAAAAATGCGGCCTCGCTGAGGATATGCTGGAAAGCATGGGCCAGCTTTTCGGCCCCATGAAGGGCGGGCTTGGCTATTCGGTCATTATTGTGGGCTTCATCCTGGGCGCCATTACCGGCACCGTCGCCGCGCAGGTGATTGCCATGGCGCTGATCACCATGCCGGTGATGATGCGCTACAATTACAATATCCGTTACGCGACAGGCGTCTTGGCGGCATCCGGGACCATCACCCAGCTTGTCCCGCCGTCATTGGTGCTGGTGGTGCTGGCTGATCAGCTTGGGCGTTCCGTGGGCGACATGTACCTCGGCGCCTGGGGGCCTTCTTTGCTGCAAATTGCGCTTTTTGCGGCCTACACCTGGTTCCTGACCATCATTCGGCCGCAGGATTTGCCGCCGGTGCCGCGTACGCTGACGGGCCGCCCACTGCTCATTAAATGCATGTGGGGCATCATCCCGGCGGGGGTCCTGATCTTCCTGGTGCTGGGCACCATTATGCTCGGGCTCGCAACGCCGACCGAAGCGGGTGCGCTTGGTACGGTTGGCGCCATCATCCTGGCGGTGCTGCGCAATACGCAAATGACCAAGATGGATCGGACAGCTTATGCCGCCGGCTTGATCGCTGTGGCCGGCTGTCTGGTCGCTGCTTACACGGTTGGCATGAAGACGGTGCCGTTTCGCATCAGCTTCTCCGTATTCTTCGCATCG
>JBIKWX010000065.1:0-14658 GCA_044356095.1 Roseomonas sp.
TTGACCCCAAGGCGGTTGAGGCCGTGTTTGAGGAATTGGGTGCCGAGGTCTCCCACAATGGCTCCGGCCGATTGGCCGTGAAACTGAATGGCCAGGCGCATGCCTTCCACAATACCCAGCACAGTCTTTCCAAGGATGAGGTAGTGGCAATTCGCCATTTTCTGACGCAATCTGGCGTCGATCCGGTGCGCGATTACCCGCTTTGAAAGCCGGGCGGGGGCGGGACCGGGCAGAAGAAGGAAGAAACCCATGAAGCTTCAACGTCGCCATTTCCTGGCCGGGGCCGCCGGCCTGGCCGCTCTTTCCCCCAGCCTGGGTCAGGCGCAGACGCGCTGGCAAATGGCCACCCCCTATGCGGATGGCAATTTGCACACCCGCAATATCCGGACGTTCATTGAGGACATCCAAAAAGCCAGCAATGGCCAATTGGCCGTGCAATTGCACAGCAATGGCTCCTTGCTCCGGATGCCCGAAATCAAGCGCGGCGTGCAGACCGGCCAGGTGCAGATGGGCGAGATTCTGCTGACGGCCTATGCCAATGAAGACCCGCTGTTTGATGCCGACGCCCTGCCACAGCTTGTCGTGAATTACGCACAGGCGAAGCGGCTTGCGGATTTGCAGCGCCCCTTCATAGAAGCACGTTTCGCCCGCCAAGGGCTCAGCCTGCTTTACATGGTGCCCTGGCCGCCGGCGGGGCTCTATTCGCAGGAACCCGTGACCTCGCTTGAACAATTGCGCGGCCAGCGCTTCCGCACCTTCAGCCCCATGACCAATCGCTTCGCGCAATTGATCGGCGCGCAGCCCACCCTGGTGCAGGCGGCGGAATTGGCGCAAGCCTTCGCGACAGGTGTGGTGCAGGCGCAAATCACCTCGGCCGCCACGGGTGTGGATACGCAATCCTGGGATTACGCCAAGGTCTTCACGCCGCTAGGCTTTTCTATGACCAAGAATGCGGTCTTCATCTCCAGCCGCGCGTTGCAGGGCCTGTCCCAACCCCAACAGCAAATGCTTCGCGATGCCGCAGCAGCGGCTGAACGTCGCGGCTATGAACTTTCCGAACAGGCCGCGAAGGAGACGGAGGCAACGCTTGGCCAACGTGGCATGCGCGTATTGCAGCCAAGCGCCCGGCTGCTGGAGGATTTGACCCGCGTTGGCCGCACCATGGCCGATGAATGGGTCCAGCGCGCCGGTGAGGATGGCAAGAAGCTTTTGGAAGCCTATCGCGCCAGCGCCTGAACATAAAGCGGGCAATCTGGGCGTCGCGCGGCTTTACCCCGCCGCGACGCCCCTTGCCATGTGCGGCGGCAAGGGGGAAAACAGAGCCTTCAAGCAATAACAGGAGAGGCTCTCATCATGGAATTCTTGTCACGTCGCGCCATGCTGCTCGGCGCCGCCAGCCTGCCGCTTGCAACGCCCTTCATCGGCAAGGCGGTTGCGCAGACGCGTTGGCAATTGGCGACCGCCTATCCGGATGGCAATTTCCACACGCGCAATTTGCGCGACTTCATTACGGAAGTGCAGGCAGCAGCCAGTGGGCTGCAAATCCAGATGCATTCCAATGCCTCCTTGCTGAAAATGCCGGAAATCAAGCGCGGCGTGCAGACCGGCCAGGCGCAGCTTGGCGAGATTCTGATGTCCGCCTATGGCAATGAAGATCCCTTCTTTGAAGTGGATAGCGTGCCGCAGCTGGTGACATCCACCGAACAGGCGCGGAAACTCGCTGAATTGCAGCGCCCTTATGTGGAAGCCCGCCTGCAACGCCAGGGCATTACCTTGCTCTACATGGTGCCGTGGCCGCAATCCGGTTTCTATACGAATGTGCCGGTGGAAAGCATTGAAACGCTGCGCGGCATGAAGATGCGCACCTTCAATGCGCTGACCAATCGCTTCGCAACCCTGGCAGGTGCAACACCCACCCTGGTGCAGCAGGCGGAAGTGCCGCAAGCCTTTGCGACCGGTGTGGTGAATGCCATGGTGACCTCAGCCGCCACGGGTGTTGATGTGCAGGCTTGGGATTTCTGCAAGTTTTTCACGCCGATCGGCTTCACCCGCACCAAGAATGCGGTGTTTGTGCAAACCCGCGCCTTGCAGGCCCTGCCAGAAGCATCCCAGCGCGCCATTCGTGCCGCTGCCGCGGCTGCGGAAGCGCGTGGCTGGCAGGCATCGGAAGTGGAAACGGTGGAACGGCAGAATATGCTGGGCAGCCGTGGCATGACGGTCAGCACGCCCTCCGCTGCCTTGATGCAGGGTCTGGCGCGCATTGGCGCCACGCAGGCCGATGAATGGGTCGCCAAGGCTGGCGAGGAAGGCAAGCGGCTGATGGATGCCTATCGGGCTGCCATTGCTTGAATTTGATGCGGGCGGGTCTCCTCCGCCCGTTTTTCTGATTGCTGAAGGTGGGGGCTGATGCGCAAGGCACTTGATTCGCTTTACCTGCTGGGGGGCGTGCTTGGTGGCATTGCCTTGGCGGCGATTGCCGCGATCATCATCGCGCAGGTTGTCGGGCGACAATTCGGCATCACCGTTCTGGGTGCGGATGACCTGACCGCCTTTTCGGTTGCAGCGTCAGCGACCTTGCCGCTTGCTTATGCCTTCCGCCATGGCGCGCATATTCGCGTGGATTTGATCATCGGGCGGCTCAAGGGTTCCAGCCGCTTCATCATGGAAAGCGTCGCGCTGATCCTGACCACGGGGCTCACATTATTTTTTGCGTATTCCATGGCTGATCTTGCTTTTGACAGTTTCCAGTTTGAGGACGTGGCGCAGGGTTCCGTCGCCTGGAAGCTTTGGGTGCCGCAAGCGCTTTGTGCCTTTGGTGCCGTACTTTTCGCGGTCTGTCTTTTGGATGATCTGGCCGCGCACCTCACCGGGGGCACGCCTTCCTATCGCAAGGCCGCGGAGATGACTGCGCTTGACCGCGCGGGGGAGGAACTCTGATGGAACTCGCGCAAACCGAAGCTGGGCTCTTGCTGCTGGGCCTGCTGTTTCTGTTCCTTGGCCTTGGTGTTTGGATCGGGCTTGGGCTGATGCTTGTTGGGCTTTGCGGTGTAATCCTGCTGCCCATGCTGATGCCTTCCATGCCAACCTTCCCGGCGGAAAAGGTGATGGGTACGGCGATATGGCAATCCCTTGCCTCCTGGACCTTGGCGGCACTGCCGCTATTCATCTGGATGGGCGAAATCCTGTTCCGCACCAAGCTGTCTGAGGATATGTTCCGCGGCCTTGCCCCCTGGGTGCAACGCCTGCCGGGGCGGCTCATGCATGTGAATGTCATTGGCTGCGGGATTTTTGCCGCTGTTTCGGGTTCTTCCGCGGCGACGGCCGCGACCATTGGTAAGATGTCGCTGCCGGCCCTGACGCAGCGCGGCTATCATGTGCCGATGGCAGTGGGCAGCCTGGCTGGGGCCGGTACGCTCGGGCTGCTGATTCCGCCTTCCATTGTCATGATCGTCTATGGCGTGGCGGCGGAAGTTTCCATTGTGCGCTTGTTCATCGCGGGTGTGCTGCCGGGCATCATGCTGATGGTGCTGTTCAGCGGCTACATCATGCTTTGGTCCATGATGAACCCCAGCCTGACACCGCCGCGCGATCCTTCCATTCCCCTGTCGCGCAAATTGAAGGAAAGCGGCCAGCTTATTCCCGTGGTGCTGCTGATCATGTTTGTCATGGGCAGTATTTATTTCGGTTGGGCGACAGCGACTGAAGCCGCCGTATTCGGTGTGGTGGGTGCGTTGGCGCTTTCCGCCTGGGGGCGCACGCTGACCTGGAAAAGCTTCATTGATAGCCTGATGGGCGCCGTGCGGCTTTCCTGCATGATCAATCTGATCCTGGCAGGTGCTGCGTTTTTGACGCAGGCCATGGCCTATTCCGGCATTCCCGCCGCCATGGCGGCCTGGGTCGGCGCACAAGGCTTCAGCCCCTATATGATCATCGCGTGCCTCACGATCATCTATCTGGTGCTGGGCTGCTTTATTGATGGCATCAGCATGATCGTGCTGACCGTCTCGGTCGTTCTGCCGATCATCCAAGGTGCTGGGTTTGACCTGGTATGGTTCGGTATTTTCATCGTGCTGGTCGTAGAAATGGCGCAGATAACGCCGCCTGTCGGCTTCAACCTATTCGTGCTGCAGGGGCTCACGAATATGGGTATTTTCCAGGTGGCGCGTTACACCCTGCCCTTCTTCTTCATGATGGTCTTGGCGGTGGCGATAGTGACACTATTTCCTGCCATCGTCACATGGCTGCCAGCAACGATGCTGTCGGGCTGATCAGGGCGCTGGGCTTGGCCAATCCGGCCGTTCAAAGCGCTGCACTTCCAACAGGTAGCCGGCGGGGTCGTGGAAGAAGAAATGCGTCACGCGATAGGCTTCGGAATACTCCACCTGTTCCGGAACCTTCACGCCGCGTGCCTTGAGCCTTTCGTGCCAGCCTTCCACATCCGGATCAACAAAGGTGAAGACAACGCCGCCCTGCACGCGGGGGTTGTCTGAAGCCCGCGGCGCTCGCGCACGGCATATGCCCAGAAAGCCACGCTCGCCCGGCGCTGTGGCATAGATGCGGCAGGTGCCCTGATCCTGGACCAAGGCAAGGCCGAGCTTGTTTTCGTAAAAATCCCAGGAAGCAGCGGGATCTTCCGCATAAAGGAAGGTGATTTGCTGGGCGAAGGTCTTGGATTCCATGGGGGAAGCTTAAGCAAGATGCGATATCATTGTCACGCATGCACCAATGCTCTGGGTCATACCTTCTTAAGCTTTACAAAAGACAAGTAATGGGCTTGCATCCCATCGCATAACAGGCCCGATATCCGGGCTGCTTGTTGAGGGGGTAGAGGCATGAGCGATCTGGCAAACAAGATCACTGGTCAGATACCGGTGAAAGAACCGCAATGGCTGAAGGAATTCAAGGCCTTCATCATGCGCGGCAATGTGATTGACCTTGCCGTCGGCATCGTGATTGGCGCAGCCTTCACCGCCATCGTGACCTCCATGGTCGAGGATTTGCTGAACCCCATCATCGGTTTGCTGATGGGTGGGATGGATTTCTCCAACCTGTTTGTCGTCATTTCCGGTGAACGCAAGGCAACGCTCGCCGCCACGCGCGATGGTGGCGCTGCCGTGCTCGCGGTTGGCAAATTCCTGAATGCCATCATCAAATTCGTCATCGTGGGCTTTGCGGTGTTTTGGATGGTGAAGGTGTTGAGCAAGCTGCAAGCCTCCAAAGCTGTCGAAAAGGCCGCAACACCGCCGCCGCCCACGCCGACGGAAACGCTGCTTACAGAAATCCGTGACGAGCTTAAGGCCCGCAAGGTCTGAGGCGCTGCCATGATCCGGGGGACGGATCATGGCCCAACAGATGGTGCCTGGCGGCTGGCGCTGGTGCGGCTACTCCGCCGCCAGCGCCGGCGCCACTGCGCCCTTCATGCCGAACACCTCCGCCAGCAGCGTATAGGAACGCTGGCGCGCTGCCGCGTCGTGGCAATGGGTGATCACGGCAAATTCCGAAATGCCGCCATGCGCGGCGGAAAGCGCTTCCAGCTTCGTGCGCACCTGTTCCGGCGTGCCGACCATGGCCTGGGCGCGGATTTGCTCCAGCCGCGCCAATTCCAGATCGGAATAGGGATAGGCTTCGGCTTCCTCGACACTCGGCAAGGGCAGGAACATGCCGCGGTCGCGCTTCAGGCGCCATAATTCGCGCGACCGGAACAGGCGCCGTGCCTCGGCTTCCGTATCCGCGACCAGGCAAAACACGCCAAGCGCGGGATAGGGGGCCGCAAGGCGCGCGGGCAGATCGGGCTTGGGCTGGAAGCTTTGGCGGTAGATGTCCATCACCTGTTCGCTGCCGCCGCCATCGGAAAAGAAATGCGCGAAGCAATAGGGCAGGCCGAAATAGCCTGCGACCTGCGCGCCGTAATCCGAACTGCCCAGCACCCACATTTGCGGGCGGGTCGTGGTCACTGGCTGGGCAATGATGCTGGCGAAGGGGTGGCCTTCCGGCAGGCCATCGCCATGCCAGCCCAGGATTTCCATGATCTGATTGGGGAAGCGCTCCGCCGCCCGCGCCGCATCGGGGTTGAGCGCGAAGGCCGTGCGCCCATCAGACCCCGGCGCGCGACCCACACCCAAATCAACGCGCCCCGGCGCAATCGCTTCCAGCATGCGGAATTGCTCGGCCACTTTCAACGCGCTGTAATGCGGCAGCATAATGCCGGCAGACCCGATGCGAATCCGGCTGGTGGTGGCGCCAATGGCGGCCAGCAGCACTTCCGGCGCGCTGCCGGCATGCGATGCGCTATTGTGATGTTCCGCGCACCAGTAGCGGTTGAAGCCCAAAGCCTCCACATGACGGGCGAGGGCCAGGGTTTCCTGCACCGCCGCCGCGGGGCTGCGGCCCGAGGCGACCGAGGATTGATCAAGCACGGAAAGGATGAAGCCGGACATGGGCACTAGGTTAGCGCAAACCGCGCCAAGGACAAAAGCCAATGTATGAAAGCTTCATGCGCCGCGCCATCGCGCTCTCCTGCCAGGGGGTTGAGACCGGCGGCGGCCCCTTTGGCGCCGTGGTGGTCAAAGACGGTGCGATCATTGGGGAGGGCATGAACCAGGTGGTCCCCAGCGCCGACCCGACGGCCCATGCTGAGATTGTGGCGATCCGCGCTGCCTGCGCCAGACTTGGCACACATGATCTGGCCGGTGCGGTGATTGTCTCATCCTGTGAGCCCTGCCCGATGTGCCTTGGCGCCATTTGGTGGTCGCGCATTGGCCTGGTGGTCTATGGCAATGACCGCGCGGATGCGGCGGCAATTGGCTTTGATGATGCGGCGATTTACGCCGAGGTCGCTGCGCCCCCGGAAGCGCGCCGCCTGCCGCTGCGGCGTGTTTTGGCCGAGGAAGCGCTGAGCGCCTTTCGGCTTTGGCAGGCCAAGCCGGATAAGGTGCCGTATTAGTGGGAAACGCGCCCGAACAGCGCCGTCAGCACCGCAAATAGTACCCCGCCCGCCAGAAACCCCACCAGCGTGCCGTTGATCCGCACATATTGCAGATCGCGCCCCACGCGCAGTTCGATCTTTTCAGTGACCGTCGCCGCGTCCCAATTCGTCACCACGCCCGCGATGAAATCCGCAAGCTGCAGCTGGGCTGAGGGCAGAAGCGTCATCAGCACGCCCTCAGCCGCGCGATTGAGCCTCTCCCGCGCGCCCTGATCTTCCGCAAGCAAGCTGCCGGCATTGGCGAAAATGCCGGATAGCAGGGCAACACTCCGCCCATCCGGGCGCGCGGCATCGGCCGCCAAGGCGATTTTGAGCCTGTCCCAGACATCCATGAGCCAGGCGGCGACGGAGGGATGGGAAAGCGCCTCACGCATCAGCCGGCCAATGGCGGCGGCGCGTTCGGGATCGGTTTCCAGTTTCTCGATCTCGCGCGCCAGCCATTCGGCGAAGGCAGCGCGCAAATCCGAATCATCGGGGCCGATCTTTTCCAATTCGGTATTGATGGCATTCAGGATGCGCCGCGCAATGGTGGCGCCGGCCAACCAGCCGACCAAGGCGCCACCTTCGGCACGCACGCGCGCTTCAATGGCGCTGCGCAGGTTTTCCTCCCGCGCCGCCAGCAGCACCTTCAATTGGCCAATCGCCAGGCTGAAGACTTCCTGATGCTGACCGGAAGCGACCGCCGCGCGCAGAATCCGCGCCAGCAAACGCGCGCCAGCGGGGCCGGAGACGATCCGTGGCAGCAACCGCGCCAGCAGCCGGCGCGCCCGGCCATCTTCCAGGCTCGCCAGGATGCGGGGCAGGCTTGCGGAAAGCGCCATGGCCGCGCGGCGGGAGGCTTCAGGGTCGTGCAGGAAGCCTTCAAGAATACGCGCGAGATCGAGCTTTGCCAGCACACGCCGCACTTCGCTTTCGGTGAAGACATGGCCGGCAACAAAACGCCCGAGGCCACGGCCCAGCCGATCCTTCTGATTGGGGATGATGGCGGTATGCGGAATGGGCAGGCCAAGCGGGCGGCGAAACAGCGCCGTGACCGCGAACCAATCCGCAAGCCCGCCGACCAGCCCGGCCTTGGCGGCTGCTTGCAGCATTTCGGTCCAATAGCCCGGCGGAAATTGGTAACTGAACAAAATAAGCGCCGCCATGGCAACCAGCAGACCGGTCGCGAAGGCACGATGGCGCTTGAGCGTCAGGCGAAGCGCGGCATCTGGATCATGATCCGACATCGCGCCTTGGATAGGCTATCCGTGGCGATACTGCCAGCTTTGCTTGCCATTTCCAGCGCTTTTTGGGGAGCAGTTCGGCATGGGCAGATGGCATGATGCGCGAAGCGTCAGCCTTGCTTCGCCGCAATCCTTGCCGCAATCGCAAGAATGCGTTCTGCCTTCTGAACAATCGGGTAATCCACAAAACGCCCATCCACCTGGATGGAGGCAAGCCCACCTGCCTCCGCTTCCGCGAAGGCTTCAACAATGCGTTGGGCGCGGGTGATCTCAGCCTCGGGCGGCGAATAGGCTTGATTGGCCGGCGCGATCTGATCGGGGTGGATGCAGAGTCTGCCTTGAAAACCCAGCACCGCACCGCGCGTGCAGGAAGCCTCATAGGCTGCGGTTTCGCGCAATTCGATGAAGACTGTGTCAATCGGCGGTTCCAGCCCGGCAGCGCGGGACGCCAGCACGAATTCGCTGCGCGCGGGGGTCAATTCATCCTCAGAAAGTGTCCAGGTAATGCCGAGATCAGTGGTGTAATCGCCCGCACCAAAAGCCAGGCGCCGCACGCGGCCAGAGGGTAGCGCAGCAGCCGCGCGCGCCAGATCACGCAAAGCCACCAGCCCGCGCGCGGTTTCAATAATCGGCATCAGGTCAATGCCGCCGGCGGGCAGGCCGCGCTCAGCCTCCAGATTGCCGATCATCCAATCCACCGCAAGCAACTGCCCCGCATCTTCCAGCTTGGGCAGCACAATGCCATCCAACCGCGCGCCAATCACCGCATGCAGATCGCCAAAGCAGAAGGCCGTGTCAAAGGCATTGACGCGCACATAGGCGCGGCATTGGCGCGGGTTTTCCAAAGCAGCCCGCACCGCCCCGCGCGCGGCTGGCTTGGCAGCGATGGCGACCGCATCTTCCAAATCCAGAATGGCGGCATCGGCGCCGACTTGCAGCACCTTCTCAGCGCGCCGCGGATGATCGCCCGGGGCGAAGAGAAAACTGCGATTGGGACCGGGTGCGTTCATCTGTATCTGCCTTGCAAGCTTATCCGCGAGATCGCGAAACATAAGCGCCCAGCGCCCCCAAGGCCAGAGCTTTACAGCCCTGCCCAGGCATGCGGAGATAAGGAAAACACCCAGGAGGAAACACCATGATGGATGCGCTGCCCGGCACCCTGGCCGATGCCGATACCAAGAACCAGGCACCGATTTCCGCCCAATTGGCCGGCTTTGCCGCAAATCTCCGCGCCGAGGATATTCCCGCCGATGTGGTTGAACAGGCCAAGCGCCATATGCTGGATTGTCTTGGCATTGCGCTGGCGTCCACTAGTTTCGATTTCGCGCATCGTACCGCCAATGCGCTGCAGAGCCTGGCCGGTGCCGGAGCGCATCCCGTGATTGGCTATGCCATGCGTCTGCCGCTGCGCGATGCGGTGATGCTGAATGGCACGCTGATGCATGGGCTTGATTTTGACGATACGCATTCGGACGCCGTGGTGCATGGTTCCGCGAGTGCCGTACCAACCGCGCTTGGCATGGCGCGCGAACATGGCGCGAATGGCATGGAAGCCTTGCTTGCCTATATCATCGGCATTGAAGCGTCTTCACGCATTGGTGCGGCAGCGCAGGGTGCGTTTCATCAGCTTGGTTTTCACCCAACCGGCATGGTTGGCGCCTTTGGTGCATCGCTCACTGCCGGGCGCTTAGCGGGCGCAACGGCCGCACAAATGGCGGCGGCGCAGGGCGTTATTCTTTCCATGGCGGCGGGGTCGCTCGAGTTTCTGGAAGATGGGTCCTGGACCAAGCGCATTCATCCCGGCTGGGCGGGCGTTTGCGGCATTACCGCAACCGCATTGGCACGCGCTGGCTTCAAGGCGCCGCCCGCAGCCTATGAAGGGCGCTTTGGCCTGTTCCATACTTATTTGGGTGGCAAGGCACCTGCGGGCTTTGCCGCGCGTTGCACGGAAGCGCTCGGCAATTTGTGGGAATTCCGCAATGTCGCGCTGAAGCCCTATCCCTGCTGCCATTTCAACCATGCGATTGCGGATGCGACACTCGCGCTCAGGCGCAAGCATGGCCTGACGCCGGAGATGATCCGCAGCATGACCGCGCTGCTCTCGCCCGGCCAATACAAGATTGTCTGCCAGCCGGAAGAAGCGAAGAAGGCGCCGGCCAATTCCTATGACGCGCAATTCAGCATCCATTACACCATGGCGGCTTCCATTGTGCATGGCCGCTTCACGCTGAATGAATTGGATGAACAAGCGATCCGCGATCCGCGCGTGTTGGAGCTTTGCCAACGCGCGCATTACGGCGAAGATCCAGCATCGCGCTTCCCGCGCTATTATTCCGGTGAGGTGGTGATTGAAACCACCGATGGCCGCACCTTGCGCCACAGGGAGGAATTCAATCGCGGCTCTGACGGCCAGCCTTTGAGTGCAGCGGATGTCGAACAGAAATTCCGCGACAATGCCGGGCGCGTGATGTCGCCTGCGCGGATTGAACGCGTGATTGATCTGGCGATGTCACTCGACAAGGCCGACAGCGTGGTGGCGCTGACAGAGGCGCTGACGGGCTAAATCCGGCGCGTTTTTAGCTGTTGAGGAAGGAAGCAAAAGCGTGACAATTATAGCCGGCAGGGAACGCGGCAATTTCCTGGAGGATTTTGCGCCGGGCCAGGTGTTTGAACATTGGCCCGGCCGCACCATTACGGAAGCCGATAATATCCAATTCAGCCTGCTGACCATGAACCAGCATCCGATGCATTGCGATGCGGATTTCGCTGCGCGGTCCGAATTCGGCAAGCCCTTGGTCAATTCCGCGCTGACGCTCGCGATTGTGACCGGCATGACGGTGGCTGATATTTCCTTCAATGCCATCGCCAATCTCGGCTGGAAGGATATTGCCCTGACCGCGCCGGTTTTTCCGGGTGATACGATTTATGCACGGACCACCGTCACCGATGTGCGCGCCAGCAAATCCCGCCCCCATCAGGGCATCGTGACCACCAAGACCGAAGGCTACAAGGCCGATGGCACGGTATTTCTTTCCTTTGAACGGGTGAGCCTGGTGCCGAAGCGCGGTGCCGGCGTGAAGGCAACAAAATGAGCGATCTGGACGAACAGGAAAAACTGGTTCTCGATTCCGTTGCAAGGTTTCTGGAACGCCATGTGCGGCCCGTGGCGTCCAAGCTCGAGCATGAAGACGCCTATCCGCATGAGATTGTGGCGCGCATGAAGGAAATGGGGCTGTTTGGCGCCATTATCCCGCAGGAATTTGGTGGGCTCGGCCTCAGGCCTTCCACCTATGCGCGGATCATTGAACTGATTTCCGAGGAATGGATGTCGGTCTCCGGCATTCTGAATTCGCACCTGATCATGGCGCGGATCGTGGACAAGATGGGCACGACCGAACAACGCGCGCGCTTCCTGCCGCAATTCGCGACCGGGGAATTGCGCGGTGGGCTTGCCTTGACGGAACCGGATTGCGGGACGGATTTGCAGGCCATTCGCACCGTGGCGCGGCGCGATGGCGATGATTACATCATTAACGGCACGAAAACCTGGATCAGCAATGGAATTGAAGGAAGCTGCTTTGCGCTACTGGTGAAAACCAATCCGGCGGCAGAGCCGCGCCATCATGGCATGGCGATGTTCATCGCCGAAAAAGGGCCGGGCTTCACGGTTTCCCGCAAGCTCGAAAAGCTTGGCTATAAGGGCATTGATAGCGCGGAGCTGGTCTTCACCGATTACCGCATCCCGGCTGATCGGCTGATTGGCGGCTTGGAGGGCAAGGGCCTTGCTTGCGCCATTGCCGGGCTGGAACTTGGCCGCGTCAATGTCGCGGCACGAGGCGTGGGTGTGGCGAAGCGTGCGCTGGATGAGGCGGTACGTTATTCGCAGCAACGCAAAACCTTCGGTAAATTCATCCATGAACACCAGGCCATTGCGCTGAAATTGGCCGATATGGCGGTGCGCGTGGAAGCGGCGCGGCTGCTGACCGAAAAAGCCGCGCATGCCTTGGATCGCGGTGATCGTTCAGATTATGAGGCCGGGATGGCGAAGCTTTTCGCGACCGAAGCTGCGGTGGAAAACAGCCTGGAAGCCATGCGCATTCATGGCGGCTATGGCTATTCCAAGGAATTCGTCGTGGAACGGCTTTATCGCGATGCGCCGCTTCTGGTGATTGGCGAGGGCACCAATGAAATCCAGCGGCTGGTGATCGCCAAGCGCCTGATCGAAAAGAACCCGATCTGATGGCTGATCGCCCCCTGCCGCTGGATGGCGTGACCATTCTGGCGGTTGAGCAATATGGCGCCGGGCCTTTCGGGTCCATGCTCCTTGCCGATATGGGCGCTGAGGTCATCAAGATCGAAAACCCGGCCGAGGGCGGTGATGTTGGGCGTTCAGTCGGGCCCTATTATTTCGGGCCGGGCGATAGCCATTTCCATCACGCCTTCAACCGCAATAAGCGGAGCCTTGCGCTTAATCTGAAACATCCCGAAGGCATGGCAATTTTGCGCCAATTGGTGGGCCATGCGGATGCCGTCTTGGATAATCTGCGCGGTGATCAGCCGGATAAGCTTGGCCTGACCTTTGAGGCCCTGAAGGAAGTCAACCCACGCATCGTCTGCGCGCATCTTTCCGCCTATGGCCGGCAGGGCTCGCGCAAATCCTGGCCTGGCTATGATTATCTGATGCAGGCGGAAGCGGGCTATCTTTCCCTGACCGGGGAGCCAGATGGCCCGCCCGCGCGCTTTGGCCTTTCGGTTGTGGATATGATGACCGGGCTCATGACGGCCTTCGCGCTCGTATCTGGCGTTGTCGGCGCGCGTACGACAGGACGCGGCATGGATGTGGATGTCAGCCTGTTTGATACGGCACTGCACAATCTTTCCTACCTGGCCACCTGGTATCTGAATGGCGGGCATGTGCAGGGGCGGGAACCGCGCGGGTCGCATCCATCCCTCACGCCATCGCAGCTTTATCGCACGCGCGATGGTTGGATTTTCCTGATGTGCAACAAGGAAAAATTCTGGCCTGCCCTGGCCGAAGCGCTAGGCCACCCGGAATGGGCGGATGATCCGCGCTTTGCCAGCTTCAAGGCACGCCTCGCCAATCGCGCATTGGTGACGCAAATCCTGGATGAGGCGCTGTCGCAAAAAACCACCGCTGAGTGGCTGGCGCTGTTTGGCGGGCGCGTGCCGGCGGCGCCGGTGTTTGATGTGGCGCAGGCTTTGGAAAATCCGTTTGCACAGGAACAACAGGCAGTGGCGGATTTCACACGCCGCGAAGGTGGCGATCCGGTACGCATGCTGACCGGGCCGGTGCGCGTAGCAGGTGCACGCCCCCCCACCAAAGCCGCGCCGACACTTGGCGCTGATACCGCCGATATACTCGCAAAACGCCTTGGCATGGATGCCGAGGCGATCAATAAACTCAGGGAAAAGGGAACGATCCGATGATGAATTTCAAGCGGCGCGATCTGTTCGCAGCCTCCGTCCTTCTTGCCGCGCCCGCGATTGCCCGCGCGCAGGCGGCCTATCCCAACCGGCCAGTGCGCTTCGTGGTGCCTTTCCCGCCGGGCAATATGTCCGATCTCATCAGCCGCCTGATGGTGGATGAAATGGCCAATCGCGGCGGCGTGCAGATTGTGGTGGATAACCGCGCCGGCGCCACGGGTGCCATTGGCATTCAAGCCGTCAGCCGCAGCACACCCGATGGCTATACGCTGCTGATGAGTTCCAATTCGCCGCTTGTCGTGAACCCTGCCGTCACGCGCAACCTGCCCTTTGATGTCACGAAGGATCTGGTGCCGATTGGTCTTGTCGGCTGGACAACGTTTTTGATTGTGGTGCCGCCGGATTTCCCGGCGAATACGCTGGCTGAGGCCATCGCGCTATTCCGCGCCAATCCCAACCGCTACATCGCCTGCAATCCGGGTGCGGGCACTTTCGGCAATCTGGTGACGGAGCAAATCTTCCGCGCTGTTGGCATCAAGATGGAACAGGTGCCTTATCGCGGCAGTGCCCAGGCTTTGCTGGATATGCAGCAGGGCCGCGTGCATTTCATGGTGGATGCCATGACCAGCGCCTTGCCGCAGGTGCAGGGCAAGGCAGTGAAGGCACTCGCCGTTCTGGCCAATCGCCGGTCACCCTTGGCACCTGAAATCCCGACACTCGCGGAATCCGGCATGCCGGAATTGGCGCCGCTTGAATCCATGGCCTGGAGTGGGCTGCTCGGCCCCGTCGGCACGCCGCCCGAGGTGATCAGCTTCTGGAATCGCGCCATCACGGCTATGCAGAATGATGCCGCGCTGGTGCGGCGCTTTGCGTCCATCAATGTGGAAATGGCGCCACCTTCGCCACCGGAGAAGCTCGGTGACATGGTGCGCACCGAACTCGCGCGCTGGACGCGTGTGGCGCAGGAAGCGACTATCACCGTGGGTGGGTGACGAGCCACACCTC
>JBIKWX010000066.1:0-14642 GCA_044356095.1 Roseomonas sp.
TCGCGCGTTCGCCAAGAAGCCCAAGTGAATCCAACCACCCGATCGGCGTAGTGCCGTGCCGGCGCGTGATTTCGTGGAACTCCACCACGGATTGCGCCGCATGCACCTGCCAGGACAGCCCGCGCTTATTGGCTTCCGCCCGGCTATCCTTCAAAAGCCCAGCGGAGCAAGTATCAATCTGCGCCGGCACCACCATGCCGAAAAGCCTGCCGCATTCATGCTGCTCGGCGCGTTCCACCAGGCGCAGCGCTTCTTCCATCGCCTTCTCGCCAGCTTTTTCATCCCATTCATATTCCACCACATGGCCATTTTTCGTGTACCAGCGGGCAGAACGGAACATCGGCGCCACGCAAACGCGCATGCCCGCCTCCGCAAGCAGATCAAGCCAGCCCGGATGCGCCATGGAAAGATCAGCAAGCGTAGTCACGCCCGAAAGCAGCAATTCAGAAAGCGCAACACGCACACAGTGTGGCACCGCTTCCGCATCGGCGCGGAAGATGGGCATGTATTCGTAAAGCGATGAATTATAGAGCCCCGGAGAGCCGATCTCATCCAGAAAACCCTTATTCATCGGCTCGCTTGATGGGTGGGAATGGATATTCACCAAGCCCGGCATGATCATCAGGCCCTTGCCATCCATCACCTCATCTGCTGGGCCTTCATAATGGCGGCCAACAAAGCGCAGCACGCCATCGGTGAAGGCCATATCCGCATCGGGCAGATAGGTATGGGATTTCTCACTCGCATCCCAGGCGACAATTAGATCGGCATTTCGAATTAGCGTTGTTGGCATGATGCCATTCCCCCGGTTCGTATCATGGCGCGGCCCTGCCTGCTCCACGCAGGCAGGGCGTGTCAGTGCTCAGCGTGTCAGCCTTATATCGAGCCCCTTGTAGAGCGCGACACCATAAATCCCATGCGCGCGCACGCCTTCCGTGCGGCTTGAAGCAGCGACCCAAAGCTGTTCCTGTGCAATCGGCAGCCAGACATTATTCTCAGCAATGATGCGCTGGGCTCGGGCAATCGCCGCGGCGCGAACCGCTGGATCAAGCGCCGTTTTCGCCTCATCCAAGGCGGCATCGGTGCGCGGGTCGCTCCAATTCATCCGATTGGGTGTGGGGCGATTGCGACTATCGAAATAGAGCGCGAAGCTGTCCGTTGCCGTCACATAAGGATAGGACATGATGAAGGCATCAAATTCCTGCGTGGCCAGTCGGCCCCAACCCACTGTCGCGTCCCAAAGCTGAATGCGCATTTCAATGCCGATGCGTCGCAAATCCGCCTGCACGGCTTGCAGATATTGCTGACCCGCCTGGGTTTGCAGCCCATAGACAAGGAAGCTGGCGCGCTGCCCATCCTTCACGCGCACGCCATCGCCACCAATGCGCCAGCCGGCTTCGTCAAGCACCTGGCGCGCCTGATCAGGGTTGAATTGCGGAACAAGCTTGGCTGCTTCGGCATCAAAGCCGGTGACGGCCGCATTCAAATACGCATTGGCAGGCACCGCCGTGCCGAACCAAACCGCGCGCACCATCGCTTCACGATTAACGGCAAGATTAACGGCGCGCCGGATGGCGGGATCATTCACCACCGGCTTATCCACCTTGAAGCCAAGGAAGTGATCCCAGAAATAATTATCCTGCTTGGACATGCGGACATTGGGCTGACGCCGCAGCTGTTCCACCGCAATCGCCGGAATATACTGCGTGACATCGCCCTGGCCTGTCTGCAAGGCTGCAAGCCGGGTTTGGCTTTCCGGTGAAATGCGCCAGATCACGCGTTCAACCTGTGGCGCTGGGTTCTGATAGAAATCCGGGCCCCAGCGATAATTCGGATGGCGCTGCAGCACCAAATCCTGCCGCGGCGTCCAGCTTACCCAACAATAGGGGCCGGTACCGTTGAAGCCCTGCACACCGAAATTCTCGCCCAGCCGTTCGACCGAGTTGCGATCAACAATGGATGCAAAAAACAGGCTAAGCTGATAGAGCAATTCACCGAAGGGCTGTTCCAGCTCATATTCCACCGTATGCGCGTCGCGCGCGCGGATATCCTTCACCGGGCCGGCGCGCCAGCGCACGGGGCTGCGTGTGGCGGGATCAATCCAGCGCTTGATGGAATAGACCACATCATCCGCGGTCATGGGCCGGCCATCGCAGAAGGTCACATCCTTGCGCAGATGAAAGGTATAGGTCTTGCCATCCGGGCTGATATCCCAACGCTCCGCCAATAAGGGGCGGATGGTTTTCATGTCATAATCAAGTGCCACGAGCGTATCGCTCATCATGTAGAGGGATTCACCGGCACTGCGCGCGGTGGAGCGCGCCGGATCGTAGCGATCCGCATCAATTTCGCGCAGCACCACCAGCGTATTGCGCGGATTGGTCTGCGCCATGCTGCTTACCGCCGGCAGGGCGACTGCCATGGCGAGGATTGCAAGGCCAAGCTTCATCTTCATGTCACGTCTCTCCCGGTCAGGCGGTGAAGGTTCAAAGCCGCAGCCTTGGGTCAAGCGCATCGCGCAGCGCATCCCCAAGAATATTGAAGGCAAGCACAACAATGAAAATCAGGATACAGGGAACCACCGCGATATGCGGCGCGAAGAACAGAAAATTGCGCCCCTCTGACGCCATGGCACCCAGTTCCGGCACGGGTGGCTGCGCACCAAGCCCCAGGAAGGATAGGGCGGAACCAAGCAGGATCACCTGACCAAAGCGCAGCGTGGCAAAGACAAAAATCGCCGAAAGGCAATTCGGCGCCAAATGCCGCCAGATCAGCCGCGCATCGGTCATGCCCGTGGCGCGGGCGGCTTCAATATAGTCAAGCCGCATCACCACAAGGGCAGAGCCGCGCACGATGCGCGCCATCAGCGGGATGGTCGCCACCGAAAGCGCCAAGACCACCGAAAAAATCCCCGGCCCGAATATCGCAGCAATGGCGAGCCCCACAAGAATCGCAGGAAATGACAGCATGATATCAACAAGCCGCATGATCGGCCCATCCAGCCAACGCTGATAAAAGGCCGCGAGGAAGCCAAGCACAGCGCCAAGCCCCCCACCGATCAGCACAGCAACGAAGCCCATCAGCAGCGAAACGCGCAGGCCATAAAGCAAACGCGTGACCATATCGCGCCCCTGTGCATCTGCGCCGAGCGGCAAGCCCGGGCTGCCGGGTGGTTGCATCACCTTGGTAAGATCATTGTCATAGGGATCGGTCGGCGCCAGCAGGGGCGCACATATCGCGGCAAGCAGCAGCGCGACGACCAGGAATAAGGAAAGCGCCGCTGCCGGTTCGCGCAGTAGGCGCGCCAGTAATCCGGGACGTTCCGGCATTGCGACTTCGGCGGCTTCCTGCGTGGCACTCATGCTTCGCGGATCCTTGGATCAAGCGCTGCGTAAAGGACATCCACCACGAGATTGACGACGATAAAGCCAAGTGACAGCACAATGATCGTGCCCTGCGCCATGGGAAAATCCGAAGACAGAATGGCACCGACCGCGAGCCTGCCAACACCGGGCCAGGCGAAGACGGTTTCTGTCACCACGGCGCCACCCAGCAGAAAGCCGATCTGCAAACCAATCAGCGTGATCACTGGAACCAGGGCATTGCGCAGCGCATGGCGCAGCACGACCAATCTTTCGGGCAAGCCCTTGGCGCGTGCGGTGCGCACATGATCAGCGGTGAGCACATCAAGAACGGCGGTGCGGGTCATGCGGGCAACGGGGCCGATGAAAACGCCGCCCAAGGTGATGGCGGGCAGGATGATCGCCCTGATGCCATCAATGGTCCATAAGGGACCGCCTCGCCCGGTGAAGGGCAGAAGCTGCCATTTGAAACCCACAAACCAAATCAGCAGCAAACCGAGAAAGAACACCGGCACTGAAACGCCGGCCACCGAAACCGCCATAATGCAGCGATCCATCAGCGACCCGCGCCAATAGGCCGCGAGCGTGCCCAGCAAAATACCGAGAGGAATGGACCAGAAAAGGCTGGCCGCCATCAATTCCAGCGTCGGCCCGATGGTCGCCGATAATTCCTGCGTAACTGGCACGTTGTTGATGATGGAAACGCCAAGATCACCTTGCACAAGCCGGCCCATGTAAAGCGCGAATTGATGATGCAGCGGCGCATCAAGCCCAAGATCAGCGCGTATCGCAGCAATCACATCAGGCGTTGCGGTGGGGCCGGCGCGGACGGTTGCGGGATCTGTCGGCACCACCTGCATCAACAGAAAACCAATCAGCAGCACACCAAACATCACCGGGAAGGCCAGCATGATCCGATGCAAGGCGTGGCGCAGCATCAGGCAAAGACCCCGTGGCGGTCAAAGATCGGCACGCCATCGCGCAGGGTGGCATCAACCTGCACCGATAGAATTTCCTCCGCACCCAGGGTGAAGATATCGCGCGAAAGGATCGCCACATCCGCTTGCATGCCAGGCGCCAAGCTGCCGCGCCGATCTTCGGCGAATTGGGTATAGGCGCCACACCAGCTATAGCAATGCAGCGCCTCGGCCACGGTCAAACGCTCTGCCTCACCCAGCACGCTGCCCTTATTCGTGCGCCGCGTCAGCATGGTGTAGAGATTGATGAAGGGATCAACCGTGGAAACCGGACAATCGGACGAAGCCGCAGGGTGATGGCCCTCATCCAGCCAGGTCTTCATGGGATAGGCCGCTTCGGCCCGCGCCATACCAAGGTTGCGCACATAAAGATCGCCGAATTCATACATGAAGACCGGTTGCGGCACCGGCAAAATCCCGCGCGCCAACATACGTCGCCGCTGGTCACGCGTGACGAAGCCACAATGTTCGATCCGATGGCGCCGACCGGTGAAGGGATGCGCGGGCGAATCCGCTGCCTCCATGCCGCGCAACACCTGTTCAATCGCGGCATCTCCGATGGCGTGGATATCCAATTGCCAGCCCTGCTCATGATATAATTTCAGCAGCGCATGAATGGTCTCATCAGGAAAGGTGAAAACGCCAGTGCCGCCGCCCGCCGATGCCAGATAGGGTTCGAAGAAAGCGGCAGTCAGCCCGCCGGCGCTGCCATCCGCGAAGACCTTCACCGCACCCCAACGCAGAGAATCATCGCCCGCCATTGGGCGCAGCCCTGCGGCCCAGGCATCGGCGGCAATGCCTTCAGGATTACCGGCCAGAACCTGCCATAGGCGGAGCGGCAGGCGCCCATTGTGCTTGGCGGTTTCATAGGCGCTGATCTCCGCCATACCCGCGGTCATGCCCACATTCATATCGGTTGCAGATGCGAAACCCAGTGACGCCAAATGCAGTGAAGCGCGTTCGATGGCATCCACCATTTCCGCTTCGCTTGGCGGCGGCATCACATCCCGCACCAGGCGCATGGCGCGTTCCTGAAACAGGCCAGTCAGCCGCCCGCCCTTGCGTTCAATCACGCCCCCTTCAGGGTCTGGCGTATTATGGCCAACGCCCGCCAGGCGCAGCGCCGCCCCATTGGCAACGCCCATATGGCCGCAGGTCCGCGTGATGAAAACGGGATTATCCGGCGCTGCCTTATCAAGTTCCGCCATATCCGGATGGCGGCCAATATCCAGCGCGCTGTGATCATAGCCGCGCCCCAGAATCCAGGCCCCTTTCGGTGCGGCTGATGCAGCCTTGCGGATGCGCGCCAGCAATTTATCAAGGCTCCTGACTTCCTCGGCACGCAGATTGACCTGCGACAGACCAAGCCCATAGGGAAGCAGATGCATATGCGCTTCATTGAAGGCAGGAATGGCAAGGCGCCCGGCAAGGTCAAGGCGTTTGGTGTCAGGCCCCGCAGCGGCCAGCGCGTCATCACCAAGCGCGATGATGCGGCCGGAATGAATGGCGAGTGCATGGGAAATCCCCGCACCCAAGCCCTGAAAAACAGCGCCATTGTAACATAAAAGATCAGCCTGCATGGTGTGACTGTCACGGCGCCAGCCCGCGGCGTCAAGCGGGTTTTTGCACCCTTCGTGCGGCTTCACACAGGGGGGCCTTGGGGCTTCCGCCGGACGCTCCTGGCCTTATGATGAAACCCATCAACGGGGGGAAAGGCTCACATGCAGGCATTGACCACGGAAGCCATCTTGCGCTCGATACAAGAATGGGTGCTGTTTGAAAGCCCGACGCAAGATGCCGCCGCCGTCAATCGCCTTGCGGATTTCGTGCAGGCTGAAATGCGCGCTTTTGGCGCCAGCATTGAACGCATTCCTGGCCAGCAAGGCTTTGGCGATATTGTCCTTGGCCGCGTGGCAGGTGAAACGTCAGGCCCCGGCCTATTGCTGCTTGGGCATATGGATACGGTATATCCCATCGGCACCTTGGCTGGGCCTTTGCCGTTCCGTATCGAAGGTGATCGCGCCTATGGGCCCGGCATTTATGATATGAAGGGCGGCAATGCGCTGGCCTTTGCCGCATTGGCGCATTTGCACGCACAAGGCCGCAAGCCCTTTCTGCCAGTCACCATCATGATGATCCCGGATGAGGAAATGGGCAGCCCATCCTCCCGCGCCGCCATTGAAGCCGTGGCGGCGCAGCATCGGGCCGTGCTTGTCATGGAACCATCGGGCGAGGGCGGCAAATTGACCATTGCACGCCATGGCATAGCGCGATGGCACCTCAAGACCATAGGTCGCCCTGCCCATGCCGGCGCCTATCACGCGGAAGGCCGCAGCGCCATTCGCGAAATGGCGCATCAGATCCTGGCTTTGGAGGGTTTGACCGATCACGCACGCCATTTCTACGTCAATATCGGCATTGTCCGAGGCGGCACGCATGAAAACATGGTGCCCGCCGAATGTCGCGCGATTTGCTATGCTTTGGTGCCGACCGCCCGGGAAGAAGGGGAATTGCGCGATGCCATTCTGGCGCTGCGCCCGCATGACCCCGATACCAAGCTTGAAGTGACGCCAGGTTTGTCACGCCCGCCTTTCGTCAAAACCCCCGCCATCCAGGCGCTTTATGATCATGCCTGCGCTTTGGCGCGCGAGATCGGTTTTGAAATTGCGGGCGAAAGGATTGCGGGTGGTGGCAGTGATGGCAATTTCACCGGCGCGCTGGGTATTCCGACACTGGATGGCCTCGGCGTGATTGGCCATGGACCGCATACGCATGAAGAACACGTGATGAT
This sequence comes from Roseomonas sp., assembly GCA_044356095.1. Taxonomy (GTDB): domain Bacteria; phylum Pseudomonadota; class Alphaproteobacteria; order Acetobacterales; family Acetobacteraceae; genus Neoroseomonas. The sequence goes on from JBIKWX010000066.1 coordinate 7,131, forward strand.
TTCCTGCCTGCGGCCGCGCACGCGCCTTTTGCTGCGCCTGCTGGAAACCTTGGGCAGAGCTGGCGCGCCTTTGGGTTAGGGCGAATACGCATGATCCCTCTTGTGCGATTCAGCTTTTGCGCCCAATCCTTCAGGGTCAGGTATTCATGATGCTTGGCCCCATCCATCACGATGCTTGAAGGCACCAAGATGCCAGAATTCGGCAAATCCATACGACATCTCTGGGCGTTGGATTGGCGCGCAACGCACCTTAATCACGGCAGCTACGGCGCCACGCCCAAGCCTGTATTTGCAGCGCAGGACGCGGTCCGCCATGACATGGAAAGCGCTATCGGTGATTTCTTCATCACAGAATTGCCGAAGTGCTTGCGGGCGGCAGCGGCGGAAGCTGCCACCTATCTTGGTACGGACGCCAAGGATATGGTTTTTGTGGATAATGCCACAAGCGGCATGCAGGCAGTCATCAGTTCCCTTGCGATGGAGCCAGCTGACGAAATCCTGATCAATGACCAGACCTATAATGCGGTCAAGAATATCGCTCGCCACGCGGTTCAGCGCTGCGGCGCCAAGCTTGTTGAAGTGACGCTACCCTTTCCCGCTGAAGATGATGAGGCGATCGTGGCCGCCTTCACAAAAGGTCTCAGCCCACGAACACGGCTTGTCATTCTGGACCATATTACCTCGGCCACCGCCTTGGTGATGCCGATCGAGCGCATGATCGCCGCTGCGCATTCCATTGGCGCGCTTGTTCTGGTGGATGGTGCGCATGGGCCGGGGCAGATTGATCTTCATGTGCAAAAGCTGAATGCAGATTTTTATTGCGGCAATTTTCACAAATGGGTCATGGCGCCGAAGGGCGCCGCCTTTCTTTGGGCACGAAGGGAACAGCAAGCTTGGCTCCATCCACCGGTGATCTCGCATGGGTATGGCGCCGGCTATATAGCCGAATTTGACTGGACAGGAACACGCGATCCCTCGGCCTATCTGAGCGTACCAGCCGCCCTCACCTTTCGAGATGAATTCGGCGATCAGCGCATCAAGGAACACAATAGCGCCTTGGCGGCAGAGGCTTGCGATTATCTCGTTCAAACCTGGAAAACGCGGGCAGGTGGTTACGCGTTATCGGGAGCGTCGATGCAATTAGTTCAATTACCTTTCTTCACCGATGCGCCCGGTGCCCTTCGCCTGAAACTGTGGAGCGACCACCGCATTGATGTCCCTGTCACCGCGCTTGCAGGTAGGCTTTGGGTTCGTATCTCGGCGCAGATCTATAATGAAATGGATGACTACTGGCGCTTGGCACATACCATCATCAAGCTTTCTCGCTAAACGTGGCGAAGAATCAGGCCTTTTCACCCGCGCCCGCCGCAAACCCCGCCACCAATTCGCGAATCCGCGCCGGGTCGCTTTGTTCCATCACGCGGCGCGCAAAGCGTGCGCAATCGCCAATATCCAGCCCGCGCACCGCCTGCTTCACGCGCGGAATCGCAGAGGCATTCATCGAAAAACTGCGAATGCCAAGCCCGAGCAGCAGCGGGATCAATTGCGGATTGCCGGCCATTTCACCGCAAATCGAAACCGGCATGCGCAGCCTGAGCGCCGCTTCGGTCGCGAATTGCATCAGGCGCAGCACTGCCGGGTGCAGCGGGTCATAAAGATGCGCCACTTCCGCATCGCCGCGATCAACCGCCAGCGTATACATCGCCAGATCATTGCTGCCGATCGAAAAGAAATCCGCTTCCAGCGCAATCGCATCGGCAGCGAGTGCCGCACCAGGCGTTTCAATCATGGCGCCCAGCAGCGGCAATTTATCCGGCAGCTTGTCACCACGTCTGCGCAACCGCCGCGCGACACGATCAAAAATCTCGCGCGCCTGTTTCATTTCTTCGGGGATGGTGACCATGGGCAGCAAAAGCCGCACATTGCCATCCGCCGCTTCCGCCGAAACACGCAAAATCGCGGCGAATTGCACTTCCAGTAATTCTGGCCGGCGCAGCAACAACCTGATGCCGCGCAGCCCAAGCGCCGGATTGGCGCCGGCGTGAACGGGTGCCACGCCTTCAGCGAGTGCGGCGATATCCTTCTCACCGCCCCAATCCAACACGCGAATGGTCACGGGATCATGGCCCATGGCTTCCAGGATCTGGCGATAGGCGGCGCATTGCGCTTCCTCATCCGGCAGATCCTCGCGGTTCATGAACAGGAATTCGGTACGCAGCAGTCCAATCCCCTGCGCGCCGGCCTGGGCAATCAATGGCAATTCCTGAGGAATTTCCAGATTGGCCTGCAATTCCACTTCCTCGCCATCCGTGGTGATGGCGGGCAGGCGCCGCAGCCGGCCAAGCCGCGCACGTTCCCGCGCATAGGCAGCAAGTTTCTCGCGCGCTGCGGTCAGCGTTGCGGCTTCCGGATGAATGGCAACATGCCCCGCCGCACCATCCAGCACGATTTGATCATTGCGTCGTACGCTTTCCGTCAAGCCTGGCACGCCAAGCACGGAAGGAATGCCAAGCGCGCGCAGCATGATCGCGGTATGACCATCCGCGCCACCTTCATCGGTTGCCACACCAGCAATACGCGCCGGGTCCAACAGCGCGGCATCTGAAGGTGTCAGTTCCTCAGCGATCAGGATGCACCCTTCGGGCAGATTTTTCAGGCTGCGGAAGGGAGTCGCCGTCAGGTTGCGCGTGACGCGCCGCGCAATATCGCGCACTTCTGTCGCACGTCGCGTAAGGCCAGCGCGGTCATCATCCTTGGCGGCAAGAATCGCATCAGCAATCGCTTCCGCTTCATCCGTGATGGCGGTCTCGGCGGCCAGCAATTCGCCTTCGATTCTTTTGCGCGCTCCACGGATCAGCCGCGAATTGCCGAGCATGAGCAGATGCGCATCAAGCAAGGGCGCAATTTCCTCCTGCGCTTCCTCGGGCAGGATTGCGATGCGCGTTTTGAGTTTGGTGACCTGCTTGCGCGAAAACGCCACCGCATCGGCCAGGCGCTGGCGTTCGGCTTCAATCGCCTCGGTCGTGATGCGCCGGCGTGGCGCTTCGGCGGGGGCTTCGCTGGTATCGAAAGCGGGACCCATGGCGATGCCGGGCGAAACCGCAATGCCGCGCAACTGAGTTTCGCGGCGGCGCGGTGTTTTGCTGGCGCGCGGGCGGGCGGGCGTTTCAGTCTTCATTAAAACCCGCTTCCACCAGGGCGGCCACCGCGTCCAGCGCTTCCTTGGCATCCCAGCCTTCGGCTTCGATCACAATTTCAGCACCGCGCCCGGCGCCCAGCATCATCAGCCCCATGATGGAAACAGCAGGCACGCTTTGCCCATCACGCAGCACATTCACGCAAGCCGAATAGCGTTCTGCCAAGGCAACCAGCTTGGCCGCCGCGCGCGCATGCAAGCCACGACTATTGGGGATGACAACAGAACGGCGCAGCACCATGCCGCCGGAAGAAGGGGCCGGGGTGGCTTCGTTCATTCCTTGGCGCTGCCATTGGGCTTGGCGCCCGCGACATCACGCGCAAGCGCGATATATTTCCGCCCCGCTGCCTTGGCGTGATCAAGCGCCTCATGCAGCGGTTCACTGCCGCGCACCTTCGCAAGCTTGACCAGCAGCGGCAGGTTCACACCCGCCAGCACTTCCACGGGCTTGCCTTTTTCCACCATTTGCATCGCGAGGTTGGAAGGCGTGCCGCCATACATATCGGTCAGCACGACCACGCCATCACCCTGATCAACGCTTGTGATGCAATCGCGAATTTCGCGCCGGCGCATATCCATATCATCATCGGGGCCGATGCAAACCGTCGCTACCGCCTGCTGCGGCCCGACAACATGTTCCATGGCCAGCCGCAATTCTTCGGCCAACCTGCCATGGGAAACCAGAACAAGACCAATCATGATGCTTGCGAAAGGGCCTCCTGGCCCGGAGCGGTAGAAGCGCCGGAGGGGCTAGCCTGTCCGCCGGCAAGTTTCAATTCCCGATGCGCGAGGTCCACCCGCCAGCCGGCATCCCGAAGATGCCCCGCCAGCCGTTCCGCGACAAGGACAGAACGGTGCTTGCCACCCGTACAGCCAATCGCAATCGTGAAATACTTCTTCCCCTCGGCGGCGTAACGCGGGAGTAAAAGTTCAAGAAAATCCCGTAACCTCTGCCAAAAGGCCGAAAAATCCGGATCGGCTTCAATGAAGGCTGCAACCGGCGCCGCCTGGCCAGTCATGGGGCGTAGCACCGGGTCATAATGCGGGTTGCGCAAAAATCGCACATCGAAAACGAGGTCCGCTTCGCGCGGCAGCCCCTTCGGATAGGCAAAGGATAGCACGGAAACCGCGAGCCCCGCCGCCGCATCCGGGGCAAAGCGCCCTTCGATAATGCGCCGCAAATCCGCCAATGGCAGTTCTGAGGTATCAATCGTGAGGTCCGCGGTATCGCGCAGCGCCTCCAGCAGCGCCTTTTCCCGCGCAATGCCATCCAGCACGCGCGACCCCATGGGGCCACCTGGCGCCAGCGGATGGCGACGGCGCGATTCGGTATAGCGGCGGAGCAGCGCCTCATCCTCCGCCGTTGCGAAAATGAGCGAGACATTGATGTCAGACCGCAAGCGCAGCCGTTCCAGAACGCGCAGCACAGCGGCGGCATCGAAATCGCGCGTGCGTGCATCAATCCCGGCGGCGAGCGGCAGCACGCCATCACCCACCAGCGATTCCAGAATGGCGATGGGCGGATTATCCACCGTCTCAAACCCCAGATCTTCCAGCACGCGCAGGATGGAAGCCTTGCCCGCGCCGGAAAGTCCCGTGACCAGCACAATCTCTCGCGCGGCCTTGGTCATGCTGCGAAGGCCCCGGCTTTTTGGCGCAGGCGGCCAGAGGCAGCGCCAAGCGCATGGATCACCTTGTCGCAGGCAGATTCTTCAAAAGCATGCAGCGTAATGCGCGGCACGGCGCCTGCGGGGCCTTGCCAAAAGGCCGGTTCCGGCAGGCGCGGCACATCGGCGCGTGCGGCCAAATCAACCACCAGGCAAAGCCGCGCATTTTCCGCAACAGGCAGCCCAGTGAAAATCCCAAGCCCGCGCATTTCCAGCATGCCGCGCAAGGCGGGCGGCGCGCTGAGCACCCCGCCTTCCAGCATCACCTGATCATCCGCCACCAAATGCCAGCCGCGCCCGATCAGGCGCAGCACCAGATCGGATTTGCCCGCACCGGACGGGCCGCGGAACAGCACCGCTTCTGACCCCCAAGCTGCTGCACTTGCGTGGATGAGCATTGTCTGCCGGCACCATCGCGCCGGCCCCTTCCCGAGGCAGCGCCCTATCTGGCGCCTTTGCCTGATGGGATCATGCCAGAAAGCCCAGCGCGCGGGAAGCGCTTGCCGGGGCGGGGCGGGCGGGGCAGGCTCGGCGCATGATTGCACAAAGCGATATCAGCGCCGCCATGGCGCGCATTGCCCCCCATATCCGCCGCACCCCGGTGTTGCGCCTGGCGCCGCATGAATTGGGGACGGAACACCCGGTCACGCTCAAGCTGGAATTCCTGCAAGTGACAGGGTCCTTCAAGCCGCGCGGGGCTTTTAATAGGCTGCTTTCAGGCGCGGTGCCGGCGGCGGGCGTTGTTGCGGCATCTGGCGGCAATCACGGCGCAGCAGTCGCCTACGCCGCGCAAAGCCTTGGCGTGCTGGCGGAAATCTTCGTCCCTGCACCGACGCCCGCAGTGAAACGGGCGCGGATTGAAGGCTTTGGTGCGCGGCTTGTTGTCGGCGGGGCGAGTTATGAGGAAGCGCGCATCGCCTCCGAAACCCGCGCGGCCGAGACCGGCGCCATGCTGGTCCATGCCTATGACCAGCATGAGGTTCTGGCCGGTCAGGGCACGATTGGGCTTGAATTGGAGCAGGATGCGCCGGAGCTGACGCATGTGCTGATCGCGGCCGGCGGCGGCGGCCTGTTTGGCGGCATTGGCGCCTGGTATGCGGGCCGCGCCGGCCTTGTGGTGGTGGAACCGGCAGCCTGCGCGACACTCACCACGGCGCAGCAGGCGGGCGCGCCGGTGGATGTGCCGGTGGGCGGCATCGCCGCCGATAGCCTGGGCGCGCGCCGTGCCGGGCGCTTGGCGTTTGAAGTGCTCGGCGCCACAGGCGCGACCTGCGTGACGCTGCCGGATGAGGCGATTATCGCAGCGCGGCGTTGGTTGTGGGGGAAGCTCCGCATCGTGGCCGAACCAGGTGGCGCCGCGGCGCTGGCTTCTTTGCTATCCGGCGCCTGGCGCGCACCTGCCGGCGCGCGGATTGGCATTGTACTCTGCGGCGCGAATTGCGATCCGGGCGGTGTGGTTTAGGAAGCACCCCCGCGCGGGATCATGCCTTCTTCCCGCGCCTTGATCTGCAATGCCAAATATTTTGAATAGATGCGGCATTGCGCCAGGCTGCCGGCCATGAACCATAGCCCTTCCTGCGCGGTCGGCTTCCACATATTGGCCAATTCGCCATCCTCACCGATACCCCAGATGGGGCCGACCTTGTCCGCAATGCCATCGCCCATCAGGCGGCGGACCAATTCCTGCTGCGTGTAATAGCCGGTCGCAAGCACGAGCAAATCCGCAGGCACAATCCGCCCATCCTTGAGCTTCGCCCCTTCCGCGACGAATTCAGCGATATCGTCGAATTGCAGCAGGCCGATTTCGCCCTTGATGATCAGGCCGGAACAGCCGGCATCCAGGTAATAGCCACCACCACGCCGGCGGTATTTCATCTGATGGCCAGTGCCATCCTCACCCAGATCATATTTGAAGCCGCGTGCCTTGAGCGCCGCGATCAGATCCTTGTCCAGTTCCGCCATGCGCTGCACGGCCAATTGATAGCCGCGGATAATCAGCGGCGGCGTGCCGGAGGTTGCGATGAGATCGCAATCTTCCAAGGATGGGCCTTCATCATAAAGCGCGTAATTCATCTTGGCACTTGGATCGATGCTGACAACCGTGGTGGAACCGCGCTGGATGATGGTGGTGGCCACATCATGGCTGCGCAGATCCTGCGCCACATCATGCCCGCTATTGCCGGTGCCGAGCACCAGCGCGCGCTTGCCGCGCCACGCCGCACCGCTGGTGAAGCTGTGGGAATGGATCACATCGCCCTTGAAGGCATCCAGCCCCGGCAGCTTCGGCACTTTCGGAATACCGCTGACGCCATTGGCAAAAATCACATGGCGCGGCGCCATTTCGCGTAGCGCCCCATCCGCGCGCCGCAGCTTGACGCGCCAATGCCCGGCCTTGGCGTCATAATCGCCGCCAAGGAATTCCGTGCTGGTCCAGACATTGATTTCCAGCGCCCAGGCGTAATGTTCAAACCAATTGGCCAGCATGTCCTTCGGGATATATTTCGGCCAGGTCGGTGGGAATGGCATATAGGGCAGATGGTTCACATGCACCTGATTATGCAGCGCGAGTGAATGATAGCGCTTGCGCCAATTATCGCCGATGCGGTCATGCTTTTCGACGACCAGCGTATCCAGCCCCAATTGGCCAAG
>JBIKWX010000067.1:0-14536 GCA_044356095.1 Roseomonas sp.
CGCGATTGAGCGGATGCTCGCCCATGCCTCGGGCAGTATCGGCTTTCCGCTCAGGCTGCTGGCGCGTGAAAATTATGATCGCATGGTGGCGATGAAGGGTGAGCGCTTCGTCGCCCTGATCACCGGTGAGGAAAAGATTGTGCCGCCTGAGGCGAAGTATTTCGCCTGCACGGTGGAAGCCATGCCGCTGGATCGGCCGGTGGAATTCCTCGCCGTGGATGAAATCCAGCTTTGCGCGGACCCGGATCGTGGGCATGTCTTCACCGATCGGCTGCTCAATGCGCGCGGCATGGTGGAGACCATGTTCCTGGGTGCGGAGACCATTGCGCCCTTGCTCCGCCGCCTGATCCCGCGCGCCGAAATCGAAACCCGCGCGCGCCTGTCGCAGCTGAGCTATGCGGGCCCCGCAAAGCTTTCCCGACTGCCGGCGCGTTCCGCGATTGTCGCTTTCAGCGCGCAGGAAGTCTACGCCATTGCCGAAGCGGTGCGCCGCCGGCGCGGTGGCTGCGCGGTCGTGATGGGCCGGCTTTCGCCGCGCACGCGCAATGCACAAGTGGCGCTTTATCAAAACCGGGAAGTGGATTTCCTGGTGGCGACTGATGCGATTGGCATGGGCCTCAATATGGATGTGGACCATGTCGCCCTTGCCGCACTCAATAAGTTTGATGGCCATCAGCCGCGCGCGCTGACGGCGCAGGAAATCGCGCAAATCGCCGGTCGCGCCGGGCGGGGCATGCGTGATGGCACTTTCGGCACCACAGCCGATGCGCCGGTTCTGGATGATGAGATCATCACGCAGATCGAAACCCATGCCTTTGAACCGCTGAAGACGCTCGCCTGGCGCAATTCCGATCTGGATTTCTCATCGGTCGAGACTTTGCTTGATGCGCTTGGCGCGCCGGCGCCGCAGCCGGGTCTGGCCAAGGGCCATGATGCGGTGGACCACATCACGCTTTCCATGCTGGTGCGCGAAGAGGAAATCCGCGGCCTCGCGGATACCGCATCGCGTGTGAGGCTATTGTGGGAAGCCTGCCAGGTGCCGGATTTCCGCAAGCTCGCGGATGATAGCCACACACGGCTTTGTGCGCGCATCTTCACGCATCTGGCGCGCGAAGGCCGCCTGCCGCGCGATTGGGTCGCGTCATCGCTGGCACAGCTTGGCATGGCGGAAGGTGATCTTGATACGCTGATGGCGCGGCTTTCGGCCATTCGCGTCTGGTCCTATATCGCCGCGCGCGCCGATTGGCTGGATGATGCCGCTGGCTTGCAGGCCGAAGCGCGGCGCGTTGAAGACATGGTCTCAGACGCGTTGCACGAAAGCCTGACCGCGCGCTTTGTGGACCGCCGCGCGGCGCATCTGATCCGCGCGCTTGATGAAAGCGATGAGGAATTGCTCTCCGCCGTCACGCGCCGCGGCGAAGTGGTGGTGGAAGGCCATCCGGTCGGCCATGTGAGGGGCTTCCTGTTTGAACCCGATGGCGCGGCGGTGAAGGAAGAAGAACGCCGCGTGGTGCTGCGTGCCGCACGCCGTGCGCTTGGCGCCGAAATACCGCGCCGTGTGGCCATGCTGGAATCCGCGAAGGATGAGGCATTCGCGCTCACACCGCAGCACGCCGTGACCTGGGCCTATTCCCATGCGCCGAATATGCCGGCAGGGCTTGGCGATATTGCGGAAGTGGCGAAGCTGAAGCCTGGCTCCGAACCCGGCAAGCCGCTGATTGAAGTGCTGCCCTCAGAATTTCTCGATGGCGCGCAGCGTGAGCGTATTCGTGCGCGCCTCGCCACTTGGATCGAGGCTTTGGTGAAGCGCGATCTGGGCGCGATTTTCACCGCCGAAGAAAAGGCCAGCGAGGATAATACGCTGCGCGGCCCGGCCTATCGGCTGCGGGAGGAATTGGGCCTTGCCATGGGGGCAACGGATGGCGACATCCGCCCGGATCTCCGCCAGAAGCTGAAAGGTATTGGCATTCGCGCCGGGCGCTATGCGCTTTACGTGCCGGAAGCCTTGAAGCCGCGCGCCATGGCGTTGCGCGCGCAGCTTTGGTCGCTGCTGAGGGGTATTGAAACGCCGAAACTGCCCTCCGGCGGTTTGATTGCTGTCGCCCCGCCCGCCGATTGGCCGCGCGGCTTTGCCGAGACCATGGGCTGGCTGCCGGCTGGCCCGGTTTTGCTGCGGCTTGATGTGGCGGAACGCATCGCCGGCGAATTGGGCCATCTGACGCGCAAATCCCCTGCCCTGCTGCCGGGCGATCTGGCGAGCCGGCTTGGGATCAAGGGCGAAAACCTCGGCCCCGTGCTGGATGCGATGGGCTTCCGGCTGATCCCGGCGGAAACGCTCGATGAGAAAAACTTCGGCCCGCCCGCGCCCGCGCGCATCGGCCAGCAGCGCGCACCCCGTTTTGAGCCACGCCAACACCAAGGCCCGCGCCGGGATGACCGGCGGCAGGATCGCCGAGGCCCTAGGCCCGATCAGCGCCGGCAGGAAGCCGTGCCAGGTGAAGGCACGGCGCCCGATCAGGCGCCGCCCGAACAGCAGCGCCCGGAACGCCGGCCAGATCAACGCCCGGATCAACGCCAGGACCGGCGCCCGAAGCCGGAAGGCGGGCAACAGCAGCAGCGCCAGCATTACGGCCAGAAGGGCGGCAATGACCGCCCGCGCGGCCCGCGCCCGCCGCGCGAAGACCGCGTGGCCCTGCCGCCCATGCCGCGCCCTGATAGCCCCTTTGCGGTGCTCGCTGCCCTGAAGCTCAAGAAGGATTGAGCAAGGGGCGGTGGCGGCCGAGGCGGAAGGGCGGGATTACCAGCGGCTGGATGCCTGGCTCTGGTGTGCGCGCTTTCGCAAGACCCGGGCGGAATGCGCGCGGATGGTGGAAAAGGGTGTGGTGCGCATCAATCGCCAACCGACCGACAAGCCCCATGCCAAGCTTCGTCCGGGGGATGTTTTGACCTTGGCGATGGGGCAAGGGGCTTCGGGGCAGATCATCCTCTGGCGCGTCCGCACCCTGGCGGAACGGCGCGGCCCGGCCAGTGAGGCGCAGACGCTTTATGAGGTCCTCGCCTGAATCTTGACTGCTATGCGTCAAGCCACCTTGTCTAAAATGTCTGACGCGGCCATTTTGCGCTCGGTTTTGGACAGGCTCAGCACCAGGGAATCGCGCCAGTGACCTATGTCGTCACCGAAAATTGCATCAACTGCAAATACATGGATTGCGTGGAGGTCTGTCCGGTGGACTGCTTCTATGTCGGCGAGAACATGCTGGTGATCCACCCGGATGAATGCATTGATTGCGGCGTCTGCGAACCGGAATGCCCAGCCGAGGCCATCCTGCCCGATAGCGACGACAAGGCGACCCCCTGGGTGGAGCTGAACCGGGATTATGCCCAGCAATGGCCCAATATCACCCGCAAGGGCGAAGCGCCGGCGGATGCGGATGACTGGAAGGACAAGCCCGACAAAAAGGCGCTGCTGAGCCCCAACCCCGGCAAGCCCTGAGCGGTTTTGCGCCGAAACTCAGCAAATATCTGACCGCAATGGTCATGAATCGCCGCCCAATGGCCAAGTGGGCGGGTGACCCGAAGCGTTTTTTGTGTTAACAAGGATTTTCGTCATTTCCAGCGCTGGTCCTGCCCAGCTGTCTGCCGGGGGTGATGCTCTGCATTCTCAACCGGGTCGCGCTGGCCCGGGTTCTGCTTTGGGAGTCCTGTTTTCATGACACGCAAGCCAGTGTCCAAGGCGTCCGCCAAGGGCCGCGCCAAGCCGGCCCGTGCCTCGGCGAAGAAGCCGGCCAGCAAGGCGAAATCGGCGGCAAAGCCGGCCGCCAAGAAATCCTCCGCCAAGGCAAAGGCGACCACGAAGCCCAATAAGAAGGTGGCGCCGAAACCTGTGAAGAAGCCTGTTGCGAAGAGCGTTGCGAAGCCTGCGGCCAAGCCGGCCGCGAAATCTGCCGCGAAACCTGTAGCCAAGCCAGCGCCCAAGCCTGCTGGCAAGGCAGCGCCCAAGCCTGCGAGCAAGCCCGCCGCCAAGCCGGCCCCCAAATCCGCTGCGAAACCGGCTGCCAAGCCTGCACCGAAGCCCGCCGCCAAGCCCGCTGCGAAGCCTGCGCCCAAAGCGGCGCCCAAGGCCGCTGCCCCGGCGCCCGCCAAGGCGAAAGCGGCACCCGCCCCCGCCAAGCCCGCGGCGCCCGCCAAGGTTGAAAAGCCCGTCACGAAGCCAGCGCTGCCGGCCAATGAGGCACCGGCCAAGCCAGCGAAGCCCGCAACTGCCCCCGCCGCTGAGGCGCCCGCCAAGCCTGCTGCCCCGGCGCCTGAGGCCCCCGCCGCCACCCCGGTGACTGCGGCTGCGCCCGCGCCCATCAAGCCCGCCCCCAAATCCAAGGCCAAGCCTGCGCCCGCGAGTGAAGCAAAGTCAGAACCGGCAGCCCCTGCCTCTGGCTTGCAGGAAGCGTCAAGCCCGGCACCCGTGGCGCCAGAGCCCCCGGTCAAGCCCGCGCTGATCCAGGCGCCGGCCGTTGCCATGGTCACGCCACCTGCGCCTGCGCCGGCACCGCGCCCCGCACCGCCCCCCAGTATTTCGCCGCTTTCTCCGCCGCCCCCCACCATGCGCCCGAATGTTCAATTGGGGATGCGCCCGCCGGGCGGTGGCCCGCCTCGTCCTGGAATGCCGATGTCGTCTTCGCCCAAACCGCCCGCCGCCCCGAAACAGGAATTCAAGACGGGCGATTATGTCGTCTACCCAACGCATGGCGTCGGCACCGTGCAGGGCATCCGCACGGTGGAGGCTGCGGGCTATTCCCTCCAGGTCATTGAAGTGACCTTTGAGGAAAACCGGATGAAGCTGAGTGTGCCGGTGAACAAGGCGTCATCTTCGGGGCTCCGCAAGCTTTGCACCACGGAAAGCTTCCAGCCGGCCATGGATACGCTGAAGGGCCGCGCGCGCATCAAGCGCACCATGTGGTCCCGCCGCGCCCAGGAATATGAGGCGAAGATCAATTCCGGCGACCCGGTGCAGATTGCCGAAGTGGTGCGCGACCTGTTCCGCAACGCCGGCCAGCCTGACCAATCCTTCAGCGAACGCCAGATCTATGAATTGGCGCTGGATCGCCTGGCCGCCGAAGCTGCCGCGATTGACCGTTGTGACAAGCCAACCGCGATTGAAAAGCTGATGGTGGTGCTGCGTTCCGGTGCTGCCGGATCTCGTGATTCATCCGCCAAGGAAGCGCCTGCGCCTGCGCCTTCGCCTGAAGCGCAATGACCGATGGCGTCATCAGGCATTACTGGTGACGCTTTCGCCCTGCTGATTATCGCAAGCGCCAGATTTCCACGGGGCCGCGTTCTTCTGGAATGGACGCGACCAATTCATATTGTTCATCAAGTGCGGCCTCGATCAAGATGGCAGCGCGGCGGCGCACACTTGGCCACCAGCCACGATCAATCACCAGCACGCGCGGGTGGCTTTCCAAAATCCGTGTGATTTCAGCATAAGAATCAATGCCCGTCACGCGATAGAAGGGCCCTGCGAGATGCGCCGGAAAGGCGTAGCGCGTGGATATGGCGGCATCGGCCAGCACATAAATGACCGGATGATAATTCACGACCCAGATCGGGTCGCCTGGATCAATCTCGGCGCGCACGGCAGCGGCGGTGCGGCGCACGGGGTCTGGCGCGCCAAGGCCAATACCGCGATCAAGCCTGGGCAGCGCCGCCACGCGCCAGGCATCCAAGGCGACCACGCCGATCAGCAATTGAAAGCCGATCACCACCATGCCCGGCCTGAGGTAGCGCGCCATTTGTCGTGCGCCGAGCGCAGCCAAGATTGAAAGCGGCAAAAGCCAGATCAGAAAATAATGCTGATAGAACTGCCCGGGCAGCACCACCGCGAAAGTTGCGGCTACGAACCAGATCATGCCAAATTGCCGAAGCCGCGCGAGTGGCCCTTGCCGATTGCGCGGCCTGATAACAGCAGGCAATGTCAGCAGAAAGGCCCATAGCAGCAATAAGGCCGCCACCAGCGCAAACCGGAAGGAATCCGCCGCACTCAAGCGCGCGCCGGCGTAACGAAGCGGGGCGAGAAAGGCGCCTTCCAGAAAGGGCTGAAACTCACCACGCAACGCATAAGCCAAGGCAAAGAGCAATGTCGGCAATGCGCATAGCAGGGCATAGGCCGCCGCCATGGCAGCCAGGCGCGGCAGGCTGATCAGCCCAAGCCGCAGCGCGGGCAGCACCAAGATCAGCCAGGCGAGCGCGCCTTCAAAAAACGTGACGGGCTTGAGCGTAAGGGCAAAGCCAATCAGCCCCCCCATCACAACCATGTCGCGCCAACGCGGGCCCTTGGCCCGTTCCAAGGCATCCACGGCGCCACGCAGACCAAGTGCCATGGCCCAAGCCACGAGCGGCGCGAAAAGAATCTCCGTATTGGTGGCAAGCCCGCCCAAAAGCCCGCTATGCGCGATATAAAAAACACCGGCCGCCAGCCCAAGCGCGGGTGATCCGCCAGCATAGCGCACCGCATGGAACAGCGCGGAAGCCGTTGCCGCGACGCAAACCGCGCCAAGGGTGCGCAGCACCCAGATATCATCGCCGAAAATCGCCATGAAGACAGCGAAGACCGCCGGCGCGCCAACCGGGTGCATGTCCCAGACCGCGACAATGGGCCAATGCCCATCGAGCCATTCCCGCGCCTGGAGCATGTATAGCCCCTCATCCGTGTCAATCACGGCGGCGACGAAGGAAAAGATGCGGAGCAGCAGCGCCAGCGCAAAAAAGAATACCGGCACCAGCGCCGGGTGGCGCCAGCGCCGATCAATGAAGCTCGCCTGGATCATGCGTTGGGAACTAAAGCGCCGGGCGCAGATCCTTCCAGGGTGTAGCGCTTTCATAGGCAGCGGCAGCGCGGTAGATCGCAGCCTCCCCAAAGCTTGGGCCGACCAATTGCAAGGATAGCGGCAGCCCCTCAAGCTTCGAGATACCGCACATCATTGTCAGCGCCGGATGGCCCGTGACATTGAAAGGCGTGCGCGCTTGGCGCGGATAGGTAAGGTCTACCGCTTCCGGATCATCAATCTTGCAGGCCACATCCATGGAAGATGCGGTCAGCAGCAGATCAACCTCGGCGAAGGCGGCTTCAACCGCGGCCACCAATTCACGGCGACGGCGCTGCGCCTGCACATAATCCTCGGCGCGCATGAAAAGCCCGGGCAGCAGGCGGCGCAGCGTGAGGTTCGCGTAATCGCCCGGCCTTTCGCGCAGCCATTTGCCGTGAATAGCTGCGGCTTCCGCCATCAGAATGGCGCGATTGACGCCAGCGAATTCATTGAGTGAGGGCAAGGTGATGGTCTTGATCTTCGCCCCTTCCTTGCCCATCAGCTTGGCGGCTGCATCCAAGGACGCGGCCATTTCAGCGGAAGCCGGCTGATCATTCTCATGGAAATGCCGCACATAACCGATGGTGAGGCCCTTTAGCCCCTTCTTCATCTGCCGCGCATAGTTTTCGGGCTTATGCGCCGCACTGCCGGGATCAAGCGCATCATGCCCGGCCATCATGCCAAGCAGCAGCGCATTATCGGCGACCGTGCGCGTCATGGGTCCGACATGATCAAGGGTAAAGGCCAAGGGGAATACACCGCGACGCGACACCAGGCCATAAGTCGCCTTCATGCCGACAATGCCGCAATGGCTGGCGGGGTGGCGCACGGAACCGCCCGTATCCGTGCCGAGCGCAGCGGGCAGGATATTGGCGCCAACGGCAGCGCCGGAACCGGAAGAAGACCCGCCCGGATGATGCGCCGTATTCCAGGGGTTGCGCGCCGGCGGGAAGGGCAGGTCAAAGGCCGGGCCGCCAATGGCGAATTCATGGGTTGCGAGCTTGGCCGGGAAAATCGCCCCCGCCGCGCGCAGCTTCGCGACCACCGCTGCATCGGCGCTTTTCTGATTATCGAGCAGAATGCGCGAATGGCAGGTGGTGGGGTGCCCTGCGATATCAATAATGTCCTTGAGCCCGACCGGCAGGCCATCCAACGCGGAACGCGGGCCGCTCCGCGCCATGCGCCGCCCGGCCTTCACGGCCTGCGCGCGGGCCTCATCCCAAAGCGGGCGCACAATGGCATTGACCTTGCCGCCCACAGCCTCAGCGCGTTGGTGCAGCGCATCAAGGTATTCGACCGGGGAGAACCGCCGCCGCGCAATACCGGCTGAGGCTTCAGTCAGCGACAGCTCATGCAGGGCCTTCATGCGCGTGATCCCTTGGCTGAGATGGGGGCGGCATAGGCCGGCATGGGTTCAGCGGTTTCATTGGCAGGCCGCGTGAAGGCGCCTGCCATGCGGCGCGATGCGGCAATGGCCTCAGCCACTTCCTTGGGGTGGGTCTTGAGCCCGGTGGTAATGCCCGCCGCGCGGGCCAGGATTTCTTCTTCGGTCATTGGAATGGTCGCCCCCATGCTGAGCCGTATAGCCTGCCGCAAAAGCCGCGCGACTGGAACCCTGGCGGGGGCGCAAAAAAGGGGTGAAGTCCGAAGACCTCACCCCAGGGGGTATCATCCATAATGCGGGATGTTGGCGCCGTTCGAGAAAGCGGACGCCAGATGGGAGAGACTATATCGCTTCAATTCTGGCGACTTCTGGATCATGGCAGCAAAAGATTGCTGTTCAGTTTCGATGGGGGCGATTTCCGGCGCGCTTATTCTCCGCTACACCCGCCCCATGCCCAGCGCCGCCCCGAACCTCCCCCTTGCCGGCCTCAAGCTCGTGGAGCTTGGCCATTACATCGCGGCCCCTTTCGCGACCCGCCTGCTGGCCGATCTGGGCGCCGAGGTGATCAAGGTGGAACCCCCAGGCGGCGATCCGGTGCGCGGTTGGGGCAGCAATATCAATGGCAATGCCGTTTGGTTCAGCGTGCATGGGCGAAATAAGCTCAGCGTCACGCTTGATCTGAAAAAGTCAGAGGATCGCGCGAAGCTGATCGCGCTGCTCCGCCGCGCCGATGGGCTGATCGAGAATTTCCGCGCGGGCTATCTGGAACGCATTGGGCTTGGGCCGGAAGCGCTGCACAGGGAAAACCCGCGCCTCGTGATCGGGCGGATTTCGGGCTATGGGCAGGATGGTCCCTATAAGGACAAGCCTGCTTTTGGCGCGATTGGCGAAGCCATGGGGGGCCTTAGGCACCTCACGGGCCATCCGGGCGAACAGAGGCTGCCGCCGCCGCGCTGCGGGGTTTCCATCAGCGATGATCTGGCCGGGATTTACTGCGCGCTTGCCGTGGTGTCCGCCTGCTGGGCGGTGAAGGGCGACCCCAATGCCAAGGGCCGCGTGGTGGATGTGGATTTGGTGAGCAGCGTGTTTTCACTGATGGAAGGCATGTTGCCGGAATATGGCCTGTTCGGCTGGGTGAGGCAGCCGCAGGGCGCCGCCATCAAGACCGCGGCACCCACCAACACCTACCCCTGCGCCGATGGCAAATGGCTCTGCGTTGCTGGCAATTCGGATTTGATCTTCCGCCGTTTGATGGCGGCAATCGGGCGCCCCGAATTGGCCGATGCGCCCCGCTTCGCCACCAATGGGCTGCGCTGTGACAATGTCGCGGAACTGGATGCCGCCATCGCCGCCTGGACCCGCACCAAACCCGCTGCGGAGGCCGAGGCCATTCTGGAAGCGGCCGAGGTGCCGTGCTCCCGCCTGTATGACATGGCCGATTGCGCCAATGACCCGCATTTCCGCGAACGCGGCTGGGTGATGGAAGTGGCGGACCCCTTGTTGGGCCAGGTGCTGCACCCGGCCGCGCCCTTCCGCTTTGATGGCGTGGCACCGCAGGATGTCGTGCGCTGGCCTGGCCCGGCGGCGGGGGCGCATAATGCGCATGTATTCGGTGAATTACTGGATGGGATGAAGGAGAAGCAGGCATGACCGGCAAGGTGACCATCAGCGAAGTCTCCCCGCGTGACGGGATTCAATCCATCACCGGCGATTTCGTGCCGACCGAGGTGAAAATCGCGCTCATCCAAGCGCTCTATGATGCGGGCCTGAGGCGCATGGAAATCGGGTCTTTTGTGTCGCCCAAGGCCATTCCGCAAATGGCGGATACGGCGGCGGTGCTGGCCTTCGCCAAGACCCTGCCGGGCTTGGAGAGCACTGTCCTGGTCCCCAATCGGCGCGGCTTCGATGCCGCCTTGGCGGGGGGCGCGGAACGCTTGGGCTTTTTCATGTCGGCTACGGCAGGGCACAATAAGGCCAATCTGAACCGCACGCGGGAAGAAAGCTTCGCTGAATTGGCATCGCTCGTGCGGGATACGCCGAAAGGCACGCTGATCCGCTTCAACCTGTCCTGCGTCTTCCATTGCCCCTTTGATGGCGTGGTGGAAGATGCTGAGGCGCTGGATTGGGTGGAACGCATCGTGGCGCTGAACCCAGAGATGGAAATCGCGCTCGCGGATACCACCGGCAATGCCAGCCCCGATCAGGTGCGGCGGATTTTTGAGAAAGCGCAGGGCGCCTGGGGTCATCGCTTCGCCTTTCATGGCCATGATACTTACGGCATGGGGGTTGCGAATGTGGCGGCGGCCTATGCTGCCGGCTGCCGCGTGATTGACAGTGCCGCGGGCGGCATTGGCGGTTGCCCCTTCGCGCCTGGCGCCACCGGCAATGTGGCGACTGAAGACGTGGTCTGGATGTTCCGCCGCATGGGGGTTGAAACCGGTGTGGCTTGGAACAGCCTTTTGGCGGCAGCCGATATGGCCGCGGCGATCAAGGGCGCCATTCCCGGCGGGCGGATGCGCGGTGTGCGCGCGGCGCGCTTGGCTGCGTGAGGGCTCGGCCGCGCCATTTCACGGCGCGGCCCGAATCCTTCCATTTTTCGGACGCTTTTGCCCGCCATAACCACCTTGCCTGATGATCCTGTTCAGGCTTGGTGGAGTTGGCGCATGTCCGATACCGAAATCGCCCGGAAATTGGCCGAGCTTGATCGGCTGCTGAATGATCCGGAAACCCGCATGGATGCCGGGCGGGTTTGGATATTGGCGCAGGAATTGAAGGCGTCTGCCGCGTCTGTGGAGCGTCGCGTCGCCTGAAGGCCGCAGCCCGTTTCAAACCGGCATCGCTGGCGTCAGCCGCAGCGCGCGCTTACCTTCCCAATGCCGGTAAAACGCGCCGTGAGCTGCGCGCCGGCCTTCAACCCCACTACCGGCGCACCAAGCCCTGCCACCACCAGCACCGCACCCGCAGGCAAGCCACCCAAGCGCCGCGCTTCTGCCGCTGCCTGGGCAAAGGCCGCGTGCAGATCGAAGGGCCTGCCACGCGCGGCACCTTCACCTTCAATCAGCGCCACGCGGCTTGGCGTTTCGGGTATCGGACGGCGCTTGCCCAGCACCAGCAGCCCAAGCCCGGCCAGATCAGCGATTTCCGCCAGGCGATCCGCGGGCCCTTGGGTGAAGCGGCTGGCGCTGATGTCCAGCGCGGGGTGAATGGCGTTGATCTCGGGCGGCGATGTCGCCTCAGGCTCCAAACCGGCGCCCAGCACACCAAGCAGGGCGGCCGAGGCGCGGCCATGGCGCATGATCTCGAGCGACAGCCCCGCACCATTATCCAGGAAGCGCGCTTCCAGCATGGGGCCGGTGATCAGGCTGCCATCGGCTGCCGGCGCGACCCGGACACCGCATGGCGCAAAGCCAAGCCGCGCGAGCACGCCGCCGGCCACTTCCTCGGCGTCATCCTGGTTGGTGAGGGCGATTTCCGCCGGCAGCGGCGCCAGCGGATTGCCGGTTTCAAACGCCTCAGACAGATAGCCGATGGCGCGTGTGATGGGGTCCTGATCCATGGCGTTAATCGGCGATCCGCGGCACTTCATCCTCCTGGAAGCCGCCCTCTGGCGGGACATCCAATTGGATCGGCGTGCCGCTCGAAGGCGTGAAGCCATAAAGCTGTTCAGGCAGCCAGGTGACCAGGCCGGGGAAGACATAGATCGCCAGCATGCACATGATCACAATGTAGATGAAGGGCATGCAGCCCCGGAAGATATCCTCAAGCCGCACATGCTTGGGCGCCACCCCCTTCAGATAGAAGGCCGCCATGGCAACCGGTGGCGACAGGAAGGAGGTTTGCAGATTAAGCGCCACCATCACGCCGAAGAATAGTGGATCAACGCCGAAATCATCCAGTAGCGGCAGGAAGATCGGCACGAAAATCACGATGATCTCCGTCCATTCCAAGGGCCAGCCGAGGATGAAGATCAGCAACTGCGCCAGGATCATGAAGGTGAAGGTATTGAGCGGCAGGGATTTGAAGAATTGCTCCACCAGATCCTGCCCGCCGAGATAACCAAAGACAGAGGAGAAAATCGCGCTGCCCACAAACAACCAGCACACCATGGCGGAGGTGCGCGCGGTCAGGAACACGCTTTCCTTGAGCTTGGCGAAGGAAAAGGATCGATAGACGATGGCGAGGATGATGGACCCAAGGCTGCCCATGGCGGCGGCTTCTGAGGGCGTCGCAAGCCCCATCAGAATGGCGCCGAGCACCATGGCAATCAGCGCCGCAAGCGGGATGAAGGATGTCAGCAGCGAAATCGCAATTTGGCTGAAGGGAATATTCACTTCCTCGGGCGGCAAGCGGGGCGCCATTTCCGGCTTCAGGAGGGCAATGCCCATGGCATAAAGGATATACATCCCCGCCAGCATGACACCGGGGATGAAGGCAGCGGCATAAAGCTGCACCACGGAAACCCCCGCGGTGGCGCCAAACAGGATCAGCATGATGGAGGGCGGGATCAGGATGCCAAGGCAGCCCCCCGCGCAAATAACCCCCGATGCCAGCCTCACATCATAACCCGCGCGCAGCATGGCCGGAAAAGCGAGCAGGCCCATGAGGGTCACAACGGCACCAACAATCCCGGTCGCGGTCGCAAACAAAGCGCAAGTGGCCAGGGTCGCCACAGCGAGCGATCCCGGAATATTCCCACTCGCCATCTGCAAGGATCGGAATAGCCGGTCCAGAATATTCGCGCGTTCGATGATATAGCCCATGAGGACGAAAAGCGGCACGCTGATCAGCACGTCATTCGACATGACCGCATAGGTGCGCTGCACCAGCAGATCGAAAATACGTTCCTGCATGCCGAGATAGCCAAAGAACAACCCCATCGCCATCAGCGTGAAGGCGATCGGGAAGCCCAGCATGATGAAGAACAGGAATAGAAAGAGCTGCGTGAGCCCGAGCATACCGTCAGACATGGCGCGTCAGCCCTTCTTTGACGTGTCTAAGGGGATCTGGCCGGAGGCAGCCATGCGGCGGGCCAATTCCTCGGGGTCCTGTTCGGCGGCGGCGGCGAGGATTTGCTGTTCCAGCTCCTCAACATCCGAAAGCCGCTTCGGCCAGGCGCCGGTGCGGATGCATTGGATGCAGCGCACCACTTCAACAATGCCTTGCAGCAGCAACAGCACGCCCACCACCGGGATCAGGAACTTGAAGGGCCAGATCACCGGGCCGGTTGGGCTGAACATGGATCTTTCATTCTGCGCGAAGCTTTGCGCGAAGAAGGTCCAGCCTGAAATCATGAAGGCGAAAATCGCCGGAAAGAAGAACAGGATGTAAAGCACCAGATCAAGCTTCGCCTGATTTTCAGGCTTGAAATTCCGATAAAGAAAATCGCCGCGCACATGCCCATTGCGTGAAAGCGCATAGGCGCCGGCCATCATGAACAACGTGCCATAGAGCATATAGGAAGTGTCGTAAGCCCAAGTGGTTGGCGCGCGGAAGGCGTAGCGCATCACAACCTCATAGGTCACGACAAAAGTCAGCACCAGGATGCTCCAGGCAAAGGTCTGGCCAACCAGGGTGCTGAAGCGATCAATGCCAAGAAGCAATCGCTGCATGATGCGGACTTTCGATCACGGCCCCGGGGATTGGGGCATCAAAAAGGGTGCGGGCCGAAACCCGCACCCCGACTACACTACATCAGCGCGCGGCGAAGAAGTGATTATAGGAAATCACCGGGCTCGCTTCATAGCGCAGGAAGAAGCTGCCAACGCGGCGGCACCAATCGCGCTGGCTGTCGCAGACCTTCTTGAAGAAGGGGCCAGCGGCGGGTGAGGAGGCATCACCCTCATACTTCTCCACCACGCGATTCCAGGCGGCCAATTGCGCATCCAGAACAGGGCGCGGCGTTGGGCGCACCTGCACGCCCTGCTGCTGCGCCATGGCGAGCAGATCGCGCGAATAGCGGTCCTGCAACTTCCAGGACATATCGGCCGAAGCGCTTTCGGAAGCGAATTTGATGATCGCCTGATGCTCGGCCGGCAGGGCAGCAAACTTCGCCTTGTTGAACAGCACTTCGAAGCTTTCCGTGCGCTGATGGAAGGACTGGATCATGTAGACCTTCGCCACATCCGGGAAGCCAAGCACGCGGTCCGAAGACGGGTTGTTGAATTCCGCCCCGTCAATCACGCCGCGTTCCAAAGCGGGGACGATTTCACCCCCAGGCAAGGACACCACGGCGGCACCGAGTTCCGCGAACAAATCCGCCGCCAGGCCCACGGTGCGATACTTCAGGCCGCGC
>JBIKWX010000291.1:0-4253 GCA_044356095.1 Roseomonas sp.
TCCATGCTGTTTCGCTTGCAGCGCCAGGGCGTGAATATCGGTGCGCGTTGGGAAGAATTGGCCGATAAGGCGGAAGCGCGGATTGGCGATTGCCTTTCCGCCTTCACCCTGCCGCATTGGATGATGGCGCTGGTGGCGACCGGGCGCTTCCAATCGGCGGCGCGGCTTTTGGATGGCATCCGCGATGCCATTGCCGCGGGTGGGACACTCGCGCCCATTCTGCGCGACGCGGCGCTGCCGGTATGTGAGGCCGTGTTGGCGCATGGGCGCGGTGATCATGCCCGCGCCGTGGCTGTGATGCGTCCTGCCATTGGTGTGATGCATCGCATGGGCGGCAGCCATGCGCAGCAGGATGTGCTGGAACAGCTTTTCCTGGATGCGGCGATGAAGGCCGGCATGTTGGCCGATGCGCGGCTGCTGCTGGAACGCGTGGCCGGGCGCCATCCCGTGCCACCGGAACGCCGCGTGGGCTATGCCAGCGCCGCAGCTGCCGTGATGCATTGAAGGGGAGTGTTAGCCATGACCGAAGTGAAGAATTGGGCCGACTACAGCGCGGGGTTGAAGGCGCGCGGCAAGGAATTGGGGCAATTGCACCCCGATATCGTCAAGGGCTTCGTTGCGCTTTCAAATGGTGCCGCACAGACCAAGCATCTGGATGCCAAGACGCGGGAATTCATCGCGCTCGCCGTTGCCATTACGACGAAATGCGATGGCTGTATTGATGCCCATGCGCGCAAGGCCAAGGCCGCCGGCGCCACCAAGGAAGAAATCGCCGAAGCGCTTGGCGTTGCCATCGCGCTTAATGCCGGCGCGGCCTATACCTATGCGCTGCATGTGCTGGATGCGGTGGGGGATTAGGGGGTCACCCTAACCGCTTCTTCGCCACCGCAAGGGCAGCGCGCTGTTCCTTGGTGACCGCGGGGTAATGCAGGTCAAGCTTTTCAAGCGCTTCAATAATCGCCACCACCACCACCAGGCGCGTGAACCATTTGGCATCCGCCGGCACCACGAACCAGGGGGCGTGGGGGGCGGCGGTTGCGCTGATCGCGGCCTGATAGGCCTTCATGTAATCATCCCAATAGCCGCGTTCGGTGACATCATTGGCTGAAAATTTCCAGTTCTTCTCCGGTTCATCAATGCGGGACAGGAAGCGCTTTTTCTGTTCTTCCTGACTGACATTCAGAAAAAACTTCAGGACCACGGTGCCTTGGCGCGCCAGATAGCGTTCATAGGCCGCGATATCTTCCAGCCTTTCATCCCAGATCTTCTTGCCGATCAGCGATGGCGGCAGCTTCTGGCGAGCGAGGAATTCCGGATGCACGCGCAGCACCAGCGCTTCCTCATACCAGGAACGGTTATGGATGCCGATGCGCCCGCGTTCCGGTAGCGCAATGGAATGACGCCAGAGGAAATCATGGTCCAATTCCATCGCCCCCGGCGCCTTGAAGGAATGCACCTGACAACCCTGCGGGTTCACGCCGGAGAACACATGTTTGATCGCGCCATCCTTGCCGGCGGCATCCATCGCCTGAAAGATGCAAAGCACCGACCAGCGATCCTGCGCATAAAGCTTGTCCTGCAATAGCGCGAGCCGTTCGATCCCCTGCTGCAACAAGGCTCCGGCGGTGGTTTTTTCCATATCAAGGCCGGCGGTGTCGGACGGATCAAAATCCTTGAGGCGAAAGCCGCGCCCCTTTGTCACGCGGAAGCGATCCAGGATTTTTGTTGCTCTTTTTTCCATCACACGGGTTCCTTTCGTGGTTGCCACCAGGGCAGGAAAATCCAAAGCACCGCCGCCAATTGGACGGAGAATGTCATGCCAAGCGCCCAGACATAACCCTCAGGCGCCCAACCGCCCGAAGCTGCGCGCGGCCAGAGGTCAAGGATGGCACCAATGCCGGTTTGGAACAAGAAAACGACGCACAGCATCAGGAAATTGATGGCGGTGGAAACGCGCCCGGCGAGCGCTGGTGGGAAGCCCTGCGCAATCGCCGCATAGCCTGCGGGTCCAACGGAGCCTGAGAAAGAGAAGAAAAACCAGAGGAAGGCCATGACCCAGAAGTTACTCGGCCCCAGCATCAGCATCGCTTGTGCAAAAAGGCAGCCCGCGACACCAACATAGGGCATGAGCATCGGTGAAAAGCCGCGCGCTTGCGCGAAAGATGCCGCCTGCCCCGTAAACAGACTGCCAAACATCATGCCAAGCGCATAGATCAGCAAGGCAGCCGCGCGTGCGCCATCATCCAAGCCGCCGACATCGCGCAACCACGGCCCTGCCCAAAGCCCCTGATAGGTGAAATTGAGCGTGGACAGCATACCAACCGTCGGCACCAGACGGAGAAACACCGGGTCCTTGAAGATACGCCCATATTCGCCGATTTCCTGACGCAGACTGCGGCGCGCTGCAGGTGTCACACCCGGCGGCGCATTGGGCACGGAAAACCAGATCCAGGCCGACACCAAAACCGCAAGCATTGCCAGCACGGCGAAAACACCGCGCCAGCCAATGAAGGGCAGCGCCCATTGCACGGGCATGGTGGCGGAAAGCCCGCCCATCGAAGCAAAAAACAGGCCTGCGCCAGTGACTGCCGCAATGCGTTCCTTCGGATACCATTGCGTATTGGCCTTCAGCATCGCCATCAGCCCAGCTGCCACACCCACACCCGCCACGCAGCGCCCCACTGCCAGCATCAGCACATCGGCCGACAAGGCGCTGATCGTGAAACCCGTTGCCGCAATCAGCGCGAGCGTTGCCTGCACGCGGCGCGGACCCTTCAGGTCAAGCGCAAGCCCAATCGGCAATTGCGCCATGGCATAGCTCGCGAAAAAACAGGCGGCGAGCAAGCCAAGCTCCGCCGCGGTCAGGCCGAATTCAAGTGCCAGAAACGGCCCGATCACCGCGACCAGGGACCGATTGGCCTGGTTGATGAAATTGATCGCCGCAAGCGGCAGGGTGATGCGGGTAAAAAGCGACATGGGTCGAGCATGGCACGGGCGCTGCCCCTCGCCCATAGCGGATTTCAGGGCAGCTGCAGCCGGACCGAAATCGGGCAATGATCGCTGATCACGTCACGCAGCGCGGGATCGCGTTCTCCATACGAAAAAATACGAAAACTATCCTTGACCAGCCAATCCGCCGCCCGTAGGCCGAGCAGAATATGGTCAATGAAGGGGCGCCCCTGGCCGTCGCGGCTCCAGCACGGGTTGGAAAAGCCTTCTGTGGCGCGCCACATGGGCGATGCGGCGTTCAGCGTGGACAGCATTTCATCATCGCGCGAAAAGCGCCGATTGAAATCGCCCAGAATCACAAAGGGCATATTCTCGCGGCGCCGTGCGGTGATCCATTCTGCCAGAATTTGCGCCTGCTGGCCGAGGCTTTGGCAATCGCTGCTATTGGGCTGACGTATGGAACCCTGCGAGCAACCACCATCCAGATGAATCGACAGCAGCCGCAAGCGCGCGCCATTGGCACCATGCAAAGTGATATCCGCGCCGCGCCGGAGCGAACGCCGCGCCGTCGGGCGAAGATCAAGCGCCATCAGGTCAGGATTGCGCGTGACGTGAAGCCCCTTACGCCAAGCGAAGCCCGCGCGCTGCACATCGCTTTCCGCCGGGAAGTGGAAATCATAGGTGGTGGCATCAAAAACGCGCGCCGCCGCCAAAGGCCCATCCACTTCCTGCAACGCAATCACATCAGCCGCTAGCCTTTCTGCGTAGGTGCGCAGCCGCGCAAAATCCTGTTCGGTCCGGGTGGTGAGGTCACGCGGCAGGTCAGGATGACCAGCCGGCTTGGTGGTGAGCCAGGCGATATTCCATGTGGCAAGCTTGATTTCCTGCGCCCAGGCAGGGACAGCCATGAGAAGCAGGGCGAGAAGGATCAGCGCGCGCATGGTGGCCTCATAGTAGCTGCGCCAAAACGGGCGCGGATTGAGTTTGAATCGGTAGCGCTTCAAGTGGCCTGGCGCCAGAGGCGCGCAGAAAATCAGCCAGCGCATCCATCTCGGCTGACGGGCGCGTTGCGTCATGGAAGGGGTCATCACTTGCGGAACCCGGCGGGACCCAAATGATCGTCTCATACCGCGCGCGCGTCAGCAGCACGCGATAGGTGTTCAGGATATAGCGCTGCTCCTCTGCGCCGCGCACGATCTGCCAGCGATGGCCAACAAAGCGCCGCGCGCGCCATTGCCCGGCGTAGCGAAGGAAATCGCCACCCCAGGCGAGGCCCACCACATCCAATTCCAAGCCCTGGCAAT
>JBIKWX010000068.1:0-14400 GCA_044356095.1 Roseomonas sp.
ACGCGTTACGCACCCGTCCGCCGCTGCCATTGCTGACCGCGCGACTTGCATGTGTTAGGCATGCCGCCAGCGTTCGCTCTGAGCCAGGATCAAACTCTCAGGTTCATCCAAGCATCACCATGCAACCCAAGCCACACAGCAACACCCAAACGAACTTCCAAAGGCTCATCACTCTCACCAATTACTTCTCAGCCAACCCCAAACAACCAAGCACCAAGCCACAAAACCCAGAACAGATACCCCCAAAGGAACACCCGCCCAGGCGCCGACCGCGCATCCCACCCCGCCACTCATCGCAACAAGGCAAAACACACAGCAAAAGCCCAGCACCCAACCATCCAAAGATAGCCAAGCACTATCAACTTCCAAAAAAACCAGATGCAATTGTCAAACAACAAAAAAAGAACCAGCAACAGAACGCCTCGCAGCGTCCCACTTCGCCGGCCCCCTCAACCACACCAATCATCGGCAGGGCAAAAACACTAGCCAAACCAAACCAGCCAGTCAAGCCCAAATCACCAACAACCTCGCGGTGAACGGGCTTCTAGTACCACAGTCACAGCACGTCAAGCGGCTAAACTCAAACTGACACAAATTCGCATTTCTGGATCAAACGATTGATTTTATTGACTTCCCTATTCTCTTGGCCCCGCGGCGTGGCGCTCCTACCAAACGGGCTCAAGCCCCAGCCCCGGCCCCTGAGGCACGGCGATATACCCCTTTTGCGGAACCAAATGCTGGCCAAAAGGCGGCCTTTCCAGATCAGCAAAGTAGATTTCCAAAGGCTCCGCAGCCTCCTGGGCCGCGAGGAAATGAAGGCTCGCCAAGAGCCCCGGCCCAAAATATGGGCAATGCGGTACAACGCGCAGCCCCGCCCCCCGCGCCAATTCTGCCACCTCCAGCAGTGCCGTCAGGCCGCCAACCTTCGTGACACTGGGCTGAAGGACGCCCGCCGCGCCCGCCTCAATCATGTGGCAAAAATCCTCAGGATTGGCAGCGTTCTCCCCCGCCGCAATGGCGCAGGGCGATGCCGCACGTACACGCGCCATGGTGGCGTGATCTTCGGGCGGCCAGCAGGGCTCCTCTACCCAGGCGACGCCCAGGTTTTTGACAGCCTCGCAAAAATCCACGGCGTCTGCTTCCTCGTCCCAGGCGCAATTGATGTCCAGCATCAGGGGAATATCCGCGGGCGTCGCAGCGCGTGCCGCGCGAATACAGCCAAGGTCAATTTCATGCAGCTTGATGTCGCGATAGCCGCGCCGCACTGCCTCAGCAGCATTACGCGCGACATCTTCGGGATTTCCGTAGCGCAGCAGGCTTGCATAGGCGCGAACCTTATTTCGCGCCGTATCACCCAATAGCGCATGCAAGGGCTTTCCTGCAGTTTTTGCGGCGATGTCCCATAACGCAATATCAATCGCCGAGATGCCGAAGGTTATCGGACCATTGCGGCCGAAATTATGAAAACGCTTTTGCAGCATACGATTGATGGTACCGATATCACTCGCATCCTGACCAATACAGGCAGGCGCAAGCAACCGATCAATGGCATCACGCGTCGTATCCACCAAGGTAAATCCGAAACCTTCACCCCAACCATGAATACCCTGATCCGTTTCCACCTTCACCAGGAGCGTATCCATAGTCTTGAGAGCCAAATTACCGCCTGTCGCCCGACTGCTGCCGCCCTGCGTGTCAAGGCCAACCCCATAGGTGAAAGCACTACGATGAATCCGGGTTTCGATCCGCGTGATTTTCATGCTGCGTTCTTTCATTTGCATCTTGCGGTTTTGGCCACTCTTCGTGATCATGGCATCTGACGCAGAAGAACAAAATATCGAAACAGAGGAAAGCCCATCATGTTGCGTATTCTTGCTGTCGCTCTATTCACCCTGACCTTCACCGTACCACTGTCCGCACAGGAGCAATTCCCGAACCGCCCCATCCGCATCATTGTTCCCTTCACGGCTGGTGGCCCAAGCGACATTGTTGCGCGTCTTGTGGCGCCGAAAATGACCGCAACGCTTGGCCAGCCCGTCATTGTTGATAATCGGCCTGGCGCGGGTGGCGTGACCGGCGTTGATGCAACTGCGAAAGCCGCACCAGATGGCTACACGATCGGCCTTGGCAGCGCTGGCGGCGTTGCCATTTCGCCGCAGCTTGATCGTGGCACGCCATATGATCCGTTGCGCGATCTGGCACCGCTGACGCTGGGCGTGCTTGTGCCGGAGCCGATTGTTGTATCCTCGGCAACGCCCTATCGCACGTTACAGGAACTTCTTGCGGCAGCGCGCGCGCAGCCAGGCAAGATTAACCAGGGTTCTACCGGTTCCGGTAGCCTGCCGCATTTGGCGGGCGAATTGCTGAAGAACGCGACCGGCATTGAAATGACCCATGTACCCTATCGCGGCGGCGCGCCACTCACAACGGCGCTGGTCCAGAATGAGGTGCAGGTCGGGCTTGCTGATTTGCCAATCCTGCTGCCACAGATTCGTGCTGGTACCATCCGCGCGCTCGCGGTTGGTTCAGCCCAGCGCCTGCCATGGCTGCCTGATGTGCCAACCATGATTGAACTTGGTTATCCCAGTGTGGATACGAACAATTGGCATGGCTTTGTAGCACCTGCCCGCGTGCCGGATCCCATTCTGCAGCGGCTGCATACGGCCCTGGCGGCTGCGCTGAAAGACCCGCAGATTTCACAGCAACTATTCGACCAAGGCGCCGTGCCCGGCGGCAATAGCCGCGCGGAGTTCGGCGACTTCATCAAGGCGGAAATGGCCAAATGGGGAGAGGTGATCAGGCGCGGTAATATCCGCGCCGACTGATCAACAAACCCTAACCAGCCGCGGCGAGGATGCGCAAAGTCGCTTCCTCCCGCCCCAGCGCCCATAATACGGCATCAATCGGCGGGCTGGTCGTGCTGCCACTCAGCGCCGCGCGCAAGGGCTGCGCCACCTGGCCAAGCTTGATGCCCTTCACCTCAGCATAATCGCGTAGCCACTGGTCCAGATCCTGCTTTTCCCAAGGTGCTGTCTGCAAAAACGCAGCAAGATCAGCAAGCCGCGCCTTGGCTTCTGGCGTCAGCAATGCCTCGGCCTTGGCTTCCATGATCGGTGCGCCATCCTGCACCGCGAAAGCCGCAGCGCCGGTCAATTCTTCGACCGTCTTCGCCCGTTCCTTCAGGAAGGGCATCAGCATCCGCACACGCTTCGCACCATCCGGCCCGAACAGGACAGTGTGTTTCGCAAGCCGTTCCAGCACCTCCCGCGTCAGCGCATCATCATCGGCCATGCGCAGATACTGCCCATTCAAATGCGTGAGCTTGGCATAATCCATCCGCGCAGCCGCGCGCCCGACATCCTTGATATCAAACAGCGTCACCGCCCGATCGCGCGGGATGAATTCCTCATCACCATGGCCCCAGCCAAGCCGCAGCAGATAATTGCAGACAGCTTCGGGTAAGAAGCCTTGCTCACGAAAATCGAGCACGGAAACCGCGCCATGGCGCTTGGAAAGCTTGGCGCCATCGGCACCATGGATCAGCGGCACATGGGCGAAATGCGGGCGCGTCCAGCCCATGGCGTCATAAACCATGCATTGGCGGAAGGTATTGGTCAGATGGTCATCGCCGCGGATCACATGGGTGATGCGCATATCGTGATCATCCACCACCACGGCATGCAGATAGGTCGGTGTGCCGTCGCTCCGCAGAATGATCATGTCATCCAATTCGCTATTGGCGACACGCACCTCACCCTGCACCAAATCCGCGACAACAGTCTCACCTTCCAAAGGCGCCTTGATGCGGATGGCGAAGGGCTTGCCCGCCTGTTCCGGCCCCGGCTCACGGTCCCGCCAGCGGCGGTCATAACGCGGCGGGCGGCCCTCGGCGGCGGCGCGTTCGCGCATTTCGGCCAATTCTTCCGGTGTCGCCCAGCAGCGATAGGCCTTGCCCATCGCCAGCAACGCTCCGGCGATTTCCCGATGCCGCGCTTCCCGTGCCGCCTGAAACACCGGCGGTTCATCCGGCGAAAGGCCGAGCCATTCCAGGCTATCCAGGATCTGATCCACCGCTTCCCGCGTCGAGCGTTCGCGATCCGTGTCTTCAATACGCAGCAGGTACTCCCCGCCATGGTGGCGCGCAAAGAGCCAATTGAACAAGGCAGTGCGAGCCCCGCCGATATGCAGATAGCCGGTGGGGGATGGGGCAAAGCGCGTGCGAACCGTCATGGCGTGGTCATCATTCTCCTGATGCGCTGCCTTTAAACCACATACCGCGCCGGGGAAATCAGGCGACGGTGCGGCGCAGGCCATGAATTTCCCGTTTGGGAGTTCGATCAGCCCTCTATATACTTATGGTTGTGCTCCTTCACGGTTCCTCCGCGACCCAAATCCCAAGCCTGGCGCCGGCAAGGTGCATTTGGCGCGCTTGGATGGGCCGGGCCGCCGAGGCTTTCGCCACCGAACGCCAGCATCAGGCGCTTTGGCTGCCTGTCGCCATGGGGGCGGGCATCCTGTTCTATTTCAGCCTGCGGAGCGAACCGGATGCGCGGCTGATCTGGCTGGCGCCCGCCCTTGTCATCACCGCGCTGCTGGTGGCACGCCGCTGGGCCTTTTGCGGCTGGCTTTGCGCGCTGGTTGCGGCAGGCAGCTTTGGCTTCGCCATCACGCTTTGGCATGCTCAACGGGCGCCATCACCGATCTCGCCTCCGCCGCGCGCGCTCGTGATCCAGGGCATTGTGCAAAATGTGCAGGCCTTGCCGCAGGGGCTCAGGGTGACGCTCGGGCAGGCGCAATTCGGGCCGGAGGCACCAAAACTTGAACGCAGCCTCCGCATTCGGCTCCGCAATGATGACCCTGCGCGGCCAGCGCCTGGCGATTTGCTGAGTGTGCGCGCCCTGATCCGCGCCCCGGCAGCGCCGGCCTATCCGGGCGCCTGGGATTTCCAACGCGCGGCCTTTTTCAGCGGCCAGGGCGGGGTCGGTTTTGCCATTGGCGCGGCAGAAATCACGCCAGGCGCTGGCGAAGCCCCGCCCTTCGCTGGCCTGCGCACGGAACTGGAAGCGCGGGTGATGGCGGCCTTGCCGGGCTCGGCCGGGGCGATTTCGGCGGCGCTGCTGACCGGTAGCCAAAGCGCCATCACCACCGCTGATTTGAATGCCATGCGGGATTCGGGCCTTGCGCATCTGCTGTCCGTATCCGGCCTGCATATCGCGATTGTGATGAGCGTTTCCTTCTGGGTGACGCGCCTGCTGTCGGCGCTGTATCGCCCCCTGGCGCTCAGGGTGCCGGGCAAATTGCTGGCGGGCTGCGGCGCCTTGTTGGCGGGTGGCTTTTATATGCTGCTGACCGGCGCGCAGGTGCCCATGCAGCGCAGCTTTGCCATGGCGTGTCTGGTGACTTTGGCCATTCTGGCGGGGCGGAAGGCGATTTCGCTCCGCGGCCTGGCTTGGGCCGCGGCGGCAGTCATGATCTTTGATCCGGCGTCGCTGCTGGGCCCTTCCTTTCAAATGTCCTTCGCGGCGGTGCTCGCCCTGATTGCGGGGTGGGAAGCCTTGCAGCCGCGCCTTGCCGGGCTTCGCGGGCAAAAGGGTTGGGCGTGGCGGATTGGCTTTGGCGTGGTTGGGCTGATGATGACCTCAGTCCTCGCGGGTGCGGCGACAGCGCCCTTCGGCCTCGCGCATTTCGGGCGGCTGCAATGGTATGGCGTGGCGGCGAATGCGGTGGCGGTGCCGCTCACCTCCTTCATTGTCATGCCAGCGGGGATGTTGGCGGCGCTGCTGATGCCGCTTGGTCTGGAAGCGCCGGCGCTTTGGGTAATGGGCTTTGGGGTGGAGGGGGTTTTGTGGGTGGCGCGCATTGTCGCCGCCTGGCCAGGAGCGACCGAATCCGCCATGCCGATCCCCGGCTGGGGCTTGGCGGTCTTTGCCTTCGGGCTCTGCTGGCTATGCCTGTGGCGGCGCTGGTGGCGCACCTTGGGCGTGCTGCCGATGATCCTTGGCCTTTTCAGCGCCGCTTTGGTGCCGCCGCCCCATATCCTGGTGTCGCAGGATGCGCGGCTGGTCGGGTTTTTCGCGACCGATACGCTGTTCATCCAACGCCAACAGGGCGCTTCCAACCTGACGCGCGATGCCTGGCTCAGGCTTTATGGGCAGGATGCGGCCAAGGCGCTGCCGGCTGAAGGCGCAAGCCCGGATGGCAAACTGAGTTGCACCGCCGATGGCTGCCGGTTTGACGCGGGTGCAAGCGCCTTTTTCGCGCGGCGCGGCAATATCATGGCGCAATGCGGCGCGGTGGCGGTGATCATCTCCGCCGAGCCAATCCGGCAGCGCTGCCGGCAGAGCATTCTGATTGATCGTTTCTCCGTCTGGCGCGATGGCGCGCATGCGATCTGGCTTGCGCCCTCGGGCGCGCAGGTGGTGTCTGATCGTGCCTGGCGCGGAGATCGGCCCTGGGTGCCGCCGCCGCCACTGCCGCGCGCGGCAGCCGAACCGCCGGCGCCGATTGAATAGCAAACGCACCCTTGCCATGCGCTGATGCGGCATGGAAGCTGAAGTCGCTTTTGAGGGGGATTGCATGCCGATTGGCTGGGAAAAATTCAGCGCCGCGCCCTTGTTGAGGCGCTGGCGTGCGCTTTGCGCAAGCGATGAAACGCTACGCTCTCGCTTACCCGGCGCGATCGGACGTTTTGCTGTCTTGCAGCCTGGCTTCGCTATCACGCTTGAACTATCCGACACCTCCGTGGAAATCTCTCCAAGCTCGGATGCGGATATGCGCTTTTCGGCAACCGCTGCGATTTGGGATGAATTTCTGAAGACCCGACCAGCGCGACACCACCACCACCTTTATGCACTGCGGATGCGTGTTCCAGGATTTTCGGTGGAAGGAGATGAGCTTGCCTGGGCGCAACATGCGCATATCCTGCGGCGCATTTTCGATCTCGCGCGCTGGGCGTTGCACGGTGCTGACAGGCTAGCGCCCACTTCGCTTCGCCCGCAACTTGGTGGCGGTCCCCCGTACCCCGCCGCACAAGGCCGCTATGTTAAGCTGCGTGCCAATGGGCGCGACTTTGTCGTCTATGGCGAAAGCGCAGGACAGGGGCGCCCGATTCTCGGGCTACACACGGCAGGTTCCGATTCGCGCCAGTTCCATCGGCTGATGGCGCATCCTCGGCTGGCGAAGGCGGGCTACGCAGTGACCGCCTTTGACCTGCCCGGCCATGGCCGTTCCGCACCCGCAGCCGAGCCCGGAGCTTGGGCGCTGGATACGGAACTTTATGCCGGGTTGATCCTGAGCTTCCTTGATAACTGGGGTTTTGCGGAAAAGCCTGTTCTGCTTGGCGCTTCCATGTCGGGCGAAATCTGCCTTGAAATGGCATTGCGCGCGCCCGAGCGCTTCGCCGCCATCATCGCCTGTGAGGCTTCTGAACATATTGCCGGCCGGCGCACGCCATGGGCGGATCATCCACGCGTGAACGCCGCCATTTTCACGCCCGAATGGATTGAAGGCCTGATGGCGCCGCAATCACCCGCCGAATGCGCAGCCGAAGTCTGGTGGCATTACAGCCAGGGCGGCTGTGGCACATTCCCTGGGGATATTCTGTTCTATTCTGGCGGCTGGGATGCGCGGGATCGCATCCACCGCATTGATACGCGAAAATGCCCGCTTACGCTGCTGACCGGCGAGTATGATTATTCCTGCACAGCAGAACATTCCGCCGCGACCGCCGCAAAAATCCCTGGGGCCAGATTTCAGCGCATGGATGGCATCGGGCATTTTCCTTTTGCGGAAAATCCCGATCTGTTTCTCGATTATCTTATTCCGGCTCTCCCAACACGGATGGCATGATCACAGAAACTGCGTCAGCCGATAGAACCGCGCGGCACTCCGCCAGAACAGATCGTCCTTTTCCTCGGCTGAGGCGCCGACAGCAATGCGCTTGAAGGCATTCCAGCCAACCGCATAGCCATAGCCGCCCTTATCCACCGGGAAATTGCTCTCAAACATGCAGCGGCTGGTGCCGAATAATTCAATGCAGCGTTCCATCCAGGGGCGCCAATGCTGCGCCAATTCTTCGGATGATGGCGCAATCGCGCCCGCTTCCAGCCCAAAGCCCGGCAGGCGCATGCCAAGCCCGCCCAGCTTCACCATCACATTCGGGCATTCTGCCAATTCCGCCATATGGCGCGACCAGGTGGCGAAGACCTCTTCCCGTTTGCCGGCATAGGGACCGATGCCGAGAATTCCCCCGCAATGATCCAGCACAATAGGGACTTCAGGGAAGGCGCGCGCCAATGACGCAAGGCGCGGGATTTGGTGGAAATAAATCCAGGCATCGAAGGAAAGCCCATTCTGCCCAAGGGCGCCGAAGCCCGCACGAAAGGCGCTGCTGTCCATCATATCTTCCGCCGGCGTATAGGCCGGGTTCAGCATGGCGGGGTCCGGATCCCAAGTCGCGATATGGCGAATGCCGCGAAACCTGCCCCCGGCGGCGGCGATATGCGCTTCCAGAACGGGCTGCACCGCATCACCCAGCGTCAGGTCCGCATAGCCCACGATCCCGGCATTGGCGGCAATATCGCCATAAATACCGCTCGCGAACATGGCCGCAATGCCGGTGACGAATTCCGTCTCGCCGACCGGTTTCAGGGCTTCCGGCCCCGCAGCGCGATGCATGGACCGCGCCTGCACATAAACTGTCGCCTTGACGTTATGGCCGCTTTTCAGATCGGCCAGAAATTCATCATGCAAATAGCGCCAGCCCGGCCGATCCCAAAGATGATGATGCGGATCGATAATCAGCTGCGCGGGGTCCAGAATCTCCTCACGGCGCGCGGCGAGCCAATCCTCGCGGACGGCCAGGTAATGCTGCACCTGTTGCTGTGACATGGGGTGTTCCTTGGCGGACGCGTTGAACTGTCATGGGATGGGGCTTTCGCCCAAGCGTCAAGCCTGGGCGAGCCCATTGGCTTGTTCTATGCTCCCCCTAGAAACCAAGGACCCTGCCATGCTCACCAGAAATGCCAAGGGCGTTTTCGTCATTGCGCCCACCCCCTTCCTGCCCGATGGCGCGCTTGATCTGCCGAGTGCGGATCGCATGACCGATGCCTTTCTGGCCGCCGGTGCCAGTGGCCTCACGCTGCTTGGCGTCATGGGGGAAGCGCCGAAGCTCGATCAGGAAGAAGCGATCACCTTCGTGAAGCGCGTGATCAATCGCGTTGCAGGGCGCGTGCCGGTGGTGGTGGGTGCCTCGGCGCCTGGTTTTGCCAGCATGCGCGCGGTGGCGCGCGGCGCGCTTGACCTGGGGGCGGCGGGCATCATGGTAGCACCGGCAGCGGGCCTGAAGGGCGATGATGCGGTGCTGTCCTACATTATGCAGGCCATGGATGCGGTGGGCGATGCGCCCTTTGTCTTGCAGGATTTCCCGCAACTGACCGGCATTCATATCAGCGCGGCCATGGTGGCGCGTGCCGCGGCTGACCCGCGCCTGGTCATGCTGAAGGCCGAGGATTATCCCGGCCTCGATAAGCTTTCCGCCATCCGCAAGATGGAAGCGGAAGGCAAGATGCCGCACATCAGCATCCTAGGCGGCAATGGCGGCCAATTCCTGCCGGAGGAACTCTCTCGCGGCGCGGATGGCATCATGACCGGCTATGCCTTCCCCGAAATGCTCGCCGAGGTGATTGCGCTGATGGCGGCTGGCAAGCGTGACGCGGCGCAGGATGCGTTTGATCTCCATCTGCCCTTGATCCGCAGTGAATTGCAGCCTGGCCTTGGCCTCGCCATCCGGAAATACGTGCTGGCGCGGCGCGGCATTATCGCCCATGCGGCTTTGCGCGCACCGGGCCCCAAGCTTTCGGCGGAAACCAGGGCCGAGATTGATTTCCTGCTGGCGCGCCTGGAAGCGCGCGGTGGGGCGAAGCTACCCAAACCCTGATGATGCTTGATCAGGGCTGGCGAGTGAGCGGGAGCGTCTAACCTTCGCGCAACCCATTCGCCGGCACCTCTCGCGGCAGCAAATGCTTACGCCAGAACAGCGCAATCGCCACTGTACACAAGGCACCAAAGCCCGCGTAAAGCGCGCCGGCATCGGCAAAGCCGATCTCACCCACCAGCGGCCCGGCCAGCATCAGCCCAACAGGCAAGCCATAGACGGCCAGCATGCGAAGCCCCATCACGCGGCCGCGAAATTCCTGCAAAGTGATGCGCAGCAACAGCACTGCGAGCGGTACCATGCAAAAGCTTTGCACAAACCCCGCCAGCGCCAGCACCACGCCGCCCAGCACCGGGTCCGTCAGGCGCGCGAAAACCAGCAGCAGCAAGAACCAGGATAAGGACGCCGCCAGCATGGTGCGCGCCGGTGGCAGGCCCCCTCCCCGCGCGCTGATGAAAAGTGATCCCAGCATGGCACCGCCGGCGAAACTCGCCGACAGATAGCCAAGCCCAGTGCGATCCAGCCCGTAAACATCGCGCGCGACATGGGGCAGCAAGCCGCCGCTGATCGGATAGGCAGCGAAATTGGCAAGGCAGGCCAACAGCAGCGCTGCCAGCACGGGCGGTGTTGCGCGGGCATAGGCAATGCCGTCACCAAGATCAGCCCAGGGCGTTTTCATGACCACACCTTGGGCCGCGCGCGGCGGCGGTTCATCCACCTGCAAGGTCAGCAGAAAGGCGCAAAGATAGATCGCCGTCACCGCCAGATAGGCCGGACCGATGCCAAGGAAGGCGACCAGCCCCGCCCCGGTCAGTGCGCCAATCACGCGGGCACTATCGGCACTCATGCGTTCAACCCCCATCGCGCCCATCAGCAAGGGGGGCGGCATGCCGGCGGCAATCAGCGCATTACGCGTGCCCATATCGGAAGGGCGCACCAGGCCGCTCAGGAAGGCGACGCCACAAACCAGCCAGGGCGAAAGCAACCCCGCCATGGCACAAAGTGTCAGCACCGCCGCCAGCACCGCATACCAGGCGCGCATGGCCGACAGCACGCGCCGATGCCCGACCCGGTCACCCATCACGCCAAACATGGGCGAGAGCAGCGTGCCGATCAGCAGCAAGGACCCGAATA
Organism: Roseomonas sp.; assembly: GCA_044356095.1. Lineage (GTDB taxonomy): Bacteria > Pseudomonadota > Alphaproteobacteria > Acetobacterales > Acetobacteraceae > Neoroseomonas. The sequence goes on from JBIKWX010000068.1 coordinate 11,069, forward strand.
TGGCAAGCCAGGTGACCGATCCCGTCTCGGTCAGCACATACCAGCCAAGGATGATGGTCTCCATCTCAAAAGCCCAGGAGGTGGCGAGATCAGCCGGCCATTGAAAGCGAAAGCCGCGCTGCCCGAAGGGCGCAAGAATACCGGTGGCGCGGAGCTTCCCGCCTGCCATTGAGTTTCCCCCTTGCCGCGCTGATTGGGCGGCCTCGGTGCATGATGCCCGAACCAGGGCGGCGCGCCAGGGGGTGGCTGATTTCATTCAGGCGGCTTCTGGGTTAGGCTTGGCCCCATGATTGCTGGTCGTAAAATCCTGCTGATCGTCTCGGGCTCGGTCGCTGCCTATAAGGTACTGGAATTCACGCGCCTCGCGCGCAAGGCGGGGGCGAGTGTGACCGCCATCCTGACCGCGGGCGGGGCGCGTTTTGTGACCAAGGAGGCTCTTGCCGCCATTACCGGCCAGGCTGTGCATGATGATCTTTGGGCGGCGGAAGCGGATATTGGCCATATCCGCCTCGCGCGGCTGCCTGATCTGGTGCTGGTGGCCCCCGCTTCGGCGGATTTGCTGGCGAAGATGACGCATGGGCTGGCGGATGATTTGGCAACTTGCGTGCTATTGGCGACTCGCGCGCCGATCATGGTGGCGCCGGCGATGAACCCGGCCATGTGGGAAAATGCGGCGACGCAGGCGAATATCGCGACACTTCGCGCGCGGGGGGTGATGCTGGCCGGGCCGGAAGTGGGCGCCATGGCGGAACCGGAATCGGGGCCGGGCCGGTTGATTGAACCGGCGGCGCTGCTTGAGGCAGTGCAGGCCGCGCTGACGCCCGCCGCGCAGCCGCTGCAAGGTCGCCATGTGCTGGTGACAAGCGGGCCCACGCATGAACCGATTGACCCGGTGCGCTACATCGCCAATCGCAGCAGCGGCAAGCAGGGCCATGCGATTGCCGCAGCGCTTGCCGCGCTTGGCGCGCGCGTGACTTTGGTTTCCGGCCCTGTCGCGTTGCCTGATCCGAAAGGTGTCACCGTGCGGCATGTGGAATCGGCGCGCGATATGCTGGCGGCCTGCGAAGCGGCGCTCCCCGCTGATGTCGCGATTTGCGCGGCAGCGGTCGCGGATTGGCGGAGCGCCGCGGCTGCCGACCAAAAAATGAAAAAAATCGCGGGCGAGGTGCCGCCGCCAATCGCCTTGGCGCTCAACCCCGATATTCTGGCGACGCTTTCCGCCGCCGGGCCGCACCGGCCCAAGCTGGTGGTGGGTTTCGCGGCAGAAACCGAAAAGCTGGAAGATCATGCGCGCGCCAAGCGCAAGAAGAAGGGCTGCGATTGGATTGTGGCTAATGATGTCTCGGGCGATGTGATGGGGGGCGCGGAGAATACCGTGCTGCTGATCACGCCGAAGGGCACGGAAGCCTGGCCGCGCATGAAAAAGGAAGAGGTCGCGGCAAGGCTTGCCGCGCGCATTGCAGAGGCTTTGGCATGAACCCCGAAATCGCCGTCATACGCCTGCCCCATGGCGCAGATTTGCCGCTGCCAAGCTATGCCACGGAAGGGGCGGCGGGGATGGATTTGCTGGCCGCCATCAGCGCGCCGGTGGTGATCCCGCCAGGTGGGCGCGCCTTGATCCCGACCGGCCTTAAAATGGCGATCCCGACGGGGTATGAGATTCAGGTGCGGCCCAGATCGGGTTTGGCACTGAAAAACGGCATTACGCTGCCCAATAGCCCCGGCACGATAGACGAGGATTATCGCGGCGAATTGGGCGTGATCCTGATGAATGCGGGGAGCGAGCCCTTCACCGTGGAACGCGGCATGCGCATCGCCCAGGCTGTGCTTGCGCCGGTGACGCGCGGGGTGTGGCGCGAGGTGGCCGAACTGCCGGAATCCGCGCGCGGGGCGGGCGGGTTCGGCAGTACCGGCACCAAGCTTTGATCGGTTTCAGTCCAGCACGCGGAAAATCGCTTCAATCTCAACTGGGATTTGATTGGGCAAGCTGCCAAAGCCCACGGCGGAACGCGCATGCTGGCCATTATCCCCCAGCACCGCGACGAAAATATCAGAACAGCCATTGATGATGCGCGGATGTTCGCGGAACTCCGGCACTGCATTGACCATGCCAAGCACTTTCAGCGCACGCAGGCGCGAAAGCCCTCCCGCCGCCGATGCCGCGACTGACAGCAAGGAAAGCCCGACGCGGCGGGCGAGCTGATAGGCTTCATCAATGCTGACTTCCGTCGGCACCTTGCCGCTGATGGGTTTGCCTTCCGCATCGCGCGGCCCCTGCCCCGAGAGGTAGATGATGTTCCCATCGCGCCGGAAGGGCACATAGGTGCCAAGCGGCTTCGGCGCCGGCGGCAGCACCAGGCCAAGCGCGGCAAGGCGGGCTTCGGGGGTGTCTTCGGACATTTCTTTCTCTCCTGCTTCTGGTGCGCATACTCGACACGGCTTGGCCAAGGCTGGCAAGCTTCGCGCTTGATTGTCGGAGGCTCTCCATGCACCAGGATCAGCACGGCCTTGCCATCACCAGCGCATCAGATGCCGCAACGCGCGCTTATGATCATGTGGTGACGGGCTATTTGAAATATCGCGCTGATACGCCAGCGCGCATGAAGGCGTTGCTGGACGCGGATGGCGATATGCCGATGGCCCGCGTGCTGCAATCAGCCTTCACGCTGCTTGGCTATAAGGCAGCGCTGCTGCCTGCCGCGCGTGACGCGGCTGCCGCCGCGACGCGCTTGGCCAGCAAAGCCAGTGCACGCGAAGCGGCGCATGCCGCAGCCGTGACTGCCTGGGCCGAGGGCGATTTGGATAAGGCGCTGGCGGGGTGGGAAGCGATTTTGCGCGACCATCCGCATGATATCCTGGCGTTTCGCCTGCATCATTTCAACGCGTTTTGGCTGGGGCGCGCGGGCGTCATGCAGCGCGTGGTGGATGGTGTTTATCCGCAGTGGACGGCGGCGCTGCCCGCCTTTGGCAGCATTTTGGCATGCCGCTGCTTCGCGCATGAGGAATGCGGCAATTACCAGGTGGCCGAAGAAAGCGGGCGCGCGGCGATTGACCTTGACCCCGGCGATTTATGGGCCGCGCATGCCGTTGCGCATGTGATGGAAATGCAAGGCCGCCGAGGGGAAGGCATTGCCTGGCTCGCGGGTTTGGAAAAGCATTGGGAAGGTGCTTCGAACTTGGCGCATCATTTGTGGTGGCACCGTGCCATGTATCATCTGGAGCGTGCGGAATCAGAGGAGGTATTGGCGCTTTACGACAAGGGCTTTCGCAACCTGCAAAGCCCACTGACGGAAGCCGCACCTGATTTGTATATTGATGTGCAAAATGCCGCT
>JBIKWX010000292.1:0-4199 GCA_044356095.1 Roseomonas sp.
CGCCATAAGGGAAGGCTTGAAGGTTTGGTGGTCGCGATTTGCGGCGATATCGCCCATTCGCGCGTGGCGCGATCAAATATGCATCTGCTGACCACGATGGGCAGCCGCGTGCGCGTGGTGGGGCCACCCACATTGATTCCGGCAGAGGCCGCGCGTTTGGGCGTTGAGGTCTTCCACGACATGAAGGCCGGGCTTGCCGGCGCTGATGTTGTGATGATGCTCAGGCTGCAACGCGAACGCATGTCGGGCGGGCAGGTGCCTTCCGCGCGGGAATTCTTTCGCTTCTATGGGCTGGATGCGGAAAAGCTGGCGCATGCCAAGCCGGATTCGATAGTGATGCACCCCGGCCCGATGAATCGCGGTGTCGAAATTGATAGCGCCATCGCCGATCACCCGACACGCAGCGTGATTGGCGAACAGGTGGAAATGGGTGTCGCCTGTCGCATGGCGGTTTTGGATGTGCTGGCGCGTGGGCTCAGGCGCAATGTGTGAGCTTCGCCCCGCGCGCGCCGAGGAAGCGCCGGCGCTTCGCCAGATGGTGCGTGCCGCGTATGCGCATTACGTGCCGCGGCTTGATCGTGAACCAGCGCCGATGCTGGATGATTACGCCGCGCGCATCGCGGATCATCAGGCCTTCGTGCTGGAAGCCGATGGCGCGCTACAAGGGCTGGCAGTGCTGGAAGACAGCGAAGCTGGACTGTTTTTGGACAATATCGCAGTAGCACCCAGCGCGCAGGGCCGGGGGCTTGGCCGGCAAATGCTGGCCTGGATTGAAGCCGAAGGCCGCCGCCGCGGCCATCACCGGCTGTGGCTCTATACGAATGAGGTAATGGCGGAAAACATCGCCATGTATCAGCGCCTTGGCTTTGACGAGACGCATCGCGCCGAAGAAGCTGGCTATCGCCGCGTGTTTTTTGAGAAGTCCTTGTGATGGCCGACACCTTCATCACCAATGCCCGCCTGCTTGACCCTGCCTCTGGCCTCGATGCGCCGGGCGCTTTGCTGATCCGTGATGGGCTGATCGCCGATTGCGGCGTTGGCCTGACCGCGCCCGAAAGCGCTTCCGTGGTGGATGCTGCGGGCGCCTGTCTTGCGCCTGGCTTGATTGATCTGCGCGCCAATCTCGGCGAACCGGGGGCTGAGCATCGCGAAACCATCGCCTCCGCCGCGCAGGCGGCTGCCGCGGGCGGCATCACCACCATTTGCGTGCTGCCGGATACCGACCCGGCGCTTGATGACCCCGCGCTGATTTCCTTCATCACGCGGCGCGGGGAAGCCACGGGTTCGGTAGCACTTCTGCCCTATGGCGCGGCGACGGCGGGCTGTGCCGGCAAGGAATTGGCCGAATACGGGTTGCTGCGCGAAGCCGGCGCCATTGCCTTTACCGATGGCGCCCGCGCCATTGCCTCGGCGCGCACTATGCGCTTGGCACTTTCTTATGCGCGGGCCTTTGGCGCCTTCATCGTGCAGCATCCGGAAGAACCGAGCCTTGCTGCCGGCGGCGCCGCAACCGAAGGCGAATTGGCCACGCGCCTTGGCTTGCCTGGCATTACCCCTGCGGCAGAAGCGATGATGGTGGCGCGCGATATCGCACTCGCGCGCATCACGGGCGGGCATGTGCATTTTGCGCATATCTCAACGGCGGCGGCGCTTGACCTGATCCGCGCCGCGAAGGCCGAGGGGCTGGCCGTTACTTGCGATACCGCGCCGCCCTATTTCGATCTGAATGAAACCGCGATTGGCGATTACCGCACTTACGCCAAGCTCTCACCGCCGCTGCGGACGGAGGCGGATCGGCAGGCGGTGGTGGCAGCGTTGGTTGATGGCACGATTGACGCCATTGCCTCAGACCACCAACCGCGCGATGCCGATGACAAGCGCCTGCCCTTTGCCCAGGCGGAAGCGGGCGGCGCGGGGCTGGCGACCTTGCTGGGCGTCACGCTGGCGCGCGTCCATGCGGGGGATGTGCCGATGCTCACCGCGCTTGGGCTGCTGACCGCGCGGCCCGCAACCTTGCTCGATCTGCCGCAGGGCAGGCTGGTGAAGGGTGCGCCGGCGGACCTCGTGCTGTTCCACCCCGATCGCGGCTGGAAGGTTGAAGCCGGCAAGCTGCCGGGCAAGGCGCAGAACTCACCCTTTGATGGTCGCGCCCTGGAAGGCCGGGTGCTGGGCACCTGGAAAGCCGGGCGGCGCGTATTCGGGGGCTGAGTCATGGCTGAACATGCTGACAGCATTGCCTTCGTGATCGCGCTGCTTGGTGGCTACCTGATCGGGTCCATCCCCTTTGGCCTGCTGCTGACCAAGGCCGCCGGGCTTGGCGATATTCGCAAGGTCGGTTCCGGCAATATTGGCGCGACCAATGTGCTGCGCACCGGGCGCAAGGGGCTGGCGGCGGCAACGCTGATCCTGGATGGGCTGAAGGGCGCGATCGCGGTGCTGCTCGCCCGGCAATTCCTGGGTGATCAGGATTTGGTCGTGGGCACGGCGGCTGTGCTCGGGCATCTTTTCCCGGTCTGGCTTGGCTTTCGCGGCGGCAAGGGTGTCGCTACCGGGCTTGGCGTGCTGCTGGCCGCTGCCTGGCCGGTGGGGCTTGCCTGCTGTGCGGTGTGGCTGCTGGCGGCGAAATTCCTGAAAATGTCGTCGGCGGCAGCGCTGACCGCTTTTGCCGCCGCGCCGCTTTTCGCCCTGGCCCTGTCCAGCGCCGATCACGCGCTGATGGCGCTACTCATCGCCGTGTTGGTGTTCTGGCGGCACGAGGAGAATATCCGCCGCCTGGTGGCGGGGACCGAACCGCGTATCGGTAAAACGGCTAAGTAGAGATACGATTTTGTATTTCCCGCATAGGTTGAAGTGTGGCATAGCATTTCGCCCATGCCTGCCGCGACACCCAGCCCCGCCGAAAGCCACGCCCTCTGGCGCCTTGCCGAAACCGAGGGGATCGGCCCCATGGGCTTTCGCCGCCTGCTCGCCCGCCATGGCAGTGGCCGCGCAGCCTTGGAGGCTTTGCCCCGTCTGCTCGCCAAGCGCGAAACCCCAGCGCGCATCCCAAGCCTGGATGAGGCGCGGCGGGAAGCCGATGCCATGGCCAGACTCGGCGCGCGTTTCGTCTTTTGGGGCAGCGCTGACTACCCGCCCTTGCTCGCCATGTTGCCTGATGCGCCGGCCATGCTCGCGGTTCAGGGCGATGCCGCGCTTCTTTCCCAGGTACCAAGCTTTGCCATTGTTGGCGCGCGCAATGCCTCCGCTGCCGGGCGACGCATTGCGGAAGACATTGCGGAAGCACTGACCAAGGCCGGCGTGCTGGTGATCTCAGGCCTTGCGCGCGGCGTGGATGCGGCAGCGCATCAGGGCGCCTTGCGGGCGGGGCCGACGCTGGCCGTGCTGCCGGGCGGGCTTGATGTCGCCTATCCGCCGGAAAATGCTGCCTTGCAAAGCCGGATTGGCCGCGAAGGCGCGCTGGTGGCGGAACATGCGCTCGGCACCGCGCCCCTGGCGCGGCATTTCCCGAAGCGCAACCGGATCGTCGCCGGGCTTTCGCTGGGTGTGTTGGTGGTGGAAGCGGCTGAGCGCTCCGGCACGCTGATCACCGCACGCCTCGCCTTGGAAGCAGGGCGGGAGGTCTTTGCCATCCCCGGCAGCCCGCTCGATCCAAGGAGCCGCGGCGCCAATGACCTGATCCGCCAGGGCGCGCATTTGGTGGAATCAGCCGCCGATGTGCTAGCCCATCTGCCCGAAGCGCCGCGCGATGCCCCGCTTTTTGCCCTGCCCATGACCTCGGAAATCCCGATATCGGAGGATATCCCGCCTGACGCCACCCCCGGCGAATACGGTCATCTGATTGATTTGATTGGAATGTCACCGATATCTGTTGACGATCTTCTCCGGCGCTGTCACCTCTCACCCCCCGCGCTCCAGGCGGCGCTTGCCGATCTGGAACTGGAAGGCCGGGTGGATATGCTGCCCGGGCATCGGGTTGCGCTAACCGGGCGAGGGTGAATCGGGAAGGCATGAGCGACGTAGTCGTGGTGGAATCGCCGGCCAAGGCGAAGACAATCGAAAAATATCTTGGTCGCGATTTTCGGGTGTTGGCCTCCTATGGCCATGTCCGCGATCTGGAAGAAAAGGATGGCGCGGTCCTGCCAGATCAGGATTTCGCCATGCTCTGGGGCAAGGACCCTCGCGGCGAACACCAGGTGGGC
>JBIKWX010000293.1:0-4193 GCA_044356095.1 Roseomonas sp.
TATCGGGACGATCCGACAAAAGCGAGATTTGTTGGATGGTATCTGCCCTGAGGTGGTGGAACTGCTGAAGGACCAGCAGTTTTCCATGAAGCTCACCCATCAATTGAAAAAAATGAAGCCGGCACGGCAGATTGAATGTGCTGAGCTTATGTGCAGCCTGCGCAATTTCTCGCGAAGCTATGCGCAGGCGCTCTTGGCTGCCACGCCCCAGACGCAGCTGGTGGAACCCGAACGCCCGAAGAAAATCGGCGGCCTATCGGCGGAGCAGATGGCGCGGATGGAGCAGGAGATGTCGCTGGTGCAGTCGCGTTTCCGGGCGATTGAGTCTTCTTACAATACGGATGTGCTAAGCCTTGTCGTGGCGCGCGGCTATGTCGCCAAGCTGATGGGCAACAAGGCAGTGGCGAGTTATCTGCGCCGCCATCATGCGGATTTGACGGAGGAATTCCAGACCATCGTGGCCAGTACTTCACTTGATGAGGGAATGGCGGTTGGCTGAGGTGGTGTATCTTTTCATCCCACCCTTCGCTTCACCACCTGCACATGCAGCGCAGCCGCAGGCAAATCCACCGTCGAAAGGCTCACATTCCGCGCTGTGACGCGCACCTTGTCATTGGACCAGACATGGCAATCCAGCACAAAGGCAATGCTGCTGGTATCAAGCGACGCATCCGCGAAATCCCCCCGCCGCGCGCCGGGCACTGTCACATCCGCATTTGTCGTCGCCCCTGGCGGCATGCTCGGCAGATCCCAGCTGGCGGAGAACATCAGCGTCCTACCGCCGGCTGGTAGCGCGGGGCAGCCGGACAGGATTGCCGGCGCATCCTCCGGCAGGCCGTAAAGGCGCAGCGCCTCCAACTCAATCTGCCCGTCAAAGCCGATGATCCCGATCTGCGCAAAGGCCACCTCCGGCCCAAAGCGCACCGTCTGGCGGCGGTTGAGTTCGCTCTCCTGCATCACCGCGCCCGCCTGCCAGGTTTTGGAGGTTGGCGCCCATTGCAAGGTAGTGCCGGATGCCAGCGCATCGCCGGCAATGTTCTCACGCACAATGCCAGCGCCATCAAAGCAGCGCAGACAAAGCCGCCCACCATCCGCACCGCCGACCAACCAATGCGCCAGCGCGAATTCCTTGGCATGGGTGGTTTGCACCACAAAGCCGATGCCGCGATTGGGGTTCAGCAGCAGGCCGCGCGCGGTGGCGGTAATGCCATTCAGCCCATTCCAGGAAAGCGCAGCCATGGCGGTCTCGGCGGTGGTGGAAGTGGCGATGATGCAGGCGCCCTCCACACCAATCTCCGTGTTGCTCTGCCAAAACGCGGCGGCGCGGATATTCGGGATATGCGCCAGCAGCCGCGTCAGCCGCGATGTCGGCGCGCGGTGGCGGTTGAATACGGCATTGCCGGCGCGGGTGGCACTTGGGGTGTAGTCAACGCCAATCGCATAGCTTTGCGCCCAGGCGACATCATATTCGCAATCGGTCGCGGCGGCCGTGTGGCGCGCGGCAAAGGGGGAACAGCCCTCCATCCGCATGTTGCGCGCAATGATGGCCGTGCCGTTGGTCTCGTTAAAAAAGGGAATGGCGATATTCGGGTCAAGCTGGCGCAGCTCGAAATTTGGCGCGTCGAAAACATGGCGATTGTGATTGTTATAGGCATCCGCGACACCGCGCGAAAACCGCACGCCGAAACGGTCCAGCGCCGGGTTGATGCCCGTGCCGCAGGCGAAATGCCCGCCATAGTATCGGATGGAGGTATTCCAGGCCGTCGCCGTCGCGGCATGCGCATCAAGCCCGTAGCGATTGTTGAGGATGCGCCCCAACAGCAGCGTGCTATCCTCAAAGCCTCGCCCATCGCCCAGTGTGCGCAGCCCAATGGTGAACCCAGAGACCAGGCGCAGATCAAGCAGCGAGGAATCAAGATTGCGCGCCAGGATACCGATGTCAGCCTCACTGACCCAATCGGATTGGATCTGCCGGGTGACTTGCAGGCCGAGATAGAGTTTCTCGCCATTGCGCGTGGAGCTGCCATCGCCCAGCGTCAGCACGGCGGCCGGCGCATTGGTGGCGCCAGTATATTGAATGATGCCCTGCATGATCAGTCCACGCGCGCCGCCGCCAAGCACAACGCCAGCATCCACACGCCAGGTACCGGGTGGGATCACGGCGAATTTCTTATCCGCCGCCGCGCGATCAAAGCAGGCCTGGATGGCGGCCCGGTCATTCGCCGCACCATCCCCAAGCCCGCCGAAATCAAAGGGCAGCACGGCTTCCCGGTCGCGCAGATATTTTGCCAGATCGGTTTTTGAGATGTTCTGCCCCAGCACCAGCAGATCATCGATGCGTGCGGCCATGGCAGCGCCCCTAGATTGCGGTAGCGTTGACCGGCCCGATCAGCGCGGAGACATTGCCCTCAGCCGAGACAGACCGCAGCCAATACCAGCGGGCAGCTCCAACACTGAGCCCGGTGCGGTCCCAGGGCAGCGCGGCGGGTTCGCTGGCCAGCTTCACCGCCTGCGCAAGATTGGCGCTGCTCGCTTCAAAAACCTGCAAGCGCACTACCTCCGGCGGCAGGATCCCGGAAAGCCGGACACCGCCCGCAATGCCAAGCGCTGCCAATGCGGTGACGCCGCCTGGAATGGCAGCCTCCTGCCAGCCGGAAACCGCGCCACTGCGGGCCACGGCGCGCAGCCTGAACGCCGTCGGCTCGCTGGTGGCGATGGAGGCCGCGGTGGCACTCAGCGCCCCACCATAGCGCTGCCAGGCGGCAACAGAGGCCGGACGGAATTCCAATTCATAGCCTGACAGATAGGCGCTGCCGACCGCCGCCCAGGAAATCGCCATTGCGGCAAAGCTGACGCCCGTTGGCGTTTCCACACTTATCGTCGCTGGCGCGGCAATCACGCCCGGGTTGGGCAGCACCACGGATGGGCTATCACCCGTCGCGCGTTCATCCACGGCCGGGTCCCAATCCCAAATCGCGGGGTCCTCCTCGGCCAGCGTCAGATCCACGCCACCATCAGGCGCCAGCCGCCAACCCGTCACCCGCGCGGGAAAGGGCCCCAGCCGGTCGAGTGCCAGCGTCACGCTATCCCAAGGCCGCAGCCGCAGCGCAGAGAGATTCGCCGGAAAGGCCACTTCGCGCTGGCGGCGATTACGTTCCAATTCGGCCTTCATGATGCGCTGCACGGTCGCGACCGAAGTCGTCAGCGGAAATTCCATGCTGCGATAAATCGCCTCGCCCCCATCCTCGGCCACGTAATTCGCAGCGAGCAAGGGCGGCGCATCGGTTGGCTGCCAGTTCTTGGCTGGGTCAACATAAACCGCGCGCACGCCGTTAAAGAGGTCCCGTCGCGGCCGGCTGCCCTGGATGGTGACATCTCCGCGCAGCGCATTGGCATTGAGCGTGGTCACAGGCAGCGCGGGACCACCGGCATGAATAAAGAATCGCCCGCCTGAGACCACCAGCGCACCCGCCATGGCGGCGACCAGTTTGCGCGTAATCGCGATCTTGCCCTCGCCAAGCGAGACACGCCCGTTGACCGTGTAGCGCTTTTCATAGACGCCGGCGCGCGTGCCGATCAGCTCGTCACAAATATTGGCAGCGGCGATCAGGGCGGGGATGTCGATATCATCCCAGGACGCCTTCCAGCCAAAGGGCGCGGTGAGATACCAGGCAAGGCAGAGCGCCGGATTATCCGACCAGCCGGTGGTGTTGCTGCGCGGGTCCAGAATGCTATTCGCGCCCTGCACCAGGGCTGCGATATTGGGCGGGCCGGAGGGAAAGGCCTGGGCGGTGATCTTGAGCCTCACTGCGACATAGGCGCGCCCGCGGCCGCGATGATTGGCGGTCCATTTGCCGGCGGTCTCAGCAATCAGATTCGCATTCGCCACCTGATCTGCCGCGCCCAGATGGCGATCAATCCGCACCAGCCCATTGTATTTTGCATCGGTCGCGAGAGTATCACCCAGCCAGACATCGCCGATGGACTGCACGCGATGTGCGGCGAGCACGACGACAGCGTAGAAATACCCGTCTGCGCGGCCCTGATCATCGGTGGCCGAATGGATGAACACGATGGGCCCACCAACCTTGCAGCGGCCAAAGACAATCTGGTGTTCTGTGAGTGGCTGGCGGACAGATTGCGTGCGCCCCGCGCCCGGGGCGGTGGTATTATCGACCGCGCGGCTGGGAATA
>JBIKWX010000069.1:0-14236 GCA_044356095.1 Roseomonas sp.
GCGGCCATGATCAGCAGAATGCAATCAGCACCCATGGCGCGGGCTTCAAACACCTGCCAGGGATGGATCATGAAATCCTTGCGCAGCACCGGCAGCGCACAGGCCGCGCGCGCGGCTTCCAGATGCTCCACCGCGCCTTGGAACCAGGGCGCATCGGTCAGCACGGAAAGGCAGGCAGCGCCGCCCATCTCATAGGCGCGGGCCAGGTTGGCGGGTTCAAACGGGTCACGAATCAGGCCACCGGAAGGGGAGGCGCGCTTGATTTCGGCAATCAGCCCGGTGCGGCCTTCGCCGATGCGCTCGCACAGCGCACCCACGAAGTCACGCAAAGGCGGCGCGCTGGCAGCGCGACGTTCAATTTCCGCCTGCGGCGTGATTTCCATCCGTTCGGCGACTTCGCGCGCCTTATCGGCCAGGATACGGGCCAGGGTGTCAGGGACCGATGCGGCATCGGTCGAGGGCACCGAGATATGGGGTGCATTCATCCAGCAGGGTCCTTGGGGGGGCAAAGCGCCCGGAGGCGCGCCAATACTCCAAAGGCAGCGCCTTCGTCTATGGCCCGGGCGGCCAAAGCGACGCCGGCCTTCAGGTCCGCCGCCTTGCCGGCCACAATCAAGGATGCGGCGGCATTGAGCAAAACAACATCGCGATAGGCGCCATGCGCCCCGCGCAGCAAGGCTTCCAAAGCCACCGCGTTTTCTGTGGGGTCGCCCCCTTTGAGCGCCGAGGCCGGGGCGCGGGGCAGCCCGGCATCTTCCGGGGTCACGGTGAATGCGCGCATGGCGCCATTTTCCAGCGCCACCACCTGGCTTTCGCCGGCGAGCGTCAGTTCATCCAGCCCCTGCCCATGCACCAGCCAGGCGCGTTCAGTGCCGAGTCGCGCCAGCGTCTCGGCCATTGGGCGCAGCCATTGGGGAGAAAAAGCACCCGTCATTTGCCGCGTGACGCGGGCGGGATTGGCGAGTGGGCCGAGCAGGTTGAAAATCGTGCGCGTCCCCAATTCCATGCGCGGCCCGGCGGCGTGGCGCATGGAAGCGTGGTGGCGGGGCGCCATCAGGAATACCATGCCCGCATCGCGCAGCACTTCGGGCAGCCTTTCCATCGGCACATCAAGCGAAATGCCAAGCGCCGAGATGGCATCCGCCGCACCAGATTTCGATGACAGCGCGCGATTGCCGTGCTTCGCCACCGGCACGCCACAGCCCGCCACGACCATGGCGGTGGTGGTGGAGATATTGAGCGTGCCCGCCGCATCCCCCCCGGTGCCAACGATATCCATCGCCCCCGGCGGCGCTTCAATGGCGACCATCCGCGCGCGCATGGCGCGCACCGCGCCGGTCATTTCCTCGACCGTTTCGCCGCGCACGCGCATTGCCATCAGCATGCCGGCGATCTGCGCCGGTGTTGCCTCGCCCGCCATGATGATGCCGAAGGCTTCCTCGGCCTCGATCTCGGTCAGGCGCGCCGAATCCGCCAGCCGCGCAATGATGGGCTTGAGCGACATGGAATCAGGCCGGGACGGCAGCGCCATGGCTGGCGCCGGCCAGTTTCAGGAAATTGCGCAAAAGCTCATGCCCATGGGCCGAGGCGATGCTTTCCGGGTGGAATTGCACGCCCCAGACCGGCAATTCGCGATGCGCCAAGCCCATGATCAGCCCATCTTCCGTCCAGGCGGTTGGGCGGAGGCTTGCGGGCAGGGTCTCACGCTCGACGATCAGCGAATGATAGCGCGTGGCTGAAAAAGGCGAGGGCAGCCCGGCGAAAATATCCGTCCCGCCGTGATGTACATCCCAAACCTTGCCATGCACCGGTTCCGGCGCTCGGATGACGCGCCCGCCAAAAGCCTGGCCAATGGCCTGATGGCCGAGACAGACGCCCAGGATCGGCAGTTTGACCTCGGCTGCCAAGGAGATCAGCGGCAGGCAAATCCCGGCCTCATTCGGCGTGCAGGGGCCGGGGGAAAGCACCACGGCTTCGGGCTTCATCGCCAGCACCCCTTGCGGGTCTATGGCGTCGTTTCGCCTGACCTCCACCCGCGCGCCCAGATCGCCCAGGAAGTGGAAAAGGTTGAAGGTGAAACTGTCATAATTGTCGATCAGCAGGATCATGGCGCTGATCCTTGGGCCGAAGGGGCGGAAGAATCAAGCGGTGTCGGCAGGGCAAGCGGGGTGGCCCGCCCTGCCAGAGCTTATTCAGGCATAAAACCAGCCGCTTGCGGCATAAAGTAGCGGCATATTCACCACCAGATTGAAGGGAAAGGTGATGCCGAGAGAGGCGGTCAGGTAAATGCCTGGGCTTGCCTCGGGTAGTGCCGCGCGGCAGGCAGCCGGCGCATCAATATAGGATGCGCTGGCGCAGATGGCCGCGAAGACGAAGGCGCCGCCTTGCGACAGGCCCACAAGATAACCCGCCATCAGCCCTGCCAGGCCAAAGCAGATGGGTGCCACAATGGCAAAGCCCGTCATGAAGCGCCCGACTTCGGCAAAGGCGCGGATTTGCCGCGCCGCGGTCATGCCCATCTCCAGCAGGAACAGCATCAGGAAGCCGCGGAACAGATGCTCATAAAAGGGTGCAATCCGCCGCCATTCGGCATCGCTCGCCATATAGCCGATGAACATGCCGCCCGTGAGCAGCAGAATGCCCCTGCCCCGGAGCGTATCAAGCAAAAGCGCGCCAAGCCGGAAATGGCCGTTATTGGCTTGATTGCCCCAGCGCCCGATGGCGAGTGAGATGATAACGGCGAATTCCATCAGCGCGACAATCGCGGTCATATAGCCTTCCGCCGGGGTTTCCATGGCGCGTGCAAAGGCGATGGCGGCGAAGAAGGTGACGCTGGAAACTGACCCATAATGTGCCGCCACGGCCGCTGCGTTGGAGACATCAAAGCCGCCGACGCGGCGCAGCACCGCGTAGCAGGTGACGGGAATGGCGATGGTCATGGCGGCTGCGGCGGCAATCAGGGTTGAGACATCGCTGAAGGAAACCTGGGCCAGTTCGCGCCCGCCCGTCAGGCCAATGGAGAACAACAAATAGATCGAAATGAGCTTCAGCACCGCTTCAGGCAATTCAAGCTCTGATCGAATGAAACCGGCCACCGCGCCAAGCGCAAAGGCGAGCACGATGGGCGAGAGAAGATTGGTCAGCAGCAGGTCAAAGCCGGGCATGGGTTTCTTTCCGTCCAAGTGAAGGGACCCGCCCCATAGGCTGCCGCTTTGGATAAATAAAATACATTGTATCAATTTTATTGTTCGATAAAATAGAAGGATGAACCGGCTGAACCTGCGCCATCTTGGCTATTTCCGTGCCGTCGCGCATGAGGGGAATCTGACCCGCGCGGCAACAAGACTTGGCCTGTCGCAATCAGCGCTTTCGGTACAAATCCGCGCCTTGGAAGATCGGCTGGGCCATCCGCTATTCGAACGCACGCAGCGCAAGCTGGTGCTGACGGAAGCCGGGCGCGTCGCGCTGGATCATGCTGATGCGATTTTCGCGACGGGCGAGGAATTGCTCGCCACCCTGAAGGGCGAAAACCCGGCGCGCGCGACCTTGCGCATTGGGGCGCTGGCAACACTTTCGCGCAATTTCCAATTGGCTTTCTTGCAGCCGCTGCTTGAACGGGGCGATCTGCATTTTGTCTTGCGCTCCGGCGGTGCGGCGGAATTGCTGGCGGAATTGCGCGCGCTCAATCTTGATGTGGTGCTGATGGATCGGCTGCCGGCTGCCGGGCCTGGCCCTGCCTTGGTCGGGCATCGCGTGGCGCGTCAGCGCGTGGAGCTTTTCGGCACGCCCAAAAGGCTGCGCGAGGGCGGTAGCCTGCCGGAATTGCTCGCGCGCCATCCTGTCATTCTGCCGGGGTCGGAAAGCGGGCTGCGCGCGGAATTTGAAGCGCTGGCGAACAGGCTGCGCGTCGCACCCCGCATCGCGGCCGAGGTGGATGATATGGCGATGATGCGGCTCCTTGCGCGCCAGGATGTCGGGCTGGCGGTGATGCCCGCGATTGTGGTGCGCGATGAGCTGCGCGCCGGCACCCTTATTCGCGCGACCCAGCTTTCCGGCCTGGTCGAGAGTTTCTACGCGGTTACCATTGCGCGGTCCTTCCCCAATCCGCTGCTGCGGCCCTTGCTGAAGGCGCGCCCGGCGGCTTTGGAGGCGTGAGGCACTGGGTTTTTACTCGGCGCGGATATTGCCCTCACGGATCACCGGCGTCCATTTCGCGTGGTCGCGGGCAATCAGCGCGGCGAATTCGGCGGGGCTTGAGGCGATCACATCCGCAGCCTGCACGCGCTGCACGGTTTCCTTCACCTCGGCTGAGGTAATGATGGCGCGGAAGACGCGATTGGCCGCCGCCACCACATCATCCGGCATGCCGGCGGGGCCGACGATGCCGTGCCAGGTCATCGCCTCAAACCCAGGGAAGGTTGCAGCCACAGCGGGCACTCCGGGGAGTGCCGCAACCGGTGCAGGCGTGCCGATGGCAAGCGCGCGCACACGGCCTTCACGAATAAAGGGAAGTGCCGTCGAAACAGACGGGAAGGAGAATTCGGTTTCGCCCTGAATCAGGCTGCGCATCACATCCGCACCGCTGCGGTAATGCACGGCGGTCAGCTTCACACCCGCGCGGCGGCCCAGAAGCTCGGCGGCCAAATGGCTGACATGGCCAACACCTGGTGAGGCGTATTGAATGCCATCCGCCCGCGCGCGGGCACGGGCCAGCAATTCTTCCAAGCTTTGCACGGGCAAATTGGCGGGGACGATCACCGCAATTGGCAAATTCACCAGATGCGAAATCGGCGTGAAGGCGCGCATCGGGTCGTAATTCAACGCCGGCTGCAATTCCTTGCCGATGCAATTGGCGCCAAGATCGGCCATCATCAGCGTATAGCCATCAGGCCGGCTTTGCGCGACGAAAGCGCCCGCAATGGCGCCACCTGCGCCGGAGCGGTTTTCCACCACCAGCGCCTGACCATTCGCCTGCGCCGCAAAACCATTGGCCACCAGGCGGGAAAGCGTATCAACCGCACCACCCGCACCGAAGGGTACAATCAACCGCACTTGCCGATCCGGCCAGGCGGCCTGCGCGGAAACCGCCTTGGGCAGCAATGACGCCAGGCCAAGCACAGCCATGGTGCGACGTGAAATGGAAATGGACATGGCAAGAAACCTCCCGTTTCCGCCTATTTTGGCATGCGGCGGGCTTCCTGCAAGCGCCTCGGCGCGGTTAAGCTTAAGCCTGATTGCAAAAGAAAGGCCCGCCGCATGACCTGGTCCATTGTTGCGCATGATCCCGCCACGGGCGCCTTCGCGGTGGCAGTCACCACCTGCAACATCGCCGTTGGTGCCACCTGTCCTTTTCTGAAATCCGGTGTGGGCGCCGTCAGCACGCAATCCATGAGCAATCGCTATCTGGGCCCGGCCGTGCTGCAAGGCCTGGAACGTGGCCTGACGCCGGCCAAGGCGATTGAGGCGGCGCTGGTGGGTGATGAAGGCAAGGGCTTGCGGCAAATTCATGCGGTGGATTGCCATGGCCGCAACGCTGCCTGGACCGGCGATAATTGCGTTGAATGGTGCGGGCATCTCAGCGGCGATGGCTTCAGCGTCGCTGGCAATATGCTGGCGGGTAGTGCCGTGGTGCAGGCAAGCTTTGACAGTTTCCGCGCCAATGCCGGGCTTGCGCTGCCGGAACGCCTGATCACCGCGTTGGATGCGGGTCAGGCTGCCGGCGGTGACAAGCGCGGGCGACAATCCGCGGCCTTGGTGCTGACCACGACTGAGGATTTCCCGGATATCAATCTGCGTGTCGATGATCACACAACGCCGCTTGCCGAATTGCGCCGCCTGCTTGGCCTGTGGCGCATTCAGGCCGAACCTGGGCTTGCGTCCCGGCCCAGTAAGGCCAATCCTTCAGGCGAGACTGATCTTGATATGATTGAAGCCGCCTGGATTGCGCGCGGCTTGGATTTGCGCCTGCGGCGCCCGTGAAAGGAAACCAGTAATCATGAAGAACTATCGCATTGCTGCCATGGGTGGCGATGGCATCGGGCCGGATGTCATCAGGGCGGGCTGCCGCGTTTTGCAGGCTCTGGCTGAAAAGAATGGCGGCTTCAGGCTGGATTTTCAGGATTTCGATTGGGGCAGTAATTATTATCGCCGCACCGGGCGGATGATGCCGGAAGATGGCTTGCGGCAATTGCAGGGTTTTGATGCGATTTTCTTCGGCGCGGTTGGTGCGCCGGATATTCCTGACCATGTCACGCTATGGGAATTGCGTTTGGCGATCTGCCAGGGCTTTGACCAATACGCCAATGTTCGCCCGACGCGCCTGCTGCCCGGCATCAATGGTCCCTTGCGGCCTGATCTGGGGGAGCAGATTGATTGGGTGATCGTCCGCGAAAATAGTGAGGGCGAATATGCCGGCGTTGGCGGGCGCGCACATCGCGGCCTGCCGATTGAAGTCGCCATGGATGTGGCAGTCTTCACCCGCGAAGGTGTCGCGCGCATTTGTCGCCATGCCTGCGAAGTCGCCATGGCGCGGCCCCGCAAGCATTTGACGGTAGTGACGAAATCCAACGCGCAGCGTCATGGTATGGTAATGTGGGATGAGGTGTGCGCCGAAGTCACCGCGCAATACCCAGCCCTCACGGTCGAGAAAATGCTGGTGGATGCCATGACCGCCCGCATGGTAATGAAACCCGGCAGCGTTGATACCGTGGTCGCCACCAATCTGCACGCCGATATCTTGTCTGATCTGGCCTCGGCCTTGGCCGGTTCGCTGGGCATTGGCGCCACAGGCAATATTGATCCGTCGCGCAAGCGCCCTTCCATGTTTGAACCAATCCATGGTTCTGCCTTCGACATCACCGGCAAGGGCATTGCCAACCCGCTCGGCGCCTTCTGGACTGCTTCAATGATGCTGGAGCACCTTGGTGAGGCGACGGCGGCGACGGAGCTTATGCGCGCGGTGGAATTGGTGACCAGCCGCGGCGATGTGCTGACACCCGATCTGGGCGGCAAGGCCGCCACGGATCAGGTGACGGACGCCATCATCAACGCCATTCGCGGCGTCAATATCTGAAACGCGTTTGCAAAAGGAAATGCCCCATGGAATTCGTTGACCTCAGCAGAGAGATCTTTCACCGCACCCAGACGCATCCTAGTCACCCGCCTGTGGTGATGACCGTCTGGGGTGACCATTCTGAGAAAAAGGTGGCGGGCAACACCACCTTCACCAGCAAGGCGCTGTATTTTTCCATGTCGGATCATGCTGGCACGCATGTGGATGCGCCGGTGCATTTCGATCCGCGCCCGGATGCGCTTTCCGTCGAGCAAATGCCGCTTGAGAAATTCTACACCAGTGCGATTTGCCTTGACCTTTCCCATGTGCCGCTCAAGCACGCCATTACTGTGAAGGAAATGGAAGCCGCACTTACCGCATCAGGTCAGGAAATCCGCAAGGGCGATACGGTGCTGATCTGGATGGCAACCAATGAAAGACTGCTCGGCAAGCCTGGCTATTTGCATGATTTCCCGGGGCTTGCGCTGGAATCCGTCCATTGGCTCGCGGATCGCGGCATTGGCATGTTTGGGGTGGAAGCGATCAGCCCCGCGCCAGAGGGTGAGTTGAATTTCCAGGCCCACATGGCCTGCGCCGAACGCGGCATTACGCATATGGAATGCCTCGCCAATCTGGACAAGCTGATTGGCCGTGGGCGCTTCACCTTCATTGGCTTTCCGCTGAAGATCAGGGGCGGCACGGCAAGCCCCATCCGTGCCGTTGCCATGTTCCCCTGAGTTTTGGGATCAGCGCCCGCGAAAACGTGGCGGGCGCTTTTCGCGAAAGGCGGCCTTGCCTTCGGCAAAATCCTCAGAAGCGCGAATGGCGCCCATGCGTTGGCCATGGATCGCCATTTGCTCTGAAGGGCCGCGCGGCAGGATTTCCTCGGTCACCATGCGCTTCAATTCCGCAACGACCATCGGTGCCATGCCAGTCAATTCAACCGCCCAGGCCTTAGCGGTTTCAAGTGCCTTGCCGTCTTCAACTACCTCGTTCACCAAACCAATCGTGGCCGCACGATCCGCATCCACGGTGCGGCAGAGCAGCATGATTTCCATGGCGATCTTGTGCGGAATGCGGCTGACCAGGCCGGCGATCATGCCGCCCGTCAGGCCAAGCTTTGCCTCCGGGTAATAGAATTTTGCGCTTTTGCCGCAGACCAGCAGATCGGCCATCATCGCCAGCACAATGCCACCACCCACACACCAACCTTCAACCGCGCAAATCACAGGCTTGAGTGGTCGATAGCCGACACTCGGAATGGTGCGCCATAATTCGGGCGGATCGGAGACATCAGCGCCAAAGGTAAAGGCGCGCGTGCCGGCGGCAGTGATGATGGCTGAGCGCAAATCATCGCGTGCTTCAAATTCGCGCATGGCAGCCTGCACCGCCTCCCCCATTGGTTTGCTGATGGCATTACCCTTGGCAGGATTATTCAGCGTAACGATGCGGATGGGGCCTTCATCGGTGACGGTCACATGTTCCATGTCAGTTCACTTTCGCTCCTGTTCTTTCGATCACACCTTGGAAAACGGCACGATCTTCGCGAATGCGCCGGCTGAAGGCATCACCTGTTTCAAAGGCTGGCCGCAGCCCGCCAATCGCCATGCCGGAAGCAACCGCAGGTGCGCGGAGCGATTCCTCCAGCGTGGCCGTAATGCGCGCTTGAATGTCCGGCGGCGTGCCCGCGGGCGCAGCAATACCAAACCAGGACATGGCGCCACGTTCCGCGAGGCCCAATTCCATCAGCGTCGGTACATCCTTGAATTCCTCATGCCGCCGATCACCGAAACTCGCGAGTGCAATCAGGCGACCATCACGCACGCCGGGCAGCGCGGCTGGATCGCAAATCATTTGAATCCGCCCTGCGAGCAGATCAATGAAGGATTGGCCGGAACCGCGATAGGGCACGTGTTCCAGCTTGATGCCGGCAGCCTCAGCGAAGATTTCACATTGCAGTTGCGTGATGGTGCCGTTGCCTGCGGAACCAAAGCGCAATTCGCCTGGCTTTTGCTTGGCAAGCGCGACCAGTTCACGGATATGCCGTGCCGGCACGGAAGGATGGATGATGACGAAGGCATCGGAAGCGGCGACGCGTGCAATCGGCACGAAGGCGCGATCCACATCATAGGGAATCTGCATCATCGTCGGGCTGATGGTGAAAATCGCTGTCGGAAACAGCAACAAGGTATGACCATCGGGCCTTGCGCGCGCGACCAGATCAGCGCCAATCGTGCCACCCGCACCACCGCGATTTTCAATCACCACGGTCTGGCCAAGCACCTTGCCCCATTCCTGCACCAAGGGTCGCGCGACATTATCCGTACTGCCACCGGGCGGGTAAGGCACAATCAGGCTTATAGGTCGATTGGGCCAGGCGGTTTGCGCAAGGGCCAAACCTGGCAACAGCAGCCAGCAAACAAGCGCAATAATCCGCCACATGGGTCAATCCACCGCTTCAGCGCGGAAGCCATTGCCCCAACGCTTGATCCGCCCGCGTGATGGCGAGGGGAAATGCCCGAAGCATAAAATGGTCGAGGTATCACAGGCGCATTCCAATACGCGGCGCCGCGTGGCCGCGGCCTGCACGGGGTCGCTATCGGCGCGCATGGAAATTTCCGGATAGCGCGCCTGCAAGGGCGAATGGATCAAATCCCCTGTCGCCAGCGCATCAGCGCCCTTCTTGCCAAGCCGCACCGCCACATGATCCGGCGTATGACCGGGTGTTGATTCCAGCTTCACCAGATCATTCATCTGATAATCATTGGTCACGAAATCCACACGGCCCGCTTCGACTACCGGCAACACGCTATCGGCAAACACCGGTGATGGCGCCTTGGCGTGTTCCCTTTCCCAATGGGCATATTCTTCCTTGGCGAAAAGGTAGCGCGCCTTCGGAAAGCTCGGCACCCAGCGGCCGTCTTCAAGCCGCGTATTCCAACCGACGTGATCCACATGCAAATGCGTGCACATGACAAAATCAATATCGCCTACGCCAAGCCCAAGCGCGGCCAGGTTGCGCATATAGGCATCGCTCTTCATCTGGTGCCAAAAGGGATGGTTGGGCCGCGTCTTGTCATTGCCGACGCAGGTATCAATCAGGATGTTATGATGCGGCGTGCGTACCACCCAGGATTGGATGCAAAGCATCAGCTTGCCCGTCTCCGGGTCCAGCGCCTTGGGTTGCAACCAGTCGCGGTTTTCCGCCAGCAATTCTGGCGTCAGGGTCGGGAAAAAGGTCAACGGGTCAAAGATAGGTCTTTCTTCCTCAACAACCCGTTGAATCGTGAGCTCGCCAAGCTGAAAACCTTTATCCATGGACTTTCCCCTTTACGCATTTCGGGTAGCATAGCGCGAGTTTTCGGCATTGACAGTCCCGGCGGAGCGCTTTCCGCTATCCCCCGGAAGACACGCCTTGGAGGATGAGCATGGCACAGGAACATCATGGCGCTGTCATTGTTGGCGCAGGCTTTGCCGGGCTTTACCTGCTGCATCGCCTGCGTGGCCTTGGCATTGACGCGATTTGCCTTGAAGCGGCGGATGATGTGGGCGGCACCTGGTATTGGAACCGCTATCCTGGTGCGCGCTGCGATGTGGAAAGCATGCAATATTCCTTCTCCTTCTCAGAGGAATTGCAGCAGGATTGGCGCTGGTCTGAACGCTTTGCCGCGCAGCCGGAAATCCTGGCCTATGCACGCCATGTTGCGGAACGCTTCGATTTACGCCGCGATATCCGCCTTGAAACCCGCGTGACCGACGCCGCCTGGGATGATGCCGCCGGGCTTTGGCGCATTGCGACAAATCGCGGGGAGAGGCTCACTGCGCGCTATTTCTTCATGGCGACCGGGTGCCTTTCCGCGGCGCGGCTGCCGGACATTGCGGGCATTGCCGATTTCAAGGGTCGGCAATTCCACACCGGCTATTGGCCGCATCACAAGGTGGATTTCACAGGGCGCCGGATCGCGGTGATCGGCACCGGGTCTTCCGCCATTCAGTCCATCCCCGTGATTGCGGAAGAAGCAGCACGGCTCACGGTTTTTCAGCGCACGCCCAATTTCAGCATCCCATCGCGCAATCGCCCGATGGATGATGAATATGAGCAAAGCTGGAAGGGCGATTACGCCAATCTCCGCCAAAAGGCGCGCATGATGCGCACTGGCATCCTCTATGGGCTGAGCGACACGCCCGCCATGTCGGTCAGTGCCGAGGAACGGCGCGCTGAATATGAAAAGCGCTGGGCCGTGGGCGGCACCGCCTTTATGGGTTCCTTCCGCGATCTGCTGCTGGATCAGGCCGCCAATGACACGGCGGCCGATTTCGTACGCGCGAAAATCCGCGAAACTGTTAAAGACCCTGCGACAGCCGAAAAACTCTGCCCACGCAATCACCCAATCGGCACCAAGCGCATTTGCGTGGATACGCATTATTACGAGACCTATAACCGGCCCAATGTCACGCTGATTGACCTGCATGAAGCGCCGATCACGCGCATGACGGCGACTGGCATTGAAGCGGGCGGTGCGCTGCATGAATTCGACGATATCGTTTTTGCCACCGGCTTTGATGCCATGACCGGCGCGCTACTCGGCGTGGATATCAAGGGTCGCGCGGGTGAAAGCCTCAATGCGAAATGGGAAGCCGGGCCGCGCACGCTGCTTGGCATCATGACCGCAGGCTTTCCCAATATGTTCATGATTACGGGGCCAGGTAGCCCATCCGTCCTCAGCAATATGATCGTTTCCATTGAACAGCATGTGGATTGGATCATGGATTGCCTCGCGGGCATGCAGGCCAAGGGCCATGCCACGATTGAGGCTGATCGTGACGCGGAAGATCACTGGGTAGAGGAAGTCAATACAGTTGCGCATCGCACGCTCTACCCCCGTGCGGCATCCTGGTATATGGGTGCCAATGTGCCGGGCAAGCCAAGGCTTTTCATGCCCTATGTGGGTGGTGTTGGGAATTATCGTGTGCTCTGCGATGAAATCGCCGCCGATGGCTATCGCGGCTTTCATTTCGGCGGCGCGGAACGGCCCGCAGCGGCGGCGGAATAAGGGGAAGGCTCATGACACTTGATGCAGGCGCGCAACATGTTCTCAATCTGATCAAGGAAGCCAAGCGCCCGGCTTTCAACACGCTCACGCCCGCAGAAGCGCGGGAGGTTTCCGCCGCTTCCCGCCGCGTGATGCAGCCAGACCCGCCTGAGGTCGCGCTGGTTGAGGATCTGAAATGCCCAGGCCCTGCCGGCAAGATACGCTTACGCCGCTATCGCGGGTTTGGCACGGACGCCGAAGCTGCCCTGCCCTGCCTTGTCTATATGCATGGTGGCGGCTGGGTGATTGGTGATCTTGATAGCCATGATCAGGTCTGTCGGCGATTGGCGAACCTCGCGCAGGCATGCGTCATTGCGATTGACTACCGGCTTGCGCCCGAACATCGCTACCCGGCAGCGGTCGAGGATTCAGCCGCCGCCTATCGCTACATTTGCCGCCAGGCGAAGCGCCTTGGCATAGACCGCACGCGCATTGCGGTGGGGGGCGATAGCGCGGGCGGCAATCTGGCCGCCGTGTTGGCGGTGATGGCCCTGGATGGCGAAGTGCCCATGCCGGATTATCAGGTATTGTTTTATCCGGTCACCGATATGGCCGGCAATCCGCCATCCTATGATCGCTTCACCGAAGGCCTGGTGCTGACGCGCGATGTCATGAAGTGGTTTATCGCGCATTACCTCGGTCCGCATGAAAAGGGCATTGATTGGCGTGCCTCACCCTTGCGCGCACCCTCACTTAAGGGCTTGCCACCGGCCTTCCTGATGACCGCAGGCATTGATCCCCTGGTGGATGAGGGCATTGCCTATGCCAAGCGCCTTGATGAGGAAGGCGTGAATGTCACGCATCTGCACGTGGCGGATCAGATTCATGCCTGCCTGACCATGGGGCGCTTCATCCCGAAATCCGATCTGGTTCTGCAACATGCCGCCGCCAGCCTGCGCGCGCATTGGGGGATATGATTTACCGCTTCACCCCAAGCTTCATTTCGCGGTGCCAAATATAAAGCCCCGCGCCGACCAGGATCAGGATGCCGAGGAAATCCCAGGCATCCGGCATTTCTGACCAGATCAAAGCGCCAAGCGCCGTGGTCCAGATGATCGCTGAATATTCGAAGGGTGCCAGCAAGGATGCCTCGCCCTTCCGATAGGCATCCGTCATCATGATTTGCGCAATCGCGGAAACCAGGCCGATGCCGGCCAGCAGCGCCCATTGCGTTGGGCTTGGCCAGACCCAAACCGGGACCATCGCCATCCCGGCCAGCACAGCAGAAAAAAACGCAAACCAAAACACAATGGCGACGCCGCTTTCCCCGGCCTCACCCATTTTGCGGATCGTGATCATGGCAAGCGCCCAAGCCAAAGCCCCCAAAAGGCAGAGGCCAAGCGCTAGCCATTGCGTATCTGTTGTGCCCTGTTCGGGGCGCACCATCAGCAGCACGCCACAAAAGCCAACCAGCACCGCAAGCCAGCGACGCCAGCCAACCTTTTCGCCCAGAATCGGAATGGCAAGCAGGGTCAGGAATAGCGGCATGGTGAAGCCAAGCGCCGTAACCGTCACCAAGGGCAGATAGACATAGCCGTAAAACGACCCAACCATGCCCATCATGCCGAAGATGGTGCGCAATACATGGCTGCCGGGATTGCGCATCCTGAGCGCCGCCAAGCCGCCAGCGCCAATCACCACAGGCAAAAGCGGAATCAGCGCGAAAAAATTGCGGAAGAAAATCACCTCAGCAACCGGAATGCCGGTGCCGATGGTCTTCGCAAAAGCCGCCGAGATGGAAAAGCTCGCTGCCGCCAGAATCACCAGAATGACGCCACGCCGGCGCGCACGCCCGGCCCGGGCGGGATCATGGGAGGGGGAATCGTCTTGCTTCATGCGACTGGCATGGCAAGCCTACCCCCAAACAGGCCCAAGGGGCAGAGGTTTTGTTTCGCCGCTTTCTGGCCTAGCCTAATCGCCCAGGTAACGCCCAGGAAACGCATGACTGAATTGATCTTTCGCGAAGATGCCTATGCTGTCGAAATCAGCGCCAAGGTGCTGGCCGCCTCGGCCGAGGCGATCATCACGGACCGGACGAATTTCTACGCCCAGGCCGGCGGCCAGCCTGGCGATACCGGCGTGCTGCGTTGGG
>JBIKWX010000070.1:0-14145 GCA_044356095.1 Roseomonas sp.
TCGCGATCTGCCGCGCAACCTTTATCACATCCAGTGGAAATTCCGTGATGAGGTGCGCCCGCGTTTTGGCGTGATGCGCGGGCGCGAATTCCTGATGAAGGATGCCTATTCCTTTGATCTGACCAAGGAAGGCGCGCAGCATTCCTATCGGCAGATGTTCCTGGCTTACCTGCGCACCTTTGCGCGCATGGGCCTCAAGGCCATTCCGATGCGCGCCGATACCGGGCCAATCGGCGGCAATCTTTCGCATGAATTCATCATCCTGGCCGAAACCGGAGAAAGCCAGGTTTTCGTGAGCCGCGATTTGCTGGAACGCGATGTGCTTGCCGAAGCCCCTGATTATGACAGCGATTTGACCGCGCAGGTGGATTTCTGGACCAGCCATTACGCGGCGACCGAGGAAATGCATGATGAAGCCGCCTGGGCCGCACTTGCCGAAGACAAGCGCGTTTCCGCCCGCGGCATTGAAGTGGGCCATATCTTTTATTTCGGCACCAAATACAGCGCGGCCATGGGCATGGCGGTGACAGGGCCTGATGGCCAGCCGGTGATCCCGGAGATGGGCAGCTATGGCATTGGTGTCTCCCGCCTGGTGGGCGCGCTGATTGAAGCCAATCATGATGATGCCGGCATCAAATGGCCCGATGCGGTGGCACCCTGGGCTGCGGCCATTCTCAATCTCCGCCCCGGCGATGGGGCGACCGATACGCTGTGCGAAACGCTGTATGCACGGCTTGGCACGGAACACGCAGTCTATGATGACCGCGCCGTGCGCGCCGGCGAGAAATTCGCCGATGCGGACCTTATGGGCTTTCCCTGGCAGGCGATTATCGGCCCGCGCGGTGCCGCTGCCGGGCGCGTTGAATTGAAGCGGCGCATGACCGGGGAGCGTGAGGAAGTCTCAATCGAAGACGCCATTACCCGCATCAAGGGCGGCTGACCCAGCATGTTCAACGCTTTTGAGCGTATGGTCGCCTTCCGCTATTTGCGCGCGCGGAAGGGGGAGCGTTTCGTCTCGGTCATCGCCATTTTCTCGCTGGTGGGCATCGCGCTTGGTGTCGCGACGCTCATCATTGTGATGAGCGTGATGAACGGCTTCCGCCAGGAATTGCTCGGCCGCATTCTGGGGCTCAACGGGCATCTTGGCGTCTATGCGGTCGGGTCATCCTTTACGGATTTCGATGACGTGACCAAGCGCATCCGCGCCGTGCCGGGGGTGGTTTCCGCCACGCCGATTGTGGAAGGGCAGGTGCTGATTACCTCTGATGCTGGCGGCGCCACGGGCGGTCTGGCGCGCGGGATCCGTCCAGAAGATTTGCGCGCGCGGCATCTGATTGCGGATGGCATCAGGCTTGGCAGCCTGGATGCTTTTGAAGGTGAGGATGCGATCATCATCGGGCGCCGCCTTGCGTCCCGCTTGCGGGTTTCGGTCGGCGATAATGTCAGCCTGGTCTCGCCGCAGGGCCGCACCACGGTCTTTGGTACGGTGCCACGCGTGCGCGCCTATCGCGTGGTCGCGTTGTTTGATGTCGGCATGAATGAATATGACAGCAGCTTTGTCTTTTTGCCTTTGGAAGCCGCGCAGCTTTATTTCCAGCAGCGTGATGCCGCAACGCAGATTGAAGTTTTTGTGCAGGACCCAACGCGGCTGCGCGGCGTCATGCGGCAGATCCAGGAAGCCGCAGGCAGCCGGGTGATTGTGCATTCCTGGCAGGATGCAAATTCCAGCTTCTTCAATGCGGTGCAGGTGGAACGCAATGTGATGTTCCTGATCCTGACGCTGATCATCATCGTTGCTGCCTTCAATATCGTCTCCAGCCTCATCATGCTGGTGAAGGATAAGGGGCGGGATATCGCGGTGCTGCGCACCATGGGGGCGACCAAGGGCGCGGTGATGCGGATTTTCCTGCTGTGCGGCGCTTCCATCGGCGTGCTTGGCACCATGATCGGCTTTGTGCTGGGCCTCGTATTTTGCCTCAATATCGAAAGCATCCGGCAATTCCTGCAATCGCTCTCAGGCACTGAATTATTCAGCCCAGAGGTCTATTTCCTGACGCGCCTGCCCGCGATCCTGGATTACAATGAAGTGGCGCAGGTGGTGGCGATGGGGCTTGGCCTTTCTTTCCTGGCGACCCTTTACCCTTCCTGGCGCGCGGCGCGCACCGATCCGGTGGAGATGCTGCGCAATGAATGAAGCGCCCCTTCGCTTGGCAGCCGTTGAACGCCGCTACCGCACGGAAGCGGGCGAATTGCCCGTGCTGCTCGGCGCTGATCTGACCATTGCCGCCGGTGAGATTGTGGCACTGGTCGCCCCTTCCGGCACCGGGAAATCAACCTTGCTGCATCTGGCGGGTTTGCTCGAAAAGCCTGATGGCGGCGAGGTTTTCATTGCCGGCCAGGCCGCCGGTTCGCTTTCGGATGAGGCGCGCACCACGATCCGCCGCACCACCATCGGCTTTGTCTATCAATTCCATCATCTGCTGCCGGAATTCACCGCGGCCGAGAACATCATCCTGCCCCAGCTTGCCGCCGGCAAAAGCCGGGCTGATGCGACGCAGCGTGCCAAGGATTTGCTCGGGATTTTCGGCCTGCAAGCGCGGCTGGATCATCGGCCAGGGAAGCTCTCGGGCGGCGAACAGCAGCGCGTTGCGATTGCCCGCGCACTCGCCAATCAGCCGAGGTTGTTATTGGCGGATGAACCGACGGGGAATTTGGATGTCGGCACATCGGATAGGGTGTTTGCCGAATTGCTGGAACAGGTGCGCGGGCAGGGGCTGGCGGCGCTGATTGCGACGCATAACCCGGACCTTGCGCGGCGGATGGACCGGGTGGTGACGCTGCGAGATGGGAAGGTCTTAGGAGCATCCACCTTGTAAACTGCCGAACCGCGGCTGCGGGAAAAAATGCCAAAACGGACGAATTAGGGCCTGATTGACAACAATGTTGAAGGTGAAATTCTCGTCCGTTCCAGTAACAATTGAAAGGCGCGCTCTCGCCTAACCCTCCCTCGGCGCCACGCCTATCGAGCGAGCGCTGCTGCGCCCTTGTCGCTGTTGATATCTTCTTTGGCGACAGCTTTGGCGCGGCTACGGTTCACTTTCCTTCATGGGGTGTGCGCCAAAATCTTTGTGTGGTCACATTTTTTGCGCTTCCGTCACGCCAATCATCGCATCGCGCGTGACAAGCTGTTCCAGCTTCGTCGCATCCCAGCCCTCAGTTCCCGCAGGACGGCGTGGCACCACCAGATAGCGCAGCTCCGCATTGCTATCATGCACGCGAATGCTGGTGCCTTCCGACAAATGCGTGCCGAATTCAGCGAGCACACCGCGCGGGTCGCGCACCGCCCGCGCGCGATAGGCGCGGCTTTTGTACCAGGCGGGCGGGCGGCCGAGCACGCTGCGCGGATAACAGGAACAAAGCGTGCAGACGACCAGATTATGCACATCTGGCGTATTGAACAGCGCGGTCAGCACAGTCTCGCCGCGCGACAGCCCCAATTCTTCCACCGCCGCGCCGGCATCGGCGGCAAGCCGTGCGGCAAAGCCGGGATCGGTCCAGGCGCGCACCACAACCCGCGCGCCGAGATGCTCGCCGCGGCTATCCATTGCCTCAATCTGGGCGCGGATTTCAGCCGCGGTCAGAATGCCGCGCGCGATGAGCAGATTGCGCACCGCCCGCCCGCGCAATTGCAGGGGGGATAGCACGGCAACCCCCGCATCATCATCTTCCTGATAGGGGTGGTGATCATGGTCGTGATCATGCTCGTGGTGGTGGTGGTGATGGCCGCCGGGCGGGTCTTCCACCTTGTCTTCCCCGGCGGCGCGCAGCCGCGCTTCCTCGGTTACAAGGTCGGCTTCCTGAAGCACGCCCTTTTCCTTGAGCAGACTCGAAAAACCGTGAATCCAGCGCTCATAATAGGGCAGCTTCCAATAGGTCTCGGCATCGAGCGCTTCCTGCACGCGCCGGCTTTCATCGGTGGTGAAAATCTGGCGCTTTTTATCGGCCAGCAGCAGGCGGATCGCGTCAGCCTCCTTCTCCCAATGCGCGGGTTCATGCGCAGTCTGGTCAATCGGCGCGGTGAAGCGGCCAGCGACATCATGGGTCGGCAGGGTTTCGGGTTTTGGGGTCATGCTCGGGTGTTCCATCACCCCATCTTGCCAGGGGCGGCAATTCAGGCAAAGCGTCGGTGAAACCGGGAAGGAGGCTACACCACATGAACCGCGTCACACGCCGCACCACCATCGCTGCCGCTGCCGGGCTGCTCGCCGCGCCGGCGCTCCGCGCACAAGGCGCCTGGCCGAATAAGGATCTGCGCCTGATCTGCCCCTTCCCGCCAGGGGGCACCACGGATGTCGTGGCGCGGCTTGTCGCCGCCGCCATGCGGGATAGGCTCGGGCGCAATGTGGTTGTCGAAAACCAGCCGGGTGCGGGCAGCACGCTCGCCGCCGGGCGCTTTGCGCGTGAAGCGGATGATCACGCGCTGTTCCTGAGCCAGATTGCCTCCCACGCCATTGGCCCGGCGCTGTATCGTAACCTTGCCTATGATCCTGAGACGGATTTCCGCGCCGTGACGTTGGTGGTGACCGTGCCCAATGTCTGGGTCGCCAATCCGCGCCGCGTGCCCGGCGGTGATCTCCGCGCCTTTTTGCGCGATGCCAAGGCCAAGCCCGGTGAGCGTAATTTCGCTTCCGCCGGCAATGGCACTTCCACCCATTTGACCGGGGAGGTGATCAATCAGTTGGCCGGCGTGCGCGTGCAGCATGTGCCCTATCGCGGCGCCGGCCCGGCCATGACCGCGGTGATCGGGGGCGAGGTGGATAGCCTGATTGACAATCTGCCGACCGCGCTGCCGCAAATCCAGAATGGCAATGTGGTTGCGCTGGCGGTGACATCCCGCGAACGCCTGCCCGCGCTGCCCAATGTGCCGGCGGTCTCAGAATTGGGTGCTGAGTTCAACCTGGTGGGGTTCGAGGCAGAGGCCTGGTTCGGCCTGCATGCGCATAAATCGGCCTCGGACGCTGTGGTGGCGCGCATGGCGGAAGTGGCGCAGGCCGCGCTGAATGACCCGGCAGTGCGCCAGCAATTGGCCGCACGCGGCACCACGCCCCGCGGTGGCCCGCCTGCCGATTACGCAGCGCTGGTCTCACGTGAGCGCAAGCGCTGGTTCGATGTGGTGCGGCAGGGGAATGTGCAGGCGGATTGAGCGTCAATCCCGGCTTGGCAGCGTAAAGGGGTTTGACCGGAGGCCCTGTCCGCCCGATGCTGCGCCCATGGAGGAAACCCTGACATGAGCAAATACCCCTTTACCGCCGCCGATCTGGAAGCGCTGCGCGCCTGGGATACGCCCACCATCTGCAATGCGCTGGAAGTGGTCGCACCGCATCGGCGCAATTACGGTTTTACCGTGCGCCCCTTTGTGGCGGTGGACCGCAAGCTGCCGCCGATTTGCGGCCTGGCGCGCACCGGCACGCAGCGCGCGGCGTTCCCCTCGGGCCGCAGCAAGGATGCCGATAAGGCCATGCGGATCGGCTGGTATGAATATGTCGCCGATGCCGCGCTGCCGACGATTGTTTGCCTGCAGGATCTGGATGACACCCCCGGCGTTGGCGCCTTTTGGGGTGAGGTGAATAGCGCCGTGCATAAGGGCCTTGGCGCGCTTGGCGTGGTGACCAATGGTTCGGTGCGCGACCTTGAAATGTTCGCGCCGGGCTTTCAGGGCATTGCCGGGGTGGTGAACCCCTCCCATTCCTATGTGCATATCGTCGCGCTGAAGAATGAGGTCACCATCCATGGCATGCAGGTATCCCATGATGATGTGATCCACGCGGACCATCACGGCGCGGTGGTGAT
The DNA here is from genome assembly GCA_044356095.1 of Roseomonas sp. Classification (GTDB taxonomy): domain Bacteria; phylum Pseudomonadota; class Alphaproteobacteria; order Acetobacterales; family Acetobacteraceae; genus Neoroseomonas. Next base: position 5,851 of record JBIKWX010000070.1, read on the forward strand.
CCCGCATGATGTGGTGACGAAAATCCCGGCGGCGATTGATCTTGGCGCCCGCAAGGAAGCCGTGATCCTGGAGATGGCGCGCGCCCCCGGCTTCAATATCGCGAAGCTCCGCGAAGCGCTGGCAAAGTCCGAAGACATCCACTGAACGGGGCGGGGGCGGGCAACCGCCCCCATCTTCGCCGCGCATGACCGAACGCCCAATCCTGACCCAGGTGAAGCCTGCATGGGTGGACCATTACGGCCATATGAATCTGGCCTATTATTTGGTGGTCTTCGACATGGCCTGCGATGTGCAATGGCTCGACCTCGGCTTCGGGCCTGAGTATCGCGCGCGCGGCATGGGCACTTTCGCCGCCGAAAGCTGGCAGGCCTATATCCGCGAAGTACGCGAAGGCGCGCCGCTCGCCTGTGAGAGCGTTGTTTTGGATTTTGACGATAAGCGCCTGCTCTGCCGGCACCTGATGTTCCACGCCAAGGAAGGCTGGCAGGTCGCGGAGAATGAGGTGCTTTACCTCAGCATTGACCTGACTAAGCGGCGCGTTGCGCCCTGGCCGGAAGATATTCTGGCGCGCCTGGCCGCGCGCCGTTCTGGTGAGGCTGCCAAACGGCTCTCGCTCAAACCCTCAAAACGTTGATTATCAAGGAAAGGAAGCAACCATGGCACGCATCGGCTTTGTTGGTCTTGGCAATATGGGCGCGCATATGGTGCGCAACCTGCTGAAGGCCGGGCATGAGGTCGCGGTCTTTGACATTGTGCCCGCGGCCATTGCCTCGGTCACGCCCAATGGCGCCAAGGCAGCGCCCAATGCGGCGGAAGCGGCACGCGGCGCGGAAATTGTCATCACCATGCTGCCTGCCGGCCAGCATGTGCGTGATGCTTGGCTTGGCGCGGGCGGCATGGCAGCGGCGAGCGCCCCGGATGCGCTGCTGATTGATTGTTCCACCATTGATGTCGCCACCGCGCGCGAGGTCGCGGCGAAATCCGGCCGCGCCTTTGTGGATGCGCCGGTCTCGGGCGGCACAATGGGCGCGGAAGCCGGCACGCTCACCTTCATGGTGGGCGGCTCGCCGGATGATTTCGCGCGCGCCGAGCCCATTCTGAAGCAGATGGGGCGCAACATCATCCATTGCGGCGCCGCCGGCGCGGGGCAAGGCGTGAAGCTCTGCAATAACATGATGCTGGCGGCGAGCATGATTGTCACCTCGGAAGCCTTTGTGCTGGCCGAGAAATTGGGGCTTTCGCATCAGGCGCTGTTTGATGTCTGTTCGAAATCCACCAGCAATTCCTGGGCGCTTTCCAGCTATTGCCCGGTGCCGGGGCCGGTACCCGCCAGCCCGGCCAATCGGGATTACAAGCCTGGTTTCGCTGCGGCACTGATGGCGAAAGACCTTGGCCTGGCGCAGGAAGCGGTGGAGCAGGTCGGCACGGCTTCCCCCATTGGGGCGCATGCCTTGGCCCTTTTCCGGCAATATCTGGAACGCGGTGGCGGGGATAAGGATTTCTCCGGCATCATCAATATGATCCGCGAAGGGGGTGTGAAGTGACGACCTCCTTCGTATCGCCGCGCCTGTTGGTGATGGGCGGCGGCGCGCTTGGTCAGGCCGCTTCGGTGCTGGCGCAACTCGGCCTGTCGCGCCCACTGGTGGTGACAGATCCCTGGATGGTGTCATCGGGCACGGTTGAAAAACTGCTCGCACCCTTGAAGGCGGCGGGCATCAGCTACGGCGTCTTCAGCGATACCGTGCCGGACCCGACCGATACCGTGATCGCCACTGGCGTTGCTGCACTAGAAGGCCGAGATTATGATTGCCTGATCGGTTTTGGCGGCGGCAGCCCGATGGATACCGCCAAGGCCATGACCATCCTGGCCGCCGCACCTCCGGGCGCCAAAATGCGCGACTTCAAGGTGCCGGCCCAGGCCAATAAGGCCGCTTTGCCGGTGATTTGCATCCCAACCACGGCGGGTACGGGCAGTGAGGCAACGCGCTTCACCGTGATTACCGATACCGAAACCGATGAGAAGATGCTGATCGCGGGGCTCGGCGCGCTGCCCTTGGCCGCCATTGTGGATTACGAGCTGACCTTCAGCTTGCCGCCGCGCACCACGGCCGATACCGGCATTGATAGCCTGACCCATGCGTTGGAGGCTTATGTCTCCCGCCGCGCCAATCCGGAATCGGATGAATATGCGCTGCGCGCCATGCGCCTGATCGGGCCCAATCTGCGCGCTGTCTATCAGGACCCGAAAAACGCTGCGGCGCGGGAAGCGATGATGAAGGGGGCGACGCTCGCGGGGCTTGCTTTCAGCAATAGCTCGGTCGCGCTGGTGCATGGCATGTCGCGCCCGATCGGGGCGCATTTCCATGTGCCGCATGGGCTTTCCAACGCCATGCTGCTGCCCGCTGTCACCGCCTATTCGCTCAATGCTGCCTTGCCGCGCTATGCCGAAGCAGCCCGCGCCATTGGTGTGGCCGGGCGGGATGAGGGTGATCAAAGCGCCGGGGCAAAACTGCTTGAGGAGCTTTCGGCGCTCAACCGCGAATTGGCGGTGCCGACCCCGGCTGCCTACGGCATTGACGCGGCGAAATGGGATGGGCTTTTGCCCACCATGGCAGCGCAGGCTTTGGCTTCCGGCAGCCCGGCCAATAACCCGGCGGTGCCGGATGCCGAGGCGATCATGGCGCTCTACCGCCGCGCCTGGCAGGGCTGAGGCGCGTCTGGCCGCCGCGGTTTTGCTGCGGCGGAGCAGGCTGACCGAGCAGGAAGCCTTGGGCGAAATCCACGCCAAGGCCGCGCGTGGTGCGGTGAAGCAAAGGCGTTGAAACGCCCTCGGCGATCACATAGCGGCCCTTGGTGTGGGAATCACTCAGGATGCGGCGCAGGAAATGGCGCGCCCGCATCTGGCGTGGCAGGGCTTCGACCAGGCTGCGATCAAGCTTCACACCTGCGAAGGGCAGGCCGGCAAGCCGCCAGCGGTGATCACCCAGCGTCACATCATCCAGCAGAACGGGAATGCCGAGGCGCTTCAGGCGCAGCATCACCCGGCGCAGGCGGGCGGGATCACGAATCGCCTCGGTTTCCGTCAGTTCCAGCAAAAGCGGCCTGCGCCCGGCGCCATGCCGGCGAAGCGTGGCGGCGAGCAAAGCCGGCGTTTCCGGCAGCATGAGGACACTGAGCGGCATATTCACCGCAAGCCCGCCCTTGGGGGAGGGCGTTTGCTGCCAATCATGCGCGACGCGGTCCAGCACGGCATGGGTCAGATCAAGCGCGAGGCCGAGCTTTTCCGCCAGGGGCACAAAGGCGCCGGCTTGCAGCAGCGCTTCCTGGCGCGGCCAGCGCACCAGCCCCTCCAAAGCCGCCATATGGCCATTACGGAGCCGGATGATTGGCTGATAGCGAAGAAGCAGCAGGCGCCCAGTTAGGGCAGCGCGCAATTCCTGTTCCTGTTCGGATGGGTTTGCTTTTGGCATGCGCGGCCTTGGGGGGCTTGCCCCCTTATCCTGCCGCGCCTTGCCCTTGCGCCCCATCACGCGTGCCAACCCCTTGGCTTGAAAACTTCAAGTTGCGGGGAGTGTAACAGCATTCCGGCGCCTGGGAATTGGCCTTTATCTCGGCGCAGTAGCCTCAGCCTGTCCCTGCGCTGCGGCATCCGGCATGCGGAGCCGATTGCGCCCGGTGAACAGCACGATGGGGGCGGCGATAAAGACCGAAGACCCCGCTGAAATCACAATGCCGACCACCATCACCCAGGCGAAGCCTGACAGCGTATCGCCACCAAACAACGCCAAGGGCAGCGCTGACAGCAGCAAGGTCATGGAGGTGCCGAGTGATCGGTTCATGGTTTCATTGATAGAAAGATCCACCAATTGCTCCAGCGGCATGGTTTTGAACTTGCGCAAATTCTCGCGCATACGGTCAAAGACCACGACTTTGTCATTGGCCGAAAAGCCAATGATGGTCAGGATGGCCGCCACGGTGGTCAGGTTGAATTCAATGCCGAAGAGCACCATGAAGCCGATGGTTTTTGTGGCATCCAGAATGAGCGTGGTGATGGCGGCAATGCCGAACTGCCATTCAAACCTGATCCAGATATAGATCAGCATGGCAAGGAAGCTGAGGCCAAGCGCCATCAGCCCGCCCAGGAAAAGCTCATCCGACACACGATTGCCAACGGCTTCAACGCGCAGGATGCGTGTGCCGGGGACAGCCTTTTCGAAAGCTTCCCGCACCGCAGTCACCGCCCTTTGCACGCCGCCTTCATCGCCTTGCGCCGGCAGGCGGAGCGCGAAGGTCGCAGGATCACCGAATTGCAATAGCGTGGCATCGCCAAGCCCAAGCCCGCCAACCGCGCCGCGCAGCACGCTGATATCGCCAGGCCCAGGGGTGCGGATTTCCATCTCAACGCCGCCCTTGAAATCAATGCCCTTTTCAAGCCCTGGATGGAAAGCAATGGCGACCGAAATGCTGGAGAGCAGCGCGGAGACAATCAGCCCCATCTTGGCGCCGCGCATGAAGGGAATGCGTGTGCCATCGGGGAAGATGCGAAACAGCGGGCGGCGCAGCCGATCCAGCAGCGACAAACCCGGGCGCTGGAAAACCGGCAATTCCTTGGGCCGCGTCCGGCGATACCACCAGGAAGCGAAAAGCCGCGTCAGCACCGTCGCGGTCCACATCTGCACAATCGTGCCAATCGCAACCGTGACGGCAAAACCCTTCACCGGACCTGAGCCAAAACCATACAAACACGCCATGGCGATCAGGTTCGTCAGGTTGGAATCGAGAATTGTGCCAGATGCCTTGGTATAGCCTGCCTCGAGCGCATTGATCGGTGATCTGCCGTTTTTCACTTCTTCCCGGATGCGTTCATTGATCAGGATATTCGCATCCAAGGCAGTGCCAAGCGTCAGCACAATCCCGGCAATGCCCGGCAGTGTCAGCGTCGCCCCCAGCACCGAAAGCCCCGCCATCAGCAGGATGATGTTGATGGCAAGCGCGATATTGGCGAACCAGCCCAAAATCCCATAGGCAAAACCCATATAGAGGAACACAAACAGCGTCCCGACCGCGAGTGAGATCATGCCCGCGCGAATGGCATCAGCGCCCAATTCCGGACCGACGGTGCGTTCTTCCACAATAGTCAGCGGTGCCGGCAGCGCGCCGGCGCGCAGCAGCACGGCAAGATCATTCGCGGTGCGCACCGTGAAGGAACCGCTGATCTGGCCCTGACCTCCGGTGATCGGCTCCCGGATCACGGGCGCGCTGATCACCTTGTCATCCAGCACAATGGCGAAGGGGCGCCCGACATTGGCGCGGGTGATATCGGCAAAGCGCCTGGTGCCGGTGCCATCAAAGGTGAAATTCACCACCCATTCGCCGGTGCGCGAATCCTGACCCGCGCGGGCATTGGTCAGGTTCTTGCCATCCACCGCGACATTGCGGCGCACCGCGACACGTTCGCCGGGGCGTTCGCTAGGTAGGAACATGACGCCGGGCGGCGGGCTGCCAGCCAGATTGGCGCTTTCATCCACCAGATGGAAAGTCATGCGCGCGGTGCGGCCCAGCAAATCCTTGATCCGATTCGGGTCTTCCACACCGGGCAGCGTCACCAGAATGCGGGACTGGCCTTGGCGGGCGATCAGTGCCTCAGCCACACCTGTTTCATCCACGCGGCGGCGGATGATTTCGATGGATTGCTCGACCGCCGCACTCGCCTTGGCGCGCAGCCCGGCTTCACTCAGCGTGGCCGTAACGGTGCCATCGGGGGTGGTAGTAACTTCAATATCCGGGACATTCTGGCCGGTCGGCAGTGTCACGGGTTCGGCCAATTCGCGCAAAGCCGCTGCTGCGGCGGCCGCCTGGGCAGTGTCCAGCACGCGAAAGCCCATGCGGCGATTCTGCGCATCCGCGCCCAGATTCACATAGCGGATATTGGCCGTGCGAAGCTTGCCGCGCACGCCATCTACAGCGCCCTCCAGCCTTTCCCGCACAACAGTGTTCAAATCCACTTCCAACAGCAGATAGGACCCGCCGCGCAAATCGAGGCCAAGGCTGATCTGGCGCGGTTCCAGCCAGGATGGAAAGGCCGAACGCGGCATAAGGTTGGGCAGGCACAAAACCACCCCGAGCAGACAAACGCCAAGAATGACAGCCTGTTTCCAGCGCGCGAAATGAAGCATGGACGGGTGGAATCCCCTGGTTGAGCGGGCGGACAATGGCGAGGCACCCCAGGGGATGCAAGCCCGCCCCGGTTAGGTGTAGCTTCTGCGCATGAATGTGAACCCCGCAAAGCTCCGCCTTGGCATTTTAGGGGTCGGTCATTTTGGCCGATTCCATGCGCTCAAGGCCGCCGCCAGCCCCGAAGCCACCCTTATTGGCCTGCATGATGCCTCGGCTGATCGGGCCGCCCAGATCGCAGCGGAGGTCGGCGCCCCGGCCCTGACGCCCGAGGCCGTGATCGCAGCCGCCGAGGCGGTGATCATCGCCGCCCCCACGCGCTTTCATTACGCGCTGGCGGAACAGGCGCTTGAAGCCGGGCGCCATGTCTTCATCGAAAAACCCATTGCGGCGAGCCTGGATGAGGCAGATCGGCTGATTGCGCTTGCCGCCCGGCAGGGGCGCGTCTTGCAAGTCGGCCATATTGAACGCTTCTCGGCGGCCTTTCGCACCGTGATGGGGGCGCCCTCCGGCGGGCGGGCGCTGTCTTTTGAGGCGGTGCGCGCCGCGCCCTTCCGCCCGCGCAGCCTGGATGTCTCCGTCGTGCTGGATTTGATGATCCATGATCTGGACCTGATCATGGAATTGGCGGGCGGGGAGCCTGAAGCGGTGGAGGCGGTGGGGGCGGCGATTGCCTCAGACCATCCGGATTTCGCCGTGGCCAGGTTGCGCTTTGCCGGCGGGCGGGCGGCGTCCATCACGGCATCGCGGGTATCGCTCGCCATGGAAAGGCGGCTTCGTGTGCTGGGGACCGAAGGCGAAATGGCGGTGGATTTCCTGACGCGGTCGCTCGCGGTGCTGCGCCGGGGCGGGGCGGAGGCCGTTGAGACCATGCCGGGCCATGGCGTGGATCGCGCCACCTGGACGGATCATGACAGCCTGGAAGCGGAACAGGCAGCCTTCATCGCGGCCTGCCAGGGGCGGGGGCCGGTGGTGGTGGATGGCGCTGCGGGCCGGCGGGCGTTGAAATGGGCGCTTGCCGTAGAGGACGCAATTAAGGCGCAACACTGACCCCCTCTTGCCGCCGCGCGATTCCGGGCGGAGCATCACGCAAGCTGAAACTGGGGAAGCGCGATGAAGCCAAGAATAGCGATTTTCGGTGCGGGTGCGGTTGGCGGTTATGCCGGCGCGCATATGGTCCAGGCGGGGGAGGATGTGACCTTCATTGACCCCTGGCCAGAGCATGTGGAAGCGATGAGGAAGACCGGCCTGCGCATCACGCATTTGCGCGACGTGCCGGAATTTACCGTGAAACCGCGCGCGCTGCATTTGACGGAAGTGCAGGCGCTGGCCAAGGAAAAGCCGATAGACATCGCCTTCATGTGCATGAAATCATATGACACTGCCTGGGCGACGACGATGATCGCGCAATACCTCTCGCCCGGTGGCTACGTTGTATCACTGCAGAATTGCATCAATGAGGAAGTGATCGCGGGCATTGTCGGTTGGGGCCGCGTGCTGGGGGCGATTGCCAGCCTGATCACGGTGGAATTGGCCGAACCCGGCCATGTGCGGCGTGCGGCAGGCAAAAGCGGTGCGGCGCATACGGTGTTTCGTGTCGGCGAACCGCATGGGCGGATTTCGCCGCGCGCGGAACACATCACGAAGCTGGTGGGGCTCACGGATAGTGCTTTGACCACCAGCAATTTATGGGGTGAGCGCTGGTCCAAACTGGTTGCCAATGTCATGGGCAATGGGCTTTCCGCCTGCACGGGGCTGACGACGAGCGACATGGTGGCGGATGATGCCATTCGCGCTTTCGCCGCGCGTTTGGGGTCTGAGGCGATCCGGATCGGCCAGGCGCTGGGGTACGATCTGGAGGAGGTGTTCCACCTTGATCCGGAAATCATCGCCCGCGCCGGGGAAGGCGATGCGGCGGCGCGCCAGACCTATGATGAGCATCGCCTGGCCGAAACATCCAAGGGCGGCGGTGGCGCGCATCGTCCCTCCATGGGGCAGGACATGGTGAAGGGCCGCCGGACGGAGATTGAATATCTGAATGGCTTTGTCGTGGATAAGGGGGCCACGATTGGCATTGATGCGCCGGCCAATGCAGCGCTGACCGATATCGTCAAGCGCGT
>JBIKWX010000348.1:0-3176 GCA_044356095.1 Roseomonas sp.
CCATGTGCCGGTGATGCTGGCGGAAGTGCTGGCAAGCCTCGCGCCGCAGGAAGGTGCCACCTATCTGGATGCGACCTTTGGCGGCGGCGGCTATGCCCGCGCCATTCTGGAAGCCGCACCTGGCTGCACGGTTTTCGCGATTGACCGCGACCCGGATGCGATTGCGCGCGGTGCCGCCTTGGCGCAGCGCTTCTCCGGCCGGCTGCATCTGATTGAAGGCCGCTTCGGCGATATGCTGTCTCTGCTGCGTGATCGCGGTATTGCCGCGCTTGATGGCGTGGTGATGGATCTTGGTGTTTCGTCCTTCCAATTGGATCAGGCAGAGCGCGGCTTTTCCTTCCGCGCCGATGGCCCGCTTGATATGCGCATGGAAAAATCCGGCCCCAGCGCGGCGGAATTGGTGAATGGTCTGCCAGAACGCGACTTGGCCGATATCATTTTTCGCTTTGGTGAAGAACGCTTCGCCCGCCGCATTGCGCGCGCCATTGTCGCGCGTCGCGCAGACGCCCCCTTCACCACAACGGCTGATCTGGCTGCACTCGTGCGTCGTGCCGTGCCGCGTGATCCTTCCGGCATTGATGGCGCAACGCGCAGCTTCCAGGCGCTGCGCATCGCCGTGAATGATGAATTGGGCGAAGTGGAACGCGGCATCGCCGCCGCCATGGAAATGCTCGCCCCTGGTGGGCGTCTTGTGGTTGTTGCCTTTCATTCGCTCGAAGATCGCATCGTGAAGCAGGCCATGGCGGCGGCATCCGGCCGGGGTGGGGCTTCGCGCCATGATCCGGCGGCGCTGTCTGGTCGCGCCAAGCCAGCCTTTCATTTGCTGACGCCACGCGCGCTCCGCCCGCAGGAAGCCGAATGCAGCGCCAATCCGCGCGCGCGTTCCGCAAGGCTGCGCGGCATTGAACGCCTGGTGCAGGAGCGCGCCGCATGATCCGCCCGGTTACCCTTGTCAGTCTGATCGCCGCTGCTGGTGCAGGGCTTTATTTGTATCAGGTCAAACATTCTGTTTCGATGCTGGATCGCGAATTGCGCGACGTGAATCGCCAGACGGAAGTGGTGCGCGAACGCACGCAAATCCTGCGCGCGGAATGGGCGCTGCTGAATGAACCGGATCGGTTGCGGCAAGTGGCGCAGCGGCATTTGGCGCTGGAGCCCATGGCACCGGCGCAATTCATTCGTGAGGCGGAACTTGAACGCCGCTTGCCCAATGCGCGGCCCTTCGCTGGCCCGCCATCGCTTTTTGGTCCTGTAGAACTCCCCGCCAAGGCGCCGGAAGCCATCATGGTGCCGGCACCCGTCGCCGCAGTGCCAGCGCCAGTGCCTCAGGTTGTGGCAAGCCCGGCATCCACGCTGCGCCCCGCTACGCTTGAACCGCCGCCTCGGGTTAGTGTTGCAGTGACACCGCCGCCCGCGCCACGCCCGGCACCGCCACCTGCACCACCAAGGGTCACGCCTGCGCTGCATGTCGCCCCCGCCGCGCCACCGCCGCCGGCCATTGTTGCCTCGGCGCTTGGCGGTGTCACCGGCGCGCTGCCGCCACCCGTACCCCTGGCGCGTCCCGTCCCGGTGGGAGCCCCGCAAGGGGCGCCCCGCTGAGTGATCGCCGCGCAGCATGAGCGAGGCTTCCCCCCCTAACCCGCGCCAGCCATCACCCGATGCGCCGCCTGGCAATCGCCCACAGGATGGTGTGGTGCGCGAAAGCACCAGCCGCGCATTGGTGCGCGTTTCGCAGCCTGATCTGCTCCGCCACGCCCAATTGGAAAAATCGCGCGGGCGCCTATTGCTTGCGGCTTGCGGCTTTGCGGTTCTGTTTGGTGCGGTGGCGGTGAAGCTTTCGCTGGCGACCGTGTTTGATCCGGCCGAACCAAAGCGTGCCGCGATTCTCTCGCGCCCGCCCGCACCGCCGGCGGAAACACCTGTCTCGCGCGCGGCGGTGACGGATCGCAATGGCGAAGTGCTTGCGGTGTCGCTACCGCTGACCGCGCTTTATGCCAATCCGCGCCAGATTGATGATCCGGCTGAGGCCGCCGACAAGCTCCGCCGCGTGTTGCCGCAGCTTGATCGTGAGAGGCTGATCGCGCGGCTCACCGGCGAACGCCAATTCGCCTATGTCGCCCGCGCGCTGACGCCGCGCGAAATGCAGGCGGTGAATAATCTCGGCATTCCTGGCTTGTATTTTGAGGATGCGGAGCGTCGCTTCTTCCCGCAAGGCCGCACTGCCGCTCATATCATCGGCGGTGTTGATGTGGATGGCAATGGCATTGCGGGGGTCGAGAAATATTTCGACGAGAGGCTGCGCACATTGCGCCGCGAAACACTGCGCCTGTCCCTTGATATTCGCGTGCAATTGGCGTTGCGCGATGCCGTGCAGCACGCGATTACGGATTTCAACGGCATTGGCGGTGCTGGCGTCGTGATGGATGTGCATACCGGCGAGGTTCTCGCCATGGTGAGCCTGCCCGATTACGATGCAAATGATGTTGGTGCCGCCACTACTGATGAGCGCTTCAACCGCGTGACGGTGGGCGTTTATGAACCGGGGTCAACCTTCAAGCTGCTGACCGCTGCCATGGCGCTCGATCTCGGCACGGTGCAGACCTGGAGCGGTTATGACGCATCGCGCCCGATCCGTGTCGGGCGGCATGAGATCAATGATTATCGCGGCAAGAATCGCTGGCTCGCCCTGCCGGAGATCATGGCCTATTCGTCCAATCTGGCATCGGCGCATATGGCGGCGGCGGTGGGGCCGGCGCGGCATCGTGAATTCATGCAGCGCATGGGCATGACATCGCGCCTGAGCATCGAGATTCCGGAAACGGCGCAGCCCTTGGTGCCTGGGCAAAAGACCTGGCGCGAATTGAACACCATGACCATTGGTTTTGGTCATGGCATTTCCGTGACCCCTTTGCATGTCGCGACCGCGGGCGCGACCTTGGTGAATGGTGGCATTCTCCGCCAGCCAACCATCCTGGCGCAGCCCCCCGGCGTGGAACGCGAAGGCGTGCGCGCGATTGACCCGCGGACCTCGGAAACTCTGCGTCGGCTGATGCGCCTGGTGGTGACGGATGGGTCTGGCAAGGGCGCGGAAGTGCCGGGCTATTTCGTCGGCGGCAAGACCGGCACGGCGCAAAAGACCGGGCCGCGCGGTGGCTATCTGGAAAACAAGCGCATCG
>JBIKWX010000140.1:0-8836 GCA_044356095.1 Roseomonas sp.
TGGAGAACCTCCGCGCTGGCGACATGGTGCTTGCGATGCGGGATGGCGAGGCAGGGTTTGAGGCGCTGCGTTGGGTTGGGTCCATGGATGTCGCGGTGCCGCGTGATGCGGTGATGGCGGCGAAGACGGCGCCGATCCTGATCACGGCGGGTGCCTTGGCGGATGGTCTGCCGGCGCGTGATCTGCGCGTCAGCCCCGATCACGCGATCGAGGTTGATGGCTACCTGATCCCGGCCAAGCATTTGGTGAATGGCACAAGCATTGTGCAGGAAGCCTGGTGCCAGCGCGTGACCTACTTCCACCTTGAATTGGAAGCGCATGGGCTGCTGCTGTCTGAAGGGCTCTGGAGCGAAAGCTATCTGGATGACGGCAATCGCCACGCCTTCAACAATGCGGGTCTGACGGGGCTGTTCCTCGACTTTGAGGCGGAGCGCTCTGCGGGTCAGTATGACAAGCAAGCCTGCCTGCCGGTGCTGCGTGACGGTCTGGCGCTTGACCTGATCCATGGGCGCATCGCGCTCCGTGGTGAGGGCCTGGCGCGGGCAAAGCAGGCGAAGCGCGGCGGGTGAGGGCAGGGGGCAGGGCTTACCTGACCCCGTGAATGAATACCCCGACCCGGTAGGGCCGGGGCGGGGTGACGGGAGAGTTTGTTTTCTGATGTTCCCCGTCGCCTTTGACCGGCTTGGTCCTTTGGCGATCAAGGCTCAATGCCTGTTTCGTTTTGGCGGCAAGATATGCTGACCTCGCGAGGCTTTTTACAAGATCATGGGTGCTGACGGGGCAGGTGTACCTCTGCCCAGATTACGCCATGTCATGCAGACTCGAGCTTGGCCCATCGCGCCCAGACGTGCACTCCGCAGCCGTCACCTGTGTCGTTTGGGCCGAAGCTGCGGCATTCGCTGCAGTCAAATCAGTCTTGCCCGCAGCCGCGTCACCAAAACCTCTGCAACAATCACCACAATCAGTATCGCCAGCAAAATTGTCGCTACGCGATCCCATTGAAAGAAATTGATCGCGTCATCCAGCACCACGCCGATACCGCCGGCACCAACCAGCCCCAGCACCGCACTTTCGCGGATATTGATATCCCAGCGGAACAGCGCCACACCCCAAAAAGCTGGGGCGATTTGCGGCCAAGCACCCTTCATCAAGATATGTCCTTTCGCCGCTCCCGTAGCCTCCAATGCCTCCAAGGGACCGGGGGCAATTTCTTCCAGCGCTTCCGCCAGTAGCTTGCCGACAAAGCCGATGCTGCGAAAGGCGATGGCGAAAGTGCCGGCCGCAGCACCTGGGCCGAAAATCGCCACAAAAATCAGCGCCCAAACCAGTGAATTGACGGAGCGTGAAGTCACTAACAGCAGCTGCGCAAAAGCATTCAGCCCGCGATAGGGGCAGATATTGCGCGCCGCCAGCAGGGCCAAGGGTACGGCAAAAATAAACGCGAATAGGGTGCCGAGTGAGGCGATATGCAGCGTTTCGACCAGCGCGTGATGCACCGCCGGATGGTAATGCCCAAGGTCCGGCGGCCACATGCGCTTGAGCAAATCAAGCATCTGTTCCGGCGCATCAATCAGAAATTCAGGGATGATCTCCACATTGCGCACCGCCCAGACCAAGGCGATCACCAGGGCGAAATACACCGCCCAGCGCGCGAAGCGTTCCATTGGCGTGAAGCGCTGCCATTCGCGCATCAAGGCATTCATCTGAGCAGCGCCCGGATCCAGCCGGAGATCAGCTCGGCCACAAAAATCAAAGCAATGATGGAAAGCAGAATGGCGGCTACGAAATCATAATCGAAGCGCTTGAAGGCGGCGAAAAGTGTGCCGCCAATGCCGCCCGCGCCAACAATGCCGACCAGCGTTGAATTGCGCAGGTTGGAGTCCAATTGATAGAGCGAAAAGCCAATGAAACGCGAAGCGACCTGCGGCAAAACGCCATAGATCAGCACGGCGCCGAAGCCTGCTCCGGTCGCGCGAATGGCTTCCACTTGTTTCATGGAAATTTCCTCAATCGCCTCGGCAAATAATTTGGCGATGAAACCCATGGAAGCGATGGTGAGCGCCGCCACACCCGCCAAGGCGCCAAATCCGATGGCTTTGACGAAAAGGATCGCGACAATCACGTAATGCAAGCTACGGCAGAAGGCGACGAAACCACGCGTGGCGACTGCCAGCGGCCAGGGTGCGAGGTTGCGCGCCGCCATCAGCCCGAGGGGCAGGGCCAATAGAATGCCAAGCGCAGAGGCAATCACCGCGATTTGCAGGCTTTCCAGCAAGCCTTCAATCAGCAATTCCGCGCGGGAGAAATTGGGCGGCCACATGCGCGCGAGAAAACGCCCAGCCTCGCCAAAGCCAATCGCAAGCCGCGCCCAGGTAATGTCCAATTGACCAAGCGCATAAATGCCATAGACCATCAGGCCAAACGCGGTGGTGCGCGCGCCCCAATTCGGCGGAAAAGCGCGGCGACGCAGTGTGCTGGCGCTCAAAGCCAATCCTCACCGCCATAGATCTGGCGCAGATGTTCCGGCTGCAAATCCTCGGGCGGGCCATCAAACACAATCTCCCCGCCTGCCATGCCGATGATGCGCTGCGCGAAGCGCCGCGCCAGATCAACATTATGGATATTCACCACCAAGGGCACATTGGCCGAGGCGGAAAGCCCAGTCATAAGCTCCATGATTTCAACCGCCGTGCGCGGGTCGAGCGAAGATGTTGGTTCATCGGCCAGCAGCAATTCCGGCTGCTGCATCAAGGCGCGCGCAATGCCCACGCGCTGGCGCTGCCCGCCGGAAAGCGCATCGGCGCGGCGCGTCGCCTGTTCCGGCAGGCCAACGGCATCCAGCAAGGAAAAGGCGCGTGCGATATCCGCTTCCGGATAGCGCCGCATCCATGCCTGCCAGAGCGAGACATAACCGAGCCGGCCAGAGAGCACATTTTCCATGACGCTCAGGCGTTCGACCAGATTGTATTCCTGAAACACCATGCCGATGCGCCGGCGCGCCATACGCAAACCGCGCCCGCGCAAGGGCACAAGATCCTGCCCATTGAGCAGGATCTGCCCGGCGGTGGGTTCAACAAGCCGATTGATGCAGCGAAGCAACGTAGATTTGCCCGTGCCCGAAGGCCCGATCACAGCGGTGATGCCCTGCGGCGCAATGGCAAGGTTGATCCCGCGCAAGACAGGCTTGCCCGGGACATATTCCTTGATGAGGCCCTTGATAACCAGGCCCTGCATCGCGCCCGCTTGCATTACTGCGGACGCGCTGGTGCTTGCTGCTGTTGTTGCTGGCGCTGCTGATTGCGGCGCTGTTCGGCTTCCAATTCGCGCCGGCTTTCCGCATCAAACGCTGCGCGGTTATAGGGCGCATTCACTGCATCCGCGACCGCGCGCACCGGCGCCCAATGTTCAGAATAGGTCGCCGGCCAGAAGCGATCATTACCGCCCAGATCACGCTGCAACGCTTCCGGGAAGCGATAATCAAAGAAGCATTTGCGGATGCGCTCCGCCAATTCCGGCTTCAGATCATGCGACAGCGCGAAGGATGAGGTGGGAAAAGGATCCGATTGCCAAATGATGCGGAAATTATCGCGCCGAACTTGGCCGCGCGCGACCATGCGGTTGAACACATCCGACGCGACCGGCGCGGCATCATAATCGCCGGCATTCACGCCCATGACGCTGCGATCATGCCCACCGGAATAGACTACGCGGTAATCCGTATCCGGCGTCAGCCCCAGCCCCGGGAAGAAGGCGCGCGGTGCCAGATTGCCGGAATTGGAGGTGGCCGAGGTATGCGCCACCCGCTTGCCCTTCAGATCGGCCAGCGATTGAAAAGGGCTATCGGCGCGCACCAGCGTAAGAACGCGGTAGCTTTCGAAGGCTTCCGCATTGCCCTTGATGGCGAAAGGAACAGCGCCCGCCAGATTCACCGCGAATGCTGTGGGACCAGTCGAAAAACCCGCAATATGCAGCCGGCCCGAACGCATGGCTTCCACCTGCGCGGCATTGCTGGTCACCTGGAAATAAACCACGCGGCGGCCCACGCATTGACCCAGATATTCAAGCAGCGGGCGGAATTGTGTGGCGTAAAGCGCGGGGTCTTCCACCGGCGTATAGGCAAAAACCAGCGTGGAAGGGTCTCGCTGCCGCGCCGCATCGCTTGGCACATCGGCGACCATATTGCGATCAGCATCGCAATAGGCCTCATCCAAGGAACCACGGAAGGCGCAGGCGGTTTGCGCGCTTGCATCGCCGGCAGTGGCTGTAACAAGCGCCGCGGCAAGGCCGATGGCGCCAAGGCTTTTGCGGAACATGGTGCTCTCCCTATGCTGATGTTTCGTATTGCTGTGCGATGTGGCGACTTTGTGCGCGCGCTGCAAGGTTTTCATCATGGCCGGACCAGAACCACCCCTTCCGGATCAAGCGTGACCATCACGGCACTGCCGGCGGCGCGGCGCTGCAGTCGGTCTGGATGAATCGCAAAAAGCTCTCCAAGCGGGGTGGCGATCATGTATTCCGTATGCGCGCCCATATAGGTTGCGCGCGCAATCTGTCCGGCGATGCCGGGGCCGCTATCGGCAAGCCGGATCGCCTCTGGCCGGATCACCACATCGCAAGGCCCAATCCCCAGGCCACGATGCGGCAGCGCAAGCCTCAGCGCATCAAGCGCCACCTGTGCGGTATCGCCGGTGATGCTTTCGATACTGCCGCGCACATGGTTCGCCTCACCCATGAAGGTTGCGACAAAAACATTCTCAGGGCTCGCATACAGCGCCTCTGGCGTGCCGCTTTGGGCGATTTCGGCGTTACGCATCACAACAATCTTGTCGGACACCGCCAAAGCCTCAGCCTGGTCATGCGTCACGTAAACCACGGTCAGGCCAAGGCGCTGTTGCAGGGCGCGGATTTCTTCCCGCATGCTGCGCCTAAGCCGCGTGTCCAGATTGGAAAGTGGTTCGTCAAACAACAGCACCGCCGGTTCCAAGACAAGCGCGCGCGCCACCGCGACTCGTTGCTGCTGCCCGCCCGACATTTCCGAAGGCAGCCTGGCGCCAAACCCGCGCAGGCCCACGGTTTCCAAGGCGGCTTCCGCCCGCGCCGCGGCTTCCTTCTTGGCAAAGCCTGAGGAGATCAGGCCGTAAGACACATTTTCCAGCACCGTCATATGCGGAAACAGCGCATAGCTTTGAAACACCATGGAGACATTGCGCTCACCCGCAGAAAGCAGCGTCACATCACGTCCACCAATGAATAGCTGCCCGCCACTTGGTTGTTCCAACCCGGCAATCATGCGGAGCAGCGTTGTCTTCCCGCAGCCCGAGGGGCCGAGCAAGGTCACCAGCGTGCCGCCTTCAATAGTCAGATCGAGCGGCTTCACCGCTTCCACCTTGCCGTAGCGCTTGGCGATGCCTTCTAGCCGGACCTCGGCGGCCTTAGTGGTCATTATGCGCGCCCTCCTATCGGTGTGGGCGCCTGGCGACGGCCAAGACGCCTGCTGCCCACCAGCAGATTGATCAGGCCAATCGCTGCCATCATCAAGACAATCAGCGCGCTGGAATAGGCGATGGCCAGGCCGTAATCGCCATTGATGACGCGGTTGATGATGAAGACTGTTGCCATTTCATATTGTGCTGAGACGAGGAAGATCACCGCTGAAACCGTCGTCATGGCGCGCACAAAGGCATAAACCAGCGCGGTGACAATGGCGGGTTTCAGCAGCGGCAGCACTACGGTGCGAAGGCTGCGGAAGGTAGAAGCGCGCAAAGTGACAGCCGCCTCATCCAGGGATTTGTCGAGCTGGCTCATCGCCGCAACGCCGGAACGCACACCAACCGGCAAATTGCGAAAGACAAAGCAGGCGACGAGAATCATCGCCGTACCGGTGATTTCCAGCGGCGGCAGATTATAGGTGAGGATATAGGCAACACCGATGACGGTGCCGGGCACGGCAAAGGTCAGCATCAGCGCAAATTCCAAGGCCGTGCGCCCGACAAAACGCTGGCGCGACAGTACCCAGGCGGCAAGCAAGCCAAGCGCTGCCGTGATGGGCGCCGCAATCGCTGCAAGCTTGATGGTGGTGAACAGCGAATGCCAGGCGCCGCCCGAGAATATCAGCGCACCAGCCGGGCTCCATTCCAGCGCAAAGGCGCGCTGGAAATGGGAAAAGGTTGGCGTCCAATCCCGCCCCCAGACGCGCACGAAACCACCCGCAAGCGCCATGGTGTAAACCGTGATCGTGAGGAACGCCCAAGGTAGCGCAATAGCGTAAGCGAAGCGTCGCACCGGCGCTGGCAATGGTGTCGGCAGCCCGACATCGCCCTTGCCTGTTAGCGAGACATAAGACCGGCTGCCAACCACGACCCTCTGGATGATGAAGGCGCAAAGCGCGATCACCAGCATGATCGCGGCCAGCACGGCGGCGCGACCAAAATCCTGCTGCGCGCCAACCACGGCGAAGAAGATTTCGGTAGAGAGCACACCGAAGGACCCGCCGAGCACAATCGGATTACCGAAATCCGCAAGGCTTTCGACAAAAACCACCAGCCAGGCATTGGCGATACCAGGTAGCATCAGGGGCAGAGACACTGCGCGAAAGGTACGCATGCGGCTGGCGTGGAGCGTTGAGGATGCTTCCTCCATGGCAGGCGAAATACCTTCCACGACACCAATCAGCACCAGAAACGCGGTTGGCGTGAAGGAGAAAACCTGCGCCAGCAGCACGCCATCAAAACCATAAATCCAGCGACCCAATTGCAGCCCGAACAGGCTATCGGCCAATTGGTTCACAACGCCGGATCTGCCGAAAATCAGGATCAGCCCAAGGCCAATCACGAAGGGCGGGGTGATGATGGGCAGCACTGTCAGCAGCCGCAAGGCGCGGCGCGCGGGGAATTGGGTGCGCGTCACAATCAGCGCGAAGCAAAGCCCGAGCAGCGTCGCCGCTGTGGCAGTAGAGGTCGCCAGCACCAGCGTATTCCAAAACACGCCGCAATTCACCGTGGAGGCAACGCAGCCAAGCCCCCAAATCTTGCGATCAAACAGGCGTGCCGCCATGGCATCCGCGACCCCCAGATCACCCTGCGGCGTGAAGATTTGCGCAAGGATGGTGCTGACCGGCCAGGCGGTGAAAATCACTATGCAGGCGATCAGCACACCAACAGCGCCGGCAATAAAACGATCGCCCTTGAAATAACCGCGCAGCGCCAAGCCATCCGTCAGCAGCACCAGAAAGCCGATAAAGCCAAGCGCGCCACCAAGCCCCATGCCGAATTGCCGATCCTGCAATTCGCCAAAGGCTGCCTCAAGGAAAGGATAATTCCAGCCTTGAATGCCGATCGCGATGCCCTGGGCGATGATGGCGAATAACCCAAAACTACCCGCGACAATCAGAACACGCCCACGCGTAGAGGCACTGCCGAAAGGCAGCGCGCCAGGCAGTGCCAAAGCCAAGGCGACAACCACCGGCCAGAACCAGAAACGGCCAAACTGCAGCGCTTGCCAAAAGGCAGAGGAGGCTTCCGCATCCTCTGCGCCAAGGCCGATCAGTGTCGCAAGGCTGACGCCATCCTGCTGCATATGCCACGGCAGGATCAGCGTGCCCAAGGCTGCGATCAACCAGAAAAACAAGCTGCTGCCAAAGAACATGCGGTGTGGGCTTCAGCGCGGGAGCGCGCCGACCTCCCTATCCCAACGCGCGAGAAGGCGGCGGCGCTCGGCACTCGCGCCAAAGCGGGCATTGTCGTAATCAATGATGCGCGCGGTCGCCATATTCGGCGCGCCATCGGTCAGCGGCACGCGGCGATTGGCCATGGTTTGCAGCTTCTTCGCTTCCTGTGACGCTACAAGCTGAGCCTCCGCCGTTAGCGCCCAATGATAAAAGCGTTGCGCAGCCGGCATATTGCGCGCGCCCTTGATGATGGACATGGACCCGATTTCATAGCCGGTGCCCTCACAAGGTACGGCATGCCCCACCGGAAAACCCGCCGCGCGTTCTTCTGCCGCGTTATGGACGAAGGAAATGGACAGCGCTGTCTCCCCACGCGCCACCGCCGTAATGGGCGCAGTGCCTGACCGCGGATAGGCATTGATGCTGCCATGCAGCCGGCGCAGAAATTCAAAAGCCGGGTCTTCGCCCATCATCTGCACCAGTGTGGCAATGACGATATAGGCCGTGCCGGAGCTATTCGGATTGGCCATTTGGATTTCGCCGCGATATTCGGGGCGCAGCAAATCCGCCCAGCAGGCGGGCGCTGGCAGGTTCTTGCGCGTCAGCAATTCCGTATTGAAGCCAAAGCCCAACACACTTGCGTAAACGCCAACCGTGCGGCCTTCTGTCTGGCGCCATTGCGCCTGCGCCCAATCATGCAATTCGGCAATGCGCGGGCTTTCATAGGCTTGCGTCAGCCCTTCTTCACCTGCCGCAACATGCGGATCGCCCGTGCCGCCCCACCAGACATCTCCACGCGGGTTGCGCGCTTCGGCACGGAGTTGCGCCAGCATTTCGCCAGTGGATTTTTGGGCGAGTGTCACGCGAATGCCGGTTTCCCGTTCAAAGCCGCGCGCGATGGGCTGGCACCATTCGATGGTCGCCGAACAATAGAGATTGAGGCTGCCCTGCGCCCAGACCGGCGCAGACCACCCCATCAAAACAATAATGATAGATCCCAGAACGCGCTGCATGTTTTATCTCCCGGATTTTTAGCGCGGCAGCGAACCGATTTCCCTTTCCCATCTTTGCAGGATTTGGCGGCGGCGATTGCTCTCTCCAAAGGCCGCGAAATCATACTCAATCAGCTTCACCTGACTAAGGTCGGGAATACGCGGATCGGGTGTCGCG
>JBIKWX010000254.1:0-5207 GCA_044356095.1 Roseomonas sp.
GTCCTTATGCGCTGGTACGTGCCATTGATTGGCCTTGGGGCCGATATCCATCGCGGCTGGCGTCAAATACCAATCATAGAAGCGCCGCGCCTGCGCCAGGTTGCGCGCGCCACGCATGATGGACATGCAGGCGACTTCGTAAGACGTACCCTCGGCCGGATAGACCAAATCAATCGGAAACCCCGCCTGCTGCATGGAAGTGACTTCCATATTGAAGCTGACCGCAAGCGCTGTCTCCCCACGCGATACCGCCTGCATCGGCGCAGCACCTGAACGCGTATAGGCATTCACATTCGGATGTAGCCGCTTCAAATAATCAAAGGCGCGATCCTCATCCCAAAGTTGGATCAGCCCGGCAATGATCGTATAGGCTGTGCCTGAGGAATTTGGATTGGGCAGTTGAATCTCACCACGATAGGCTGTGTTCAGCATATCCGCCCAGCTTCGCGGCAGTGGCAGGTTCTTGCGCGCCATCAATTCCCGGTTCCATGCCAGACCAATCGCGCCTGATGAAACACCAACGCAGCGTTCACCCGACATGGCATGCACGCGCTTCGCCCAATCATGCAGCCCCGCCATATTGGGCGAGGTATAGGTTTGCAGCAGATTACCCTCGGCTGCGGAAAAATGCGTCTCGGCCGAGCCGCCAAACCAGATATCGGTGCGCGGATTCTGCGCCTCGGCACGGATTTGCGCCAGGATTTCGCCGGAGGATTTGCGCGTCATGGCAACGCGAATGCCAGTATCGCGCTGAAAGCCGGCGGCGATCGCCTCACACCAATCAGCGGCTGGCGCGCAAACCATGTTGAGGCTGCCTTGCGCCGCGGCGGGCAAAGCAGAAACCAGCAGGCCAGCCAGACCCACGAACAGGTGAAGGGGCTTTTTCATGATGCTTCCCCTATGTCAGCGCGGCAATGCGCCGATGTCGCGATCCCAGCGCGCAATCAGGCGTCGGCGTTCTGACGCCTGGCCGAATTTCGCGAAATCATAGTCAATCAGACGAATTTTCGAAAGGTCCGGCGCATTGGGCGGCAGCGGTGCGGCGCGATTGGATGGGGTTTGCAATTGCCCCCCTGCATCAAAGCCAAGCTGCTGCGCCGGCGCTGTCAGCGCCCAATCATAAAACCGCCGCGCCTGCGGCAGGTTGCGCGCACCGCGGATGATCGACATGGACCCGATCTCATAGCCCGTGCCTTCACAGGGCGTTGCATAGGCAACGGGGAAGCCAGCATTACGCTCCGTTACCGCATCATGCACGAAGGAAAGCGAAACACCCGTTTCGCCGCGCGCGACGGCCTTGATCGGCGCCGTGCCGGAACGTGTATAGGCATTCACATTGGGATGCAGCCGGCGCAAATAATCAAAGGCCGGGTCTTCACCCATCAACTGTACCAGCGTTGCGATCACCACATAAGCCGTGCCCGAAGAATTCGGATTGGCCATCTGGATTTCGCCCTTGAAGCGCGCATCCAGCAAATCCGCCCAGCAAGCGGGCGGCGCAATATTCTTGCGCGCCAGCAATTCCGTATTGATGCCGAAGCCAATCGCGCCGGCATAGACACCAATCGCGCGCTGTTGGGATTGGCGCCATTGCGTCAGCGCCCAGGGCTGCAATTGGGCGTTATTGGCGCTTTCATAGGGCTGGGTCAGGTTCTCCTCGGCCGCCGCCAGATGCGGATCACCCGTGCCACCAAACCAGACATCAGCGCGCGGATTCTGTGCCTCGGCCCGAATGGCGGCCAGGCTTTCGCCCGAACCGCGCTGCGTCATATTCACCCGGATGCCGGTATCGCGCTGGAAATTGGTGACAATCGCCTGGCACCATTCATTCTGGACCGAGCAATAAACATTAAGCGCGCCCTGCGCCTGCGCGGCTTGCCCGAAGCCGAGCCCCCCCAGCGCCAACGCCGCCAAAGCCAGTTTTCTGGTGAACATGGTAAGCTCCCCTCGTGTTTTATGACGCTTTTATGACAGCCTTTTGGCAAGGCCGAGGGGGCTTGGCAATGCATGGCGTGAGGGTCCTGGGGCGCTCACGCCATGACAAATCGAAATTTTTAGAAGATTTCGGCCTCAGGCCGGTATGGCGGCCTCCGCTGAGCGGCGCATCCGCCGGCGCAGCGAATAGGCCATCATGGTGGCACCCGCGAAAAGCGGGAAATAGGCATAGCTTGGGTTCACCGTAACGGTCCTGGTATTGGTCAGTTTCAGCATGGTCTGGCGAAGCCCCGTCCAGGGGTCCAGGGCCATCATGAAGCCAATCAACGCGGGGGCCAGCACCAGCAGAATGGCCACGACGGCCGCCTGTTCAGCGTATTTTTCGAGTGAGGGCACATAACGGGTCGCTACCGCCGCCGCCATGCCGATAAAGGCAAGCGCGCTCATCAGTGGCAGCTTGCTGAAAATGGAAAGCCCATGCACCGCCCCGCCGCGCTGACCGGAAAAGGTCACGGCGGGCAGGAAATAGGCCACCAGCACCAAGGCGATACCGCCAAAGAGTAGCCCCATTTCAACGCCTTCGGGCTTGCCCTTGAATTGATCCGTCATCCCTTGTCTCCCTGTTTTGAAACCCGATTGCACTTATGAAGTATCGCCGGATGGCCGAATTATGTCATGTAGGTAATTTAACGCTTGGGAACAAGCATCGCCACCGGGGGCTCCTTTGGTGGCCAAAAGGCGTGGGCCCCGCTTTGACGGGCGATCATGCGCGCCCGGCGGTGTGGCCTGGTTTAGCGGCTTTGATGATCAACGCCGAAGCGTTTCAGTGCATGCTCCATCAGCCGATGGGCGCGGATTGCTTTTTTTGCCTATCGCCGCGCGTTAAGAATCCGTTATCCTGATTGCGAAAAATCACCCGCAACCGAGGGTTGTGTTTATGCCAAATATCTTTGGTACCTCTGGAAGTGACACGATCACGCCGTCTTTCGTGAGCTCAGGCGTTACCGGCGGCTATCCGGGTGACGGCAATGACAGCATTCGTGATGGCGGTTGGGGTGATGACTTCTTCATCGGCGGCGGCGGTAACGACACGATTGTCGCCGATATATCGGGCGCTGGTTTCGACCGTGTTAGCTACGAAGGCGCCTCAGGCGGTGTCACGGTTAATCTTGGTGCGGGATGGAGTAGCGGTGCCGCAGGCAATGACAGCCTGGTCAATGTGGATGCGGTTTACGGCAGTGGCCACGATGATCTCTTGCTGACTGGCCTGATTGAACGGGTTGAACTGCTGGCCGGTGAGGCCGGTAATGACACGCTCTCCGCTGCCGATGGCATATCCGCGCCGGGCTCCCTTTTTCAGCTTCGAGGCGGCATCGGCAATGACAGCCTGCTTGGCAATAGCGGGACGGGGCACGTTGAACTTCTCTATGGCGATGATGGCGATGACACGCTGGCGGCCGGCGACAGCAGCTTGTCTGGCTATAATGTTTGGGATGGCGGCAACGGCGACGACAGTATTCTGGGCGGTTCTGGTGCCTCCCAAATGCTGTATGGGGGCGATGACGATGACACCTTAATTGCCTTCAGTGGTGCGGATCAAAGGTTTTATGGTGACCTCGGCGACGACAGCCTTATTGGCGGGACCGGAACGGGGCAATGGCTTTATGGCCAAGAAGACAACGACATCCTTCTGGGCGGCACGGGGGCGGGCCAAGTTCTTTTTGGCGGTGCGGGCGCGGATTGCCTGGTCGGCGGCGTCCACATAAACCCCGCCGGTGGTGCCTTCCAGTATTTTTACGGCGATGATGCTGGCCCTTACAGCTATTATCCTGGTGGCGCCGATACCCTGGTTGGTGGCGAAGGCACCATGCAGGAATTCCAGGGAGGCTTTGGGGACGACCTTCTGCTCGGAGGAATTGGCCGTTACCAAAGGTTTTTCGGTAATGACGGCAGTGACACCTTGGTTTCGGGCGATGGACAGGATCAAAGGCTGTTCGGCGGCAATGGTGATGATTGTCTGATCGGTGGGAACCTATTTGGGCAGGTTCTTTATGGCGATAATGAGAATGATGCGCTGAATGGTGGCGCAGATACGCTGGTGGCCGGTTCCGGCGATAACCAAGAAATTCTCGGCGGCGTGGGCAATGACAGCCTTTGGGGTGGCGCTGGAAATGGTACCAGCCTTGCTCTGTCCGGTGAGGCTGGCGCTGACACCATTGTTGGCAGCGGCGTCAATGGTCAATTCGCAGCGCGGCTTTATGGCGGGAATGGCGCCGATAGTCTCCAGGCTGGCACTGGCAATGATCAAATTCTGTATGGCGATAATGCTGAGGGCCCCGGCGGACAGGATGGCAATGATACGCTGGCGGGCACGACGGGCATTTCTCAGGAATTCTACGGCGGGGGTGGTGCGGATAGCCTTTATGCCGGTGATGGTATCTTCCAGGAGCTTTATGGCGAAGACGGCGATGACGAGTTGCGCGCCGGTGCCGGTGCCCGGCAATTTCTTTACGGTGGCGAAGGCCAGGACACGCTGATTGGTGGTTATGCGCAACAATGGCTCGAAAGCGGCACGGGCAATGATTCCATCGAGGCCAGCCTCAATTCTTACGACAATACCCTGATCGGCGGAGAGGGCGATGATACGCTGCTCGGCAGCAATGGCGTGTCCGGCCCCGATAGCCTGGTTGGCGGTGCGGGCAATGACTGGCTCGATTTCCGCGGTGGTGATGACCAGCACAGCTATATCTTCGGCACCGGCAATGACACGCTGGATGGCGGCAATGGCGCCGATACGCTCAATCTTGGCAGTGAAGGCTGGGTGCAGGGCTCCGGCGGTGATTGGACCACTTATAGCGCGCTTGGCACCACGGTTTTTGTGCGCGGATGGGAAAGTGTCAATATCGCGGCTACCATAGGCGCTAATGACCAGCTTCTGATCGGTGAAGACCTGCCCGAACTGATCCAGGGTTTTGATGGCAATGATACAATCCTTGGCCTTGGTGGCAATGATACGCTGGATGGCGGGGAACATAATGACAGCCTGATTGGTGGCGCTGGATCCGACTCACTTTGGGGTGGCAATGGCCGCGACACGCTGATCGGCGATGCCGGTGCTGATAGCCTCAATGGCGATGGCGGCGATGACACGCTGATCCTGGGTAGTGGCGCGTTACAGGGTGCCTGGGGTGGTGAGGGTAATGACTGGCTGTGGGTCGGTTCTGTCGGTGCACAATCCCTTTACGGCGATGCGGGTCAAGACACGCTGATTG
>JBIKWX010000294.1:0-4093 GCA_044356095.1 Roseomonas sp.
GAAGCCCGCCATTGAATTGGCCGGCGTGAATAAATGGTTCGGCGCGCTGCATGTGCTGCGCGATGTGAACCTTTCTGTCGCCCCGGGTGAACGCGTAGTGGTCTGTGGGCCGTCAGGGTCCGGCAAATCCACCATGATCCGCTGCATCAATCGCCTGGAAATCCACCAGGAAGGCCGCATCGCAGTGGAAGGCATTGAACTGACCGATGATGTGCGCGCCTTGGATGCGATCCGGCGCGAAGTTGGCATGGTCTTTCAATCCTTCAATCTTTTCCCGCATCTGACGGTGCTGGAAAACTGCACCCTGGCGCCGATCTGGGTGCGGCGCATGCCGAAGAAGGACGCGGAAGAATTGGCGATGGAATTGCTGGCGCGCGTCAAAATTCCCGAACAAGCCAAGAAATATCCGGGCCAGCTTTCCGGCGGGCAGCAGCAGCGTGTGGCGATTGCGCGCGCGCTTTGCATGCGCCCCAAGATCATGTTGTTCGACGAACCGACCTCGGCGCTTGATCCCGAAATGATCAAGGAAGTGCTGGATGTGATGGTGGAATTGGCCGGCACGGGCATGACCATGATGGTCGTGACGCATGAAATGGGCTTTGCCCGTCAGGTCGCGGATCGCGTGGTGTTCATGGACCAGGGTGAGGTGGTGGAAATCGGCACCCCCGATCAGGTCTTCAATGCACCAAAGACCGACCGGCTCAAGCTGTTCCTGAGCCAAATCTTGCGCGGTCATTGAATACCCGCCATGCGCCGGATGCGGGGTGTACCTCTCTTGCATCCTGGCGCTGATGGCGCAGACTGACCCGCCATGATGTTCCGCCTGAGCGCATTGCGATGAGCAGCCCCGCCGCCACTGGTCGCGCAGCGCCGTCATTCGCCTTGATTCTCGGTGTTTTGGGCGTGGTTTATGGTGATATCGGCACCTCGCCCCTTTACGCCATGCGCGCCGCCGCCAGCCATTTTGAGGAAGGTGGCGTCGAAGCCTGGGAGGTGCTCGGCCTGCTCAGCCTGATCATCTGGTCGCTGATCCTGACAGTCACGGTAAAATACGTCGCCTTTATCTTGCGCGCCGATAACCGGGGTGAGGGCGGTATCCTGGCACTCATGGCCTTGGCGCAGCGCAGTGTGGAAAGCCCGCGGACGCGCTGGATTTTGGCGCTGATCGGCATTGCCGGAGCCTGCCTGTTCTTTGGTGATGGCATTATCACGCCGGCGATTTCGGTGCTCTCGGCGGTGGAGGGGCTCAAGGTTGTCTCGCCGCATTTTGAAAAGGCAGTGCTGCCGATTTCGGTGGTGATCCTGCTGGCGCTGTTTCTGGTGCAATATCGCGGCACGGCGAAGATGGGCGCCCTGTTTGGGCCGATTTGCGCGGCGTGGTTTGCGGTGATTGGGCTGCTCGGGTTGTGGGAAGTGCTGCATAACCCTGGCGTGCTGGCAGCGCTTTCGCCACATTGGGGCATTACCTTCTGCCTGCATTACCGGCTGATGGCCTTTATCGCCTTCGGGTCCGTGGTGCTGGCGGTAACGGGGGCGGAGGCGCTTTACGCCGATATGGCGCATTTCGGGCGCCGGCCCATCCGTTGGGCTTGGCTGGTGATTGTGCTGCCGGCACTGGTGCTGAATTACCTCGGCCAGGGCGCGCTTTTGCTGCGCGATCCGGCTGCACTCGAAAACCCGTTCTTCCTGCTGGCGCCGGAATGGTTCCGCCTGCCTTTGGTGTTCTTGGCCACGGCCGCCACCATCATCGCGAGCCAGGCGATGATATCCGGCGCTTATACCATTGCGCGGCAATGCGTGCAGCTTGGCTTCCTGCCGCGGCTGGTGGTGCGCCATACCAGCGATACGGAAGAAGGCCAGATCTATATGCCGCAGGTGAATTTCGCGCTGCTGATTGGCGTGCTGATCCTGGTGGTGACCTTCCGTGATTCGGAACGCCTAGCTGCTGCCTATGGCATTGCGGTGACCGGTACTTTTGTCTGCACATCCTGCCTGGCGATGGTGGTGTTTCATCGCAAATTCGGCTGGCCGCTTCTGGGTGTGCTTGGCGTCTTCCTGCCGCTACTGGCGCTTGATCTGGCCTTCTTCCTCTCCAACGTGCTGAAAATTCCTGAAGGCGGTTATGTACCGCTGGTGCTGGGCGTTGCATTATTTGTGCTGATGCTGACCTGGCATCGCGGGCGGGAATTGCTGTTTGCGCGCATCCGACAGGACGGCCTGCCGCTCAAATCCTTCATTGCGCGCCTGCCGCAATCGCGCACTGTGCGCGTGCCTGGCACGGCGGTGTTTATGACCAGCCAGGCGGAATTCCTGCCCGGCGCCTTGTTGCATAATTTGAAGCACAACAAGGTCTTGCACGATCGCGTTCTGTTCCTGACCGTCACCAATGAGGATGTCCCACAAGTGGGCGCTGATCGGCGCCGCGCGGTGGAGGAATTGGCGCCCAATATCTATCGCGTGGCGCTGCGCTACGGTTTCCAGGAAAGCCCCAATATCCCGCGTGAGCTTGAAGCCCTGGTTGATCTGGGCATTCCTTATGAACCGATGCAGACTTCCTACTTCCTGGGGCGGGAGACAGTCGTCGCGGCAGCGGTGCCGAAAATGTCGCGCTGGCGGCAGTGGCTGTTTATGGTGCTGAGCCGCAATTCGCTTTCCGCCACTGAATTCTTCCGCATCCCATCGGATCGCGTGGTGGAATTGGGCGTGAAGGTCGCTATCTGATACCGGTGTTGCGGCCCTGATTAAGGAGATGTGCATGGAGCGGATGCTGGTGACACTCTCCCTTGTGGCGGGGCCGGGCTTGCCCACTGGCTGCGTGGATCATCGCTATGAGATTGAACTGGCCCTGGATGCGGGCGGGCACCCTGATGCGAAAGCCTGGGCCGAGGACCCCGCCCCCTGGCGCGCGCGGCGCTTTCGCCCGGATGTGCCGCCCGAGCAGGGTGATGTGCAATATGATGGTGATAATGGCTGGTTCATCCGCTTCAGCGGCAGCCCAGCGGAGCGCCTGGACGCGCCCGAGGCGCATTTCGATCCCGGCACCAGCCCGATCCGGCCCGGTGAGCACGTGACCATCACGGAACCCGATGGTGGGGTGTTTGATTATCGGATTGTGGGGGTGGGCGCCTTATGAGGGGCCGGCGGCGCGATGAGGTAATGCAATTGCATTGACAAGACAATGCAATTGCATTAATTCTTGGTGCTGAACCACTGAGGCCAAGCCCACCATGCCCTCCGCGCTTGAAGTCGAATCCACCCTGACCGACCGCTACCAAACCACGGTGCCAGAGACGGTGCGCCGTGCGCTTCGCCTCGGCAAACGCGACAAGCTGCATTACGCGATCCGCCCGAGCGGTGAGGTGGTGCTCACCCGCGCCGCGCCCGCCGAGGCTGAGGACCCTTTGCTCGGCCAATTCCTCGGCTTTCTGGCCAGTGATATCGCGCGCCACCCGGAACGCTTGCAGGCGGTGGATGCCGGCCTTGTCGCGCGGCTTCAGGCGCTTGTGGGCAATGTTGAACTTGACCTTGATGCCGTGCTTTCGGCCGATAATGAATGATTGCCGGGAAGCCAGCGCCGCTGGTGGTCCATGGCTGGACGGTATTCGCTCATCCGCTGTTCCTTGCAGAGCTTGAAGCGCTGGAGCGACAAATAGAGGCGCTGCGGCAAAAGGATCCGCTGGGCTACCGGAACCGGAATGCCAGCAAGCGGCTGGCAGCCATCACGAAACTCGCTTTCGAGGTTATTCCGCAAGACCCGACGCGTGCGGAATATCGCCAAGGCAGCACAGTTGGGGATGAGCAAAAGCATTGGCGCCGCGCCAAATTCTTTCAGCAATACCGGCTATTCTTTCGCTTCCATGCAGCGAGCAGGCTTTTGGTTTACGCCTGGGTGAATGATGAGGCCACCAAGCGCGCCTATGAAAGCCGCGATGATGCGTACCGGGTATTTCGCCGCATGCTGGAAAGCGGCCACCCGCCTGATGATTGGGAAACCCTATTGGCCGAGGCGCGGGCGGAGGGAGAGAGGTTGCGGGAGTTGGGGGCTGGACCATTGCCTTAGGGTTCTTACCCTTCGTGGCCGCCCGTTCACTCT
>JBIKWX010000072.1:0-13998 GCA_044356095.1 Roseomonas sp.
GGCGCCTGCCATGCCGCGATTGGCGTGCATGTCGCGCAGCAGGATTCAACGCCGCTGGTGCTGCTGGTCGGGCAAATCCCGGTAGAGGAGACAGACCGCGAAACTTTCCAGGAAGTTGATTACCGCCGCATGTTCAGCCCCATCGCCAAATGGGTGACTCAGATTGATGATGAAAAGCGCATCCCCGAATTGATGGCGCATGCCTTTGATGTTGCGGTATCTGGCCGCCCCGGCCCGGTGGTGATTGCGATCAGTGAGGAAATGCAAAAGCGCATGGCGAATGTGCCGGATATCGGCCCCGCCAATGTGCTGCCGCCTTACCCGGCACCTGACGCTGTTGAGCGTATGATGGCGATGTTGGCCAAGGCGAAGCGCCCGCTGGCGGTGCTGGGTGGGTCACGCTGGTCGGATCAGGGCAAGGCCGATATCCGCGACTTCCTGCTGACGAATGATCTGCCGGTGGCTGTTGGCTTCCGCCGCCAGGGGATTTTCGACGGCAATTCGGAAAACTATGTCGGCGATTTGGGTGTCGGTGCCGATCCGGGCCTCGTTTCGCACGCCAAGGATGCGGATTTGATCATCGCGATTGGTTCGCGCCTCGGTGAGACATTCAGCCAAGGTTATACTTTGCTCGATATGGCCGGCGCGACGCCGATTGTGCATGTCTATCCCGAACAATCCGAAATCGGGCGTGTCTATCGCCCGGCACTTGGCATCACGGCGGATCTCAATGCCTTTGCTGCGGCGGCCAAGGCGGCAGCGCCCATCAAGAAACCCGCCTGGGCCGGCTGGACGCGGGATTTGCGCGCCACACGAATGAAGCAGGCGGCAGCGCCCGACTACGAAGGGCCGCTCAATTTGGCGAAGGCGTTGCAGGATTTGGAAAGGGCGCTGCCGGCCAATACCATCTACACGACGGATGCCGGCAATTTCGCGACCTGGCCGACGCGCTTCATGCATGTGGGGGCGGGGCAGGATTTCCTCGGCCCCACCAATGGCGCCATGGGTTATGCGGTGCCGTCCGCGATTGGTGCGAAGATTGTGCATCCGGAACGGCCGGTGATTGGCTTTGTCGGTGATGGCGGGTTTTTGATGACGGGGCAGGAAATCGCGACCGCCTTCCATCATTCCGTCAATCCAGTCATTCTGGTCTTCAACAACCAGATGTATGGCACCATTCGCATGTATCAGGAACGCACCTATCCGCATCGCGTTTCCGGCACGGCGCTCACCAATCCGGATTTCGCACGCTTTATCGAAGCCTTTGGCGGCCATGGGGAGGTTGTTGAAAAGACCGAGGAAATGGTGCCTGCGGTGCAGCGCGCGCTCGCTTCCGGCAAGCCCGCGATTGTGGAAATCCGCATGAACCCGGAACAGGTGACCAACCGCGCCACCATTGCCGATTTGCGCGCGCAATCGGGCAAGGCAGCACCGGCGGCGGCATTGCCGGCCACCGCCAAGCGCGGCCCGGCACCGCGGCGAAGCGGCCCGCGCCCGCGCTGAATTCAGCTTGGCCGGGGTGCCGCTTGTGGGCGCCCCGGCAAATTCATGCCGGAAAACCGCGTATCGAGATGTTCAATCTCCAGCCAGCCCATATCACGGCCGAAGGGCTTGTAGATCGGGAAGGTTTTGAGAATGCCGAGCGTCGCCGCGCTTTCAAGCGGTGAGATGAAACTGCAATCCTGATCACCGAATTGGGGCTGCGCGATCCAATGCGCCAATTGCGCGGCGGTCAGCGCGAAAAACCCGCAATGCGGATTGGTGGCGCGCTGGAAGGTGAGGGGGCGTGCGCCTTGGCGGCCCTTGAGAAACCGCTCATCCGGCAAGGCTGCTTCAAAGGGCGCGAGCAGCCCCGGGCGCAGCATACCATCAATATAGGTTTTCAGCGCTGGCCCGCGCGGGTTTAGTTCGAAACGATTGGGAAACAAAACGCGCCGCCAGCCATAATCATCCTGAAAGGCCAGGATGCGTTGGATCATGTCACTCCCCGTTAGGCGTAAATCATCTTCTGAAAAGGCGAAGACATCATAAAGGTTGCGAGCATCGGCAAAAAGCTTATGCGCCGTGAAGCCCAGCATGCGCGGATTATCGAGCTTGGCATCATAAAGCCGCACGCCCCGCGCACGGCAATACTCCGCGTCCAGCAGATGGTTGTCGCCATTCACCAGCACGATGATGTCCAGCTGATCCGCGACCCCGATCATGGGTTCGAATTTCTTGTGCCAGACATTGATGTTGAAGACCGGCCCGTAATGGCCACGCCAGGCATCAATCACGCTCCGGATGGCTGTCGCACGCTGATCACGCCGGTGCGCGTCGGTGGAGCTGTGGTTTGATCCTTCCTCGGCACGGAAGAAATGCGCGATGGTGAGCAGGATGCGCATGCTCAGGCATTTCCTCTCGTCAATAGCTTGTCGAAATAAGCGATGGTATGCACCAGGCCCTGTTCCAGCGGGATGGTCGGTTCCCAACCAAGCTTGCCGCGCGCCTTGGTGATATCGGGCTGGCGCTGGCGCGGGTCATCCACCGGTGCAGGGCGAAAGACCATGCGGGAAGCGGAACCCGTCAGCCGGATCACGGCTTCGGCCAATTCGATCATGGTAAACTCGCCCGGATTGCCAAGATTGATCGGCCCCGTTGTGCCTTCGGGTGAATCCATTAGCCGGCGCAAACCTTCCACCAGGTCTGAGACAAAGCAGAAGGAGCGCGTCTGCTTGCCATCGCCATAAATCGTGATGGGATCACCGCGCAAAGCCTGAACGATGAAATTGGAGACCACGCGCCCATCATTCGGGTGCATGCGCGGGCCATAGGTATTGAAGATGCGCGCCACCTTGATCGGCAGGCTGAATTGGCGGTGGTAGTCGAAGAACAGCGTCTCTGCACAGCGCTTGCCTTCATCGTAGCAGGAACGCGGGCCGATGGGGTTCACATTGCCCCAATATTCCTCGGGCTGAGGATGCACATTCGGGTCGCCATACACCTCACTGGTGGAAGCTTGCAGAATCCGCGCCTTCAGGCGCTTCGCGAGGCCGAGCATATTGATCGCGCCATGCACGCTGGTCTTCAGCGTCTGCACCGGGTCATGCTGGTAATGGATCGGCGAAGCCGGGCAGGCGAGGTTGTAGATCTCATCAACCTCGACATAAAGCGGGAAGGTCACGTCATGGCGGATCAATTCGAAATAGGGGTGATCCAGCAGCGCTTCGATATTGGCCTTATTGCCGGTGAAGAAATTATCTGCGCAGAGCACTTCATGGCCGGCTTCCAAAAGCGCTTCGCATAAATGGCTGCCGACAAAGCCGGCGCCACCTGTCACCAGGATGCGCTTGCGCGCGTGGTATTCCCGTTTGGTTTCGTTCTTGTTGTCCATCACCGCCCCACCGCATAACCTTGCATGCCGCGCGGATTGGCGCCAGCACGGATGGTGCCATCGGCCTCAAGCCGCGCGCCGGTTAGCCGCCCTTCGGACCAATCGCCGCCCGCTTCCGCCTGATGCCCGCGCGCCTTCAGCGCCGCCAACACTTCCGGCGCATAGCGGCCTTCAATCACCAGCTTGCCGGGCTTGGCGCCACGCGGCCAGAAGCTGCTGATCCAATGTTCCGAATGGAAGGAAGGCGCATCAATCGCTTCCTGGATATTCATGCCATGATGCAACATCCGCAGCAGCATGATGGGCTGCCATTGATCCTGCTGCTCGCCACCTGGTGTGCCGAAGCTCATCCAGGGCTTGCCATCGCGCAACACAAGTGCGGGTGACAGCGTGGTGCGCGGGCGTTTGTTTGGTTGCAGGCCATTGGGCAGGGTTTCATCCAGCCAGAACATTTGGCAGCGCGTGCCGAGGCAAAAGCCAAGCTCGGGAATCGCTGGCGAGGATTGCAGCCAACCGGCGGAAGGTGTCGCACTCACCATATTCCCGGCAGCGTCAATCACATCCACATGGCAGGTATCGCCACCTGCAGCCCCAAGGCGAGAGACGGTGGGCTCACCACTGCCGGCAGCGGCGGCCATTTCCTGCGCGCGGCGGATGGCAGCGGCGTAGTCTGTGCGCGGGGCACGGCCATCGGGCGATCCAGGGCGGAATTCCATGCTGGCGGCAGCGCCAATCAGCGCACGGCGCGCGGCGCTATAGGCGGGCGAGAGAAGTGTCGCCATCGGCACATCAACGAAATTCGGATCGCCATAAAAGGCTTCACGATCCGCAAAGGCCAACTTCATCGCCTCCGTCACCAGATGGATGAAATCCGCGCCCAGCGGGTCCATCGCCGCAATGTCATCGCCCGCGATCAAGGCCAGGGTTTGCAGCATGGCTGGGCCCTGGCTCCAGGGGCCGCATTTCAGCACGCGATGGCCGTGATAATCCAAGCCGAGCGGTGCTTCGATGGGCGCGGACCAGCCAGCCAAATCCTGCCCATTCAGCACGGCGCGATGGCGGCGGCCTGATGTATCCATCGCTTCTGTCGTGCGGCAGAAGCGATCAATCGCTTCCGCCACAAAGCCGCGATACCAGGCGCGCCGCGCAGCTTCAATCTGCGCCACGCGATCCCCGCCGGCGGCCTCCGCCTCGCGCACCACGCGTTCATAGGTATCGGCCAGCGTTGGGTTGGCATAAAGCCCGCCCGGTGCCGGGCCGCCACCCCGCAGCCATAGCGCGGCAGAGGTTTTCCATTCCGCCTCAAACAATGGCCGCACGGAATCAATCGTGGCGCGCACGCGCGGCACCATGGGCGCGCCATGCCGCGCATAGCCGATCGCATAGGCAAGGATGTCGCGCGGCTTCCAGGTGCCATGGTCGCGCAGCATCAGCATCCAGGCGTCAAAGGCGCCGGGAATGGGTGCTGCCAGCATGCCCGTGCCGGGCATGATCTCATGGCCGAGGTTTTTCATCAGCGCGACATTCAAGCCGGCAGGGGCGGGGCCTTGGCCGCAAATCGCCTGTTGCTGGCCGGTGCGCGCGCTATGCAGGATGATCGGGCAATCGCCGCCCGGCCCGTTCAAATGCGGCTCCACGATTTGCAGCGTGAAGCCGGCAGCAGCAGCCGCATCAAAGGCATTGCCGCCCCGTTCCAGTACCGCCATGCCGACCTGAGAGGCGATCCAATGGGTGGAGGCCACCGCGCCAAAGGTCCCGCTGATTTCCGGGCGCGTGGTAAAGCCGCGGGCCCCTTCCTTCGCCGGGAAGCCGATGGACGCAAGTGTTGTCTGGGACATGGGCGATGCTATTCCGTCTTTGCATGGGGCTGGCCATCGCGCCCCCAGGCAGGGTTTCTAGGCGAAATGGTCAGAAAGACAAAGGTCAAGCTTCAGCCAGCCCACCATCAGGTTCGGCGCGCATTTCGGCAAAGACGCCCTTGGCCACAATCATCGCCTCCCGCACTGCGGGCAGGCCGATATAGCCGCAGAGATGCATGAGCGCTTCCGTCAGCTCATCCTCGGTCCAGCCCATGCGCCGCGCCATGCGCAGATGGATGGCAAGTTCCGGCCAAGCATGAATGGCAGTATCGGAAATCACGCAAATCAGCGCGCGGGTTTTGAGATCGAGCCCAGGGCGAGACCAGAGCATGCCAAACACCGCTTCGCGCGCGTAATCGCCGAATTTTTCCATGATGGGGTCGTCATAGACGCCCTTGTTCATGTTCTTGACGGTGGCTTGACCCATCAGGCGCGTGCGGACCGCATCGCCCTTTTTCCAGAGTGCGGATTTGGCCATGGTTTCTCTCCCTTTCTACAAAGTGGGAGAGCCTATGCCTAAGCCCGCAACCCTGTGAAGAACATTTCTCGCGAAGCCCTGGCGGGAACCGTTGATGGAGCATGGATGCAGTAAGCAGAGCCAAAAATCGAAACTCGCCTTTGGCGCGGGGCGCGAACACGCATTGAGGCCTCGGTGCGGTTGCGGCTACCCCAGCAGCAACAACGCCCCGAACCCGGCAATCGCCGCACCACCAAAGCGGAGCGCGCCCGCATACCGCGCGCTCGCCACGCCAAGGGCGGCGCCAAAACCATGCAGCAGCGCGGACCCCGCCAGCATGCCAAAAGCGGTTGGCAAGGCCGCGCCAGCAATCTCACCGCCATGCGCCAGGCCATGCACCAGCCCCGCCACCAGCACCAAGGGTAGCGCCACCGCAGGGCGGAAGGGCTGCGCCATCACCAGCATCGCGCCGAGCACAATCAGGCTACCCGCCACCGCCGTTTCAACCGCGCCAAAGCCAAGCCCGATGCCGCCAGCAAGGCCAAGCGCAATGCCGCCCGCCATGCCGGCCAGGAAGCCCAGCGGCGGCAGCCAGCCGCGCTGCCAGCCGAGCGAGGCCGCCCAAAGCCCAATCGCCACCATCGCCGCCACATGATCCGCGCCCATCAGCGGGTGCAGGAAGCCCGCAACCATCCCATGCTCATGCCCCGCATGGGCCAAGGCGGGGCTCGCGCCAAAGGCAAGGGCCAGGAAGGGCAGGGAGGTCAGGGCAAGGCGGGGCAGGGACATGGTGGGCTCCTGTGACGATCCGAATTCCATCCTGGGCGCGCATCGGGCGGCAGGCAAGGGCTTTTGGCTGTGCTAACCTGACGCTTCACGCGATTCCGGAACGCCAACTGCATGTCCTTTATTCATCTGCACACGCATTCGGCCTATTCGCTCTCGGAAGGCGCGATCAAGGCGGATAAGCTTGCCGCACTTGCCGCCGCCGATGGCATGCCGGCGCTGGCGCTGACGGATACGGGCAACCTGTTTGGCGCCCTGGAATTTGCCGAAGCCTGCACGAAAAAGGGCGTGCAGCCCATCATGGGCTGCCAATTGGGCTTGTCGCGCGCCAGCACGGATGCTGATCGGCCCGATGCGCTTCGCCTGCCGCCGGACCCGCTGGTGGCGCTCGCCCTCACGCCGCGCGGCTTGGATAATTTGCAGCGCCTGTCCTCGCTTGGCTTCCTCAGGGAAGATGCCTCCGGCAAGCCAGCGGTATTGCTCGATCAACTCGCGGAACATGCCGAAGGCTTGTTTCTGCTGACGGGCGGCACGCTTGGCCCGATTTCGCGCCTATTGTTGGAAGGCCAGAAACCCGCTGCCGCAAGGCTGCTTGCGCGGCTCAAGGAAGCATTCCCGGATCGGCTCGCGGTAGAACTCAACCGCCATGGCCGGGATGAGGAAGCGCGGCTGGAACCGGCCTTGCTCGCACTCGCGCATAGCGCGCGGCTGCCGATCATCGCCGCCAATGATGTCTATTTCGCCGCACCTTCCATGTATGAAGCGCATGACGCGCTGCTGTGTATCGCTGAAGGCCGCACCATGGCGGAACGCGACCGCCGGCGCGTTACACCCGAACATTGGTTCAAACCGGCGGAAGCCATGCGGGCATTATTCGAGGATTTGCCCGATGCCTGCGACAATACACTCGCCATTGCGCGCATGAGTGCGGTGATGACCGAAGCGCGCAAGCCCGAATTGCCCATCTGCCCCAAGGTGCAGGAAGGCAAGACAGAGGCCGAAACACTCCGCGCCATGGCCGAAGCCGGGCTGGAACAGCGCCTGGATGCGATGCGCCCCGCGCCGGATGAGGCGACCCGCGCGCAATATCGCGAACGTCTGGCCTATGAAATCGGCGTGATCGAGAAAATGGGTTTTCCAGGTTATTTCTTGATTGTTGCCGACTTCATCCAATGGGCCAAGGCGCAAACCCCGCCCATTCCGGTGGGGCCGGGGCGCGGCTCAGGCGCGGGTTCGGTCGCCGCCTGGGCTCTGCTGATCACGGATTTGGACCCGATTCGTTTCGGGCTGCTGTTCGAACGCTTCCTCAACCCCGAACGCGTTTCCATGCCGGATTTCGATATTGATTTCTGCCAGGACCGGCGCGACGAAGTGATTGCCTATGTCCGGCGCGAATATGGCGAAGATCGCGTCGCGCAAATCATTACCTTCGGCAAGCTGCAAGCCAAGGCCGCAGTGCGCGATGTGGGGCGCGTGCTTGGCATGCCTTATGGGCAGGTGGATAAGATCGCCTCGCTCATTCCCAATAACCCAGCCAAGCCGGTGACACTCTCGCAGGCCATTGAAGGCGAAGCGCGCTTGCAGGAAATGCGCGACAGCGACGAACAGGTTGCGCGGCTGATGGATATCGCGCTGCAGGTGGAAGGGCTTTACCGCAATGCCTCCACCCATGCTGCCGGCGTGGTGATTGGTCGCAGGCCCTTGATTGAAACCGTGCCGCTCTATCGCGACCCGCGATCCGAATATCTGGTGACCCAGTATTCGATGAAATACGCCGAGATGGCGAGCCTGGTGAAGTTCGACTTTCTTGGCCTGAAAACACTGACGGTCATTGAACGCGCGCTCGATATCCTGAAAGGGCAGGGGATTGAGGTAGATATCGCCGCCATCCCGCTGGATGATCCGAAAACCTATGAAATGCTCGGGCGCGGTGATGCCGCTGGCGTGTTCCAGTTTGAAGGGCAGGGGATGCGCGACTGCCTGCGACAAATGCGCGCCAACCGCTTTGAGGATTTGGTGGCCGCTGTCGCACTCTATCGCCCTGGCCCCATGGCGAATATCCCGGCCTATTGCTCCCGCAAACATGGCGAGGCGTGGGAGCCGCCGCATGAGGCGATCCGGCATATTCTGTCGGAAACCTATGGCATCATGGTCTATCAGGAACAGGTCATGCAGATTGCGCAGGACCTTGCGGGCTATTCGCTTGGCGCTGCCGACCTGTTGCGCCGCGCCATGGGCAAGAAGATCAGAAGCGAAATGGAAGCGCAGCGCAAGATTTTCTGCGATGGCGCCGAAGCGCGCGGCATTGAACCGGCCAAGGCGGCCGAGATTTTTGACCTCATGGAACGCTTCGCCGATTACGGCTTCAACAAATCCCACGCCGCGGCCTATGCGCTGGTCAGCTATCAAACCGCCTGGTTGAAGGCCAATCACACGGTCGCCTTCCTGGCCGCTTCCATGACGCTTGATCTTTCCAACACCGATAAGCTTGCCGGCCATATGCAGGAAGCGGCAAGGCTTGGCATTGCCGTGCTGCCGCCGGATATCAACCGCAGCGGCGCCGATTTCCGCGTGGAAGCGCGGGATGATGGCAAGCAGGCCATTCGTTTTGCGCTCGCTGCCGTGAAGCGAGTTGGTGAAGGTGCCATGCGCGATCTGGTGGCAGCGCGTGATGCGGGCGGGGATTTCGCGTCACTCGCTGATTTCGCCGCGCGGGTGGACCCCAAGCTGCTCAATAAGATGCAGATCGAAAACCTGGGCCGTGCCGGCGCTTTTGAATGCCTGGATGGCAATCGCGCCCGCGTCATGGCCGGGGCCGAGACCATCCTGCGCCGCGCCCAAGCGAGTGCCGAGGAACGCGATAGCGGCCAGATCGGCCTTTTCGGCGCCGAGCCTGGGCGGCCAGAGGCGCTTCGCCTGCCGGATGTGCCGGATTGGCAGCCGCTGGATCGGCTTTCCCAGGAGGCCGAGGCGATTGGCTTTCACCTTTCCGCCCATCCCTTGGATGCCTATCGCCAGGCGCTGAAGCGCCTTGGCGTGGTGCCATCCTCTGGCATTGCCGACCGCGCGAGCCGCGGCGGTGGCCGCGTCAAGCTGGCCGGCACCGTGGTGAATGCCAAGGAACGCACGACCAAGACCGGCAGCCGCATGGCCTGGGTACGGGTTTCCGACACGCATGGCAGTTTTGAAGTGACCTGCTTTTCCGAGGTGCTGAACCGCAGCCGAGAGCTGCTGGCCGAGGGCAGCGCCATTCTGGTGACGGCGGATTTGCGCATGGAAGGCGAAGCTTTGCGCCTGACCGCGACCGAGCTTGAAAGCCTGGATAAGGTCGCGGCCAATGCCGGCGGCGGGATCAAGCTGTGGCTGGAGGCGACCGCGACGCTTGATCCGATCCGCGCCTTGCTGACGCGCGAAGGCCGCGGGCGTGGTCGCGTGATCCTGGTGCCGCAGCTTGGCGCCGAACAGGAAGTGGAAATCGCGCTGCCCGGCGGCTTCAATGTCGGGCCCAGGCTGATGCAGGCCATGCGGGTGGTGCCGGGTGTGGCGCAAGTTAAGGAATTCTAGGGTGATCTTATTTTTCCATAATATACCTTATGCGGGAAATACATGACCGAATCCCCGAGCCAAAATTCGCCCGAAGCCAGGCTCCGCGCCCTGCTCGCCATCATGGCGAAGCTGCGTGATCCCAATGGCGGCTGCCCTTGGGATTTGGTGCAGGATTTCGCCTCCATCGCGCCATACACGATCGAGGAAGGCTATGAGGTCGCGGACGCCATCGCCGCCAATGACCCGGACAAGCTGCTGGATGAATTGGGCGATCTGCTGTTCCAGGTGGTCTATCACGCGCAAATGGCCGCTGAGCGCGGCTGGTTCGGCTTTGCTGAGATTGCTCAATCCATCGCGGACAAGATGATCCGTCGCCATCCTCATGTCTTTGGTGAGGAAGCCGCACGCGATGCCGCCGCCCAAACCCGCGCCTGGGAGGCACAAAAAGCCGCCGAACGCGCCGCGCGGGCGGAAAGCGGCGTGTTGGCGGGAATCACGGATGGCCTCCCTGCCCTGACCCGCGCTGCCAAGCTCACACGCCGCGCCGCGCGGGTTGGCTTTGACTGGCCCGATCCCGGCGCGGTGCTGGATAAGCTGGAAGAAGAAGCCGGCGAACTCCGCGCCGAGCTGCAAGGCGCTGATAAGGCACGGCTTCAGGATGAGGTGGGCGATCTGCTGTTCGTGCTGGCCAATCTGGCGCGCAAGCTGGATTTGGACCCGGAAGCAGCGCTCCGTCACGCCAATCAGAAATTCACGCGCCGCTTTGGGCATATTGAGGAACAGGCTGATCTTGCAGGAAAAAGCCTGAATGACATGAGCCTTGAGGAGATGGAGGCTTTGTGGGCGCAGGTAAAGCAAAGCGAGAAGTGAATTGAAGAGCACAATCTATTGAATTTGAAATATTTTATCTGACAGGATAGCTAATCCCCACCACCTCAATCTCCTCCACCCCGGCTGGCGTGCGCAACCGCCGCAGATCGCCAACCCGTGCGCCCAAAAGCGCCCGCGCCACCGGCGCCACCCAGGAAATCCGCCCAGCCTCGGCCTCGGCCTCATCCACGCCGACAATGGTGATGGTGACCTCAACATCATCTGACGCGCGGGCATAGGTCACGCTGGCACCGAAAAACACCTGATCGCGCCGCGTCTGCTGCGCCGGGTCCACCACCTGCACCTTTTCAAGCCGCTTGGTCAGGAATCGCACGCGCCGGTCAATCTCCCTGAGGCGGCGCTTGCCATATTGGTAATCCGCATTCTCCGACCGATCCCCAAGCGCCGCCGCCCAGGAGACGATGTCCACCACCTTGGGCCGTTCATCCTCCCAGAGCCGCTTCACCTCAGCCCGCAAGCCAGCGGCACCGGCGGGGGTCATGTAAAAAGGCGTGCCTGGGGGCAGGCCGGGCGGGCCAGCCTCCTCATCCTCATCCTGGTTGGTCATGGCGTGAAGAGCGCTTCCTGGGCGGCTTCCCAACTCGCGCGATCAGGCGCGCAGATCAGCCCGCCGCTGGTCAGATGCGGGCCGTAAGCGCTGCCATCGAAACGCGCGGAATGCCCGCCGGCTTCGCGGTGCAGCAGCCAGCCAGGCGCATGATCCCAGGGCATCAGCTTATTATAGACCAGCAAATGCGCATGCCCGCCGGCGGCCAGCCGATATTCATGCGCGGCGCAACGATAGGAAACCGTGCCCGCCAGTCGCGGCAAGCGGCTGGTCACGCGGGATTTCAGCGGCTCCGGCATATGGCCCCAGGAGATCGCTGCCACCATATCGCCCGGCGCGGCGGGCGCGGCCACGCGCAAATCGGCAAAGCGCCGCCCTTGCGCATCGGCAAGCCAAGCCCCCTGCCCGCGCAAGGCCATCGCCGTATCATCGCCCAGCGGATCATGGATCCAGGCGCCAATGATCTCACCGCGCCGGATCGCCGCCGCCATGCAGCCGAATAAAGGCACGCCGGCCGCGAAATTCGCCGTGCCATCCACCGGGTCCACCACAAAGGCCAATTCCGCATCCGCCAAGCGCCCGAGCAGTGAAGGGTCAGCCGCCGTCGCTTCCTCCCCCACCACAACACAGCCAGGGAAAAGCTTCTGCAGACCTGCGGTAATCACGCGCTCGGCGGCCTCATCCGCATCCGTCACGAGATCGAGCGGCCCGGTCTTGCTCCGCACCGCATCCGCCCCCAGGCGGCGGAAGCGCGGCAGGATTTCCGCCCGAGACGCCGCACGCAGCAGCAAGGCAAGATCAGCGGCCTGCGCGGCTGAAATGCTCATTTCTGCCCCCGGCTTTCAAACCGCGCACGGTCCATGGGCGATAGCCGCACTTTAAGCCGCACCGCGTCATCGGCATCCTGACGCTCCAGCACCTCGCCATGCGCATGCAGCCAGGCAATGGCGGCACCATCAGACGGCGGCAGCACCGCATCAATCACGACAAGCTGCGCCGAAAGCCTGGCATCAATCGCGGCGCGAAGCGCGGGCAACCCCTCCCCGGTCAGCGCCGAGACCGCCACCGCATCGGGGCTGCGGCGTTCCACCGCATCAATGCCGCCCAGAATATCGGCCTTGTTCAGCACTTCCACAACGCGGTCGGGCCAGGCCTCATCCAGGGTCGCATCCGGGCCATCGGCCATGGCTTCCAAAACGCCCAGCACATCGGCGCGCTGCGCCGCGCTATCGGGGTGCGCGATGTCGCGCACATGCAAAATCAGATCGGCAGCGGCGACTTCTTCCAAGGTTGCGCGAAAGGCTTCGACCAGCTGCGTCGGCAGATCGGAAATGAAACCCACAGTGTCGGACAGGATCACATTTCGCCCCGATGGCAGTTTTATTGCGCGCATGGTGGGATCAAGCGTCGCGAAAAGCTGATCCTGCGCATAGACCCCTGCCCCGGTCAGCGCATTGAACAGCGTTGACTTGCCGGCATTGGTATAGCCAACCAGCGCCACCACCGGATAAGGCACTCGTTCGCGCGCGCGCCGATGCAGGCCGCGCGTCCGCCGCACCTGATCCAATTCGCGCTTGAGCCGCACAATCCGGTCGCCGATCAGCCGCCGGTCAATTTCGATCTGGCTTTCACCCGGCCCGCCCAGAAAGCCGAAGCCGCCGCGCTGGCGTTCCAAATGCGTCCAGGACCGCACAAGCCGCGTGCGCTGATATTCCAGATGCGCCAATTCCACCTGCAAGCTGCCTTCGCGCGTCCGTGCCCTTTCGCCGAAAATTTCCAGGATCAGCCCCGTGCGATCAATCACCTTGCAGCCCCAGGCGCGTTCCAGATTGCGCTGCTGCACGGGGCTGAGGGCAGCATCCACAATCACCACGCCCACCTGCTGGTCATGCAGCGCGCGCTTTTCGATCTCCACCTGGCCTTCGCCCATCAGGGTTGAAGGCCGGCGTTCTCGCAGCGGATGGATCGCGGAATGAACGATGGTCACACCGATGGAAGCGGCAAGGCCGATCGCCTCGGCGAGCCTAGCCTCGGCGGCGCGCTTCCCCCGCACATCGCCAATGGCGCTGCGTGCGGGCTTTTCAAAAGGGAGGATGACGGCGGCGCGGGTCGGTCGCCCGGCGCCTGTTTCAGTTTCCGCCGTCAGAGATCACCTCTCGCTGCAAGGTCAGGCGCGTTTCAGACGCGGGTGCGCCCGGCGCCGCAGCACCTGCCGCCGCTGGCACGCCGTCAAAGAGCGAAATCGGCGCGCCAGGCATGACAGTGCTGATCGCATGCTTATAGACAAGCTGCGTATGGCCATCACGGCGCAGCAGCACCGAGAAATTGTCAAACCAGGTGATGATGCCCTGCAATTTGACGCCATTCACCAGAAATACCGTGACGGGCGTCTTGGATTTGCGAACATGGTTCAGGAAGACATCCTGCACGTTCTGGGACTTTTCAGCGGCCATTGGACCGGTCCTTCTTTTTGCTGGTCACCGACCAGACACGGTCCGGCGAAAACCATTTCCGGCCGCCGGCGCGCCTAGTTTGGCAT
>JBIKWX010000295.1:0-4076 GCA_044356095.1 Roseomonas sp.
CGAAAACGGAGCCCCTTCCCATGGCTGATACCGCCCCCCCTGGCGCCACCGCCTGCCTGGTGCTGGCTGATGGCAGCGTCTTTTGGGGCCGCGGCTTCGGGGCCGAGGGCAAGGCGGTGGCCGAGATTTGCTTCAACACGGGCATGACCGGCTATCAGGAAACCCTGACCGATCCTTCCTATGCCGGGCAGATCATCACCTTCACCTTCCCCCATATCGGCAATGTCGGCACCAATCAGGAAGATATCGAAGCACTGACCCCCGCCGCACGCGGGCTGATTGTGAAGCAGGATGTGACGGAACCGGCCAATTACCGCGCCACGCGGCATTTGCACGCTTGGCTGGTTTCCCACGGCGTCCCCGGGCTTGCCGGCATTGATACCCGCGCACTGACCGCGCGCATCCGCGATGGCGGCCCGCCCAATGGCGTTTTGTGCCACCGCGTGGATGGGAAGTTTGATATCGCGGCGCTACGCGCTGAAGCCGCTGGCTGGCCCGGGCTGGAAGGCATGGATCTGGCGAAGGATGTCACCTGCCGGCAGAGCTATCGCTGGGATGAAACCGAATGGGCCTGGCCCACCGGCTTTGGCCGCCAAACCGCGCCGAAATACCGCGTTGTCGCGATGGATTACGGCGCCAAGCGCAATATCCTGCGCTGTCTGGCCTCCGCTGGTTGCGATGTGGTGGTGCTGCCTGCGACCGCAACCGCTGAGGAGATTTTCGCGCAAAAGCCGGATGGTGTGTTCCTGTCCAATGGTCCGGGCGACCCTGCGGCAACCGGCACTTACGCGCTGCCCGCTATTCGCGCCGTGCTGGATAAGAAGCTGCCGATTTTTGGCATCTGCTTGGGGCATCAATTGCTGTCACTTGCGCTTGGTGCGCGCACCTTCAAGCTGGCGCGCGGGCATCGCGGCGCCAATCAGCCGGTGAAGGATTTGACGACTGGAAAGGTCGAAATCACCAGCCAGAACCACGGCTTTGCGGTGGACCCGGAAAGCCTGCCGGGCAATGCGAAGGTCACGCATATCTCTCTGTTCGATGGCACGAATGAAGGCGTGGCGGCCACCGATCGCCCGGCCTT
The DNA here is from genome assembly GCA_044356095.1 of Roseomonas sp. GTDB lineage: Bacteria > Pseudomonadota > Alphaproteobacteria > Acetobacterales > Acetobacteraceae > Neoroseomonas. The sequence goes on from JBIKWX010000295.1 coordinate 1,082, forward strand.
TTCCGTACAATATCACCCGGAAGCGAGCCCCGGCCCTTCCGATAGCCATTATCTGTTTCATCGCTTCGTTGAAATGATCGAAAGGGCCAAGGCATGAACAAGATGTTTGATCTGACCGGCCGTGTTGCGCTGGTAACCGGTGGAAATGGTGGCATTGGGCTTGGCATGGCAACGGGCCTTGCCAAAGCGGGCGCCACCGTGATGGTCGCGGGCCGCAATGCCGCGAAGAATGACGCGGCTGTCGCGGGCTTGCGCGCCCTGGGCGCCAAGGCAGAAAGCATTGCGGTGGATGTGACCGACCCTGAATCCATTACCGCCATGGTGGAAGAAACCGCCAAGCGCCTCGGCCGTTTGGATATTCTGGTGAATAATGCAGGCACGAATATCCGCAACCGGCCTGAGACGTATAGACTGGAAGACTGGCACACCATCATCAATACCAACCTGACCAGCGGCATGTTGGCATCCCAAGCGGCCTATCCGTATTTGAAGGCACATGGTTGCGGGCGCGTGATCAATAACGGGTCCATGCTGTCCATCTTCGGCCTGCCTTTGCATGTGGCTTACGGCGCTTCCAAAGGCGGCGTGGTGCAGATGACGAAATCCACCGCCGTTGCCTGGGCAGCCGATGGCATTACCGTGAATGTGATCCTGCCTGGCTGGATTGATACAGACCTGACACGCAAGGCGCGGCAGGATATGGCCGGGCTGAATGACAATGTGCTGGCGCGCACGCCTTCCAAGCGCTGGGGCGAGCCGGGCGATTTTGAGGGGGTGGCGGCTTTCCTTGCCTCCGATGCCGCAGCCTTCATCACCGGGGTCGCGATTCCGGTGGATGGTGGGTATTCGGTGCAGGGGTGATGTGATTTTTGACGCCGTAGTGATCACCCTATCTAGTCGGAAGTAGCACGGTAGAGGTTCCTCATGCTTCACGGTCCCGACAAGACTAGCGTAATAGAAATTTCTAGTCTCACGCTTGAGACTGGGTCCATTGTGCGCGGCAATACTCCAGGCACGTATCTTGTGCAGGAAGGTGGCACATATGCACCGGATGATCTTGTTCCATGTCGGCGACAGGTAGATCCGGCCACCTTGGCCACAGGCAGCTATCCAGCTTGGATTTGCGCGGGTCTGCCCCAATCTCAAGACGGAAAAATTTACATAGACGAGTCGCTGATAGCATTATTGCAGTATAATTCAGACCCGATCGTTCGGCTTGAAGCAAAGGCCCCGGGCAGAAATGCTGCCATAGAAAGTCTTCAATTGCTTGAGAAGACTCTCCAGTCTGGAAGTAACGAGTTACGACTAACTGCCGACGAGCGGGTCGCGGTGCTTTCAAAGTCTCGTTCTCTTCGAGAACAATTAATTGACGGTCGTATATGGGTCGATGATATCTTTCAGGCTGTTGCGAAAGTGGGATTTCTTCTCTGGCTGGCTGACAAGGTTGCCGGCACAGCTGTTGAGGAAGCATCCAAAGCAGCATTCGTTGCCTTGTATATGTTAGCGAAGGCATTGATGGGCTGATGCCCACTCTCGAAACCCTGCTGATTTTTGCCGCACTTTCGCTTGGCCTCGCGGCGACGCCGGGGCCGAATATGCTCTATCTTGTCTCGCGGTCATTGGCGCAAGGTGTTGGCGCTGGCATGATTTCGTTGATCGGTTGCCAATGCGGGTCGCTGGTCATCATGCTCTGCGCGGCCGCGGGGATTACGGCGGCGCTGTTTGCCATTCCCTATGCCTGGGATGTGCTGCGCATTGGTGGTGCGGCGTATCTTGCGTTTCTCGCATGGCAATGCTTGCGCCCTGGTGGGCAGCCGATTTTCGCCGCACGTCCCATGCCGCGTGAACCTGCATCGCGGCTGTTTGGTGTTGGCTTCGCCACCGCTGCGCTCAATCCGAAAGTCGCGATTTTCTATGTCGCGGTGCTGCCGCCTTTTATTGACCCCGCCCGCGGTGATGTCTTTCTGCAAGGCATCGCGCTGGGCGCGGTGCAAATCGCCATCGCCATTATCTTCGATGGCTTGTTGATTTACGGCGCCGCCGGGGTTTCGCGCTTCCTCAGCGAAAACCCCACCTGGATGGCCGCACAGCGTTGGATTTTGGGCGGGGCTTTGGCGCTGATCGCGCTCAAGCTCGCCACCGAAAGCCGCGCATGAAACCCCTTCTCACCCTGCTGCAAACCTCAAGGCCCTGAACCATGCCGAAACGTACAGACATCAAATCCATTATGATCATCGGCGCCGGGCCGATCGTCATCGGCCAGGCTTGCGAATTTGATTATTCCGGCGCGCAAGCCTGCAAGGCGCTCCGCGCTGAAGGCTACCGCGTCATTCTGGTGAATTCCAACCCAGCCACGATCATGACCGATCCAGGGCTGGCGGATGCCACCTATATCGAACCAATCACGCCCGAGATTGTCGAGAAAATCATCGCCAAGGAACGCCCGGATGCGCTGCTGCCGACCATGGGTGGGCAGACCGCGCTCAATACCTCACTCAAGCTCGCGGAAGCGGGTGTGCTCGAAAAATACGGCTGCGAATTGATTGGCGCGAAGGCCGAGGTGATTGACAAGGCCGAGGATCGTCAGAAATTCCGTGACGCCATGTCGAAAATCGGCATTGAAAGCCCGAAAAGCGAAATCGCCCATACCATGCCGGAAGCCTGGGACGCGCTGAAAATCGTGGGCCTGCCTTGCGTTATTCGGCCTTCCTTCACGCTTGGTGGCACTGGCGGCGGTATTGCCTATAACCGGGAAGAATTCGAACAAATCGTCTCGGCCGGTCTTGCCGCTTCCATGACCACAGAAGTGCTGGTGGAAGAAAGCGTGCTGGGGTGGAAAGAGTTCGAGATGGAAGTGGTCCGCGACCGCGCGGATAATTGCATCATCATCTGTTCCATCGAAAACCTGGATGCGATGGGCGTGCATACGGGCGATTCCGTCACCATCGCCCCGGCGCTGACGCTGACCGATAAGGAATATCAGCGCATGCGCGAT
>JBIKWX010000296.1:0-4067 GCA_044356095.1 Roseomonas sp.
GTCTGAGGAAGGCCGCATCGGCACCACGCTTGGCCGCCATACCAATGATTGGATGACGAGTTTTTATGCGCGCACGCCGGGGGGCTTTCTGGTCGAATATGGCTGGGGTGGGCGGCATATAGACCCTGGCTCTTGGCAGGCCGAGCGCATGGATAGCGGGCCAAGCCTATGGGGCCATGATCGGCATTGGGCCGGGGCGGAAGCAGTCGCCAAGGGGCGAGACATGCGCATGGCCGCGGCTGCGCGCGGCGAAAGGGCGCCGGTGCAGGTGCTACCCGGCAATCACACCCTTATGCCGGGTGCCTGCCCCTGGTGGGATGGGCTGCGCGGCGCGGCGGAATAGCGCGCGGCTTTTCCTTGCAATCCCCGTAATCCCCAGGCGGCGACTCCTCCGCGCTGGGCTATAAGGGCGCATGAATAATTTTGACCCTTCACCCGGCGCCACCCCCGGGGCCGGTTTGCTCGGCCTATCGCAGCGTATTCCGCCATCCAATCTGGCCGCCGAACAGGCGCTGCTGGGCGCGCTTTTGGCCAATAACAAGGCGTTTGAACGTGTCGGCGAATATCTGGCGCCGGAACACTTCGCCGATCCGGTGCATGGCCGGATTTTCCACGCCATCAAGCGCCGCGTGGAAGCGGGCCAGCTTGCCGATGCGGTGACGCTCCGCGCCGAGTTTGAACATTCCGGATTATTGGATGAGGTCGGTGGCCCGGCCTATTTGGCGCAGCTTCTCTCGGCCATGGTCGGTGTCATCAATGCCGGTGAATATGGCCAGGTGATTTATGATGCCTGGCTCCGCCGCCAATTGGTGGATTTGGGCGAGGTGGTGGTGAACCGCGCCTTTGGTGCGGAAGCCGAATTGGACGCCAAGGCGCAGTTGGAATCGGCCGAACAGGCCTTGTTCGAATTGGCGAAGGAAGGCGGCGCGGGGGAGGGTGGATTCCTCACTTTTGAACGCGCCCTGACCATTGCCGTGCATCACGCGGAAAAGGCTTTCACCACGCCGGGCGGGGTTTCCGGCCTGCCCACGGGCTTGCGCGATTTGGACAATAAGACTGGCGGTCTGCACCCATCCGATCTGCTCATCATCGCGGGCCGGCCTGGCATGGGCAAAACGGCACTTGCGACCAAAATCGCCTTTGGCGCGGCGAAATCCGTGCTGCGCGCCGCGCAGGAAGCAGACCCTAATGCGGTGCCCAAGGGTGGCGTTGCGTTGTTCTCACTCGAAATGAGTGCGGATCAATTGGCGACACGTTTGCTGGCTGAGGAATCGCGTATTTCCGGGGATCGCATCCGGCGCGGTGAAATCAGTCAGCGCGATTTTGACCGGTTTTTGGAAGTCAGCCGTGAATTGGCATCACTGCCCTTGCATATTGATGACACGCCGGCGATCAGCATCTCGGCGCTGCGCACACGCTGCCGGCGTTTGCAGCGCACCAAAGGGCTTGATCTGATTGTGGTTGACTATTTGCAGCTGATGCGCCCGGCAGCGGGCACGCGGCCGGAAAGCCGAGTGCTCGAAATCAGCATGATCACGCAGGGGCTGAAGGCACTCGCCAAGGAATTATCGGTGCCGGTGATTGCGCTGTCGCAGTTGTCGCGCGCCGTGGAAAGCCGTGAGGATAAGCGCCCGCAGCTTTCGGATTTGCGTGAGTCTGGTTCCATCGAACAGGATGCCGATGTGGTCATGTTCGTCTATCGCGATGAATATTACCTGATGCAGCGCGCGCCGAAGGAGCTTTCCTTCGACAATGCCGAAAAATTCCAGGGTGCGGTGGATAAATGGCAAAAGGATATGGAAATGGCGCATAACAAGGCGGAACTGATCATCGCCAAGCAGCGCCATGGCCCAACCGGGACCATCAAGCTGTTTTTCGAAGCCGAATTCACACGCTTTGGAGATTTGGATACGCAGCATGATGATGGTTTTGCCGGCTAAACCCGGTAGTCGCTGATGGACCCTTCCGCCCTTCTGCGCATTGATTTGGGCGCGATTGCCGAGAATTGGCGCGCGCTCGCCGCACGCGCTGCACCAGGGGCCGTGGCGGGGGTGGTGAAGGCGAATGCCTATGGGCTTGGCGCTGCGCGCGTTGCGCCGGCGCTTCATGCCGCGGGCTGCCGGCATTTCTTTGTGGCGCATCTTTCGGAAGGCATGGCGCTGCGCGCAGCCCTTGGCGCTGGGCCGATGATTGCCGTGTTGAATGGCTTCGCGCCCGGCGCGGATGAGGGTGCTGGGCTGGTCCCGGTGCTGAACAGCCTTGGCGATGTGCTTGCCCATGCCGCTGCGGGACGCAGCGCGGGCCGGGCGCAACCTGCGCTGCTGCATCTGGATACCGGCATGGCGCGGCTTGGGCTGGATGCGGGCGAACAGGCGCGGCTGGCGGCGGATCATGCGCTGCTGAAGGGGCTCGATCTGCTGTACGTCATGTCGCATCTGGCCTGCGCGGATGAACCGGATCATCCCTTGAATGCCGAACAGGCCGCGCGTTTTGCCCGCGCCTGTGCGGTTCTGCCCAGGCTCAGGCGGTCCTTCGCCAATTCTTCCGGTCTGTTTTTGGGCAGCGACTATGCCTCAGACCTCGCCCGGCCAGGCTGCGCGCTTTACGGCATCAACCCGACGCCAGGCGCCGCCAACCCGATGCGGCCGGTGATCCGGCTGGAAGCGCCCATTCTGCAAATCCGCGATATCCCAGCCGGTGCCTCGGTAGGCTATGGCGCTTCCTTCGTGGCAGCGCGCCCCAGCCGGATCGCCACCATTGCGGTTGGCTACGCGGACGGCTACCTGAGAAGCCTATCCGGGCGAGGTGTCGCGGCCTATCGCGACATGATTCTGCCGATGGTGGGGCGCGTTTCCATGGATTTGATCACGCTGGATGTGACGGAAGCGCTGGGTCTGGCGCCGGGGGATCGCGTCATGCTGATCGGCGGCGCTGGGCCATCGCCGGATGATCTGGCGGCGCAAGCCGGCACGATTGGTTATGAGATCCTCACTTCTCTCGGCGACCGCTACCGCCGCGATTACGGGGCGGGCTGAGCTTGGCCGCAATCCTCGATCCCGTCGCCACCCTTGGCCGCGCCGTGCTGGGGGCGCTGCAGCGCATTGGCGCGGTGGTACTGTTCGCGCTGGAGGGTATTTTGCATCTGCTGCGCCCGCCCTTTTATGGCCGGCTGTTTCTGCGCCATGTGGTGGAGATTGGTTATTTCTCGCTGCCTGTCGTGGCGCTGACGGCGATTTTCACCGGCATGGTGCTGGCGCTGCAAACCTATACGGGTTTCGCGCGCTTCAATGCGGAAGGGGCGGTCGCGAATGTTGTGGTGCTTTCCATCACGCGCGAATTGGGCCCGGTGATTGCGGGCCTGATGGTGGCGGGGCGCATTGGCGCTGCCTTTGCCGCTGAAATCGGCACCATGCGTGTGACGGACCAGATTGACGCGCTGACCACGCTTTCCACCAACCCGATGAAATATTTGGTGGCACCTCGGCTTTTGGCCGGCGCCATCGCTTTGCCCTTTCTGGTGCTGATTGCCGATACGCTCGGCGTGATGGGTGGCTGGCTGATTGGCACGGCGAAGCTTGGCTTCAGTTCCGCCGGGTATTTGCGCGCGACGCTTGATTTCATGCAGACCATGGATGTGGTCTCCGGCCTCGTGAAGGCATCGGTCTTTGGTTTTGTTATTGCGCTGATGGGCTGCTGGTGCGGCTACAACAGCAAGGGCGGCGCGCAGGGTGTTGGTGCTGCGGCAACATCGGCGGTGGTGACATCTTCCATCCTGATCCTGGCGCTGGATTACATCATCACCGAAATGTTCTTCGCGCGATGAGTGGCGCGGTGCCGAAAATCCGCCTGCGCGGGCTGTCAAAGGCTTTTGGCCCGAAGCAGGTGCTGGATGGCGTGGACCTCGATATCCGCGCCGGGCATGGCATGGTCATTCTGGGTGGTTCGGGTTCCGGCAAATCCGTCACCATCAAATGCATTCTGGGGCTGATTGAACCCGATGCCGGCAGCATTGAAATTGCTGGTCGCAACATCCTGACCTTGCCGCGACGGGAGCGTGAGGCGCTGAA
>JBIKWX010000073.1:0-13903 GCA_044356095.1 Roseomonas sp.
GACACTTGGCGGATGCGTGCGCCCATCCCCACACCGCGTTCCGGCCATGGCATGGCGGTGCTGCACGGGCGCTTCTGGTGCATGGGTGGCGAGGAACGGCTTTATGACGCGCAAAACCGCCCGATTGATCGCGTGATCGGCACGGTGGAATCCTATGATCCCGCCACCGATAGCTGGCAGCACCACGCCCCCATGCCGACCCCGCGCCATGGTTTGGGTGCGGCGCTGATTGGTGACACGATCTATGTCGCCGGTGGCGGGCCGATTGTCGGCGGCGGCATCCAGACCGCGGTGCATGAGGCGTTCACGCCAGGGTAAAGGCTCGCCTCAAAACCCCGCCAATTTCAGCACCAACCCCGCAAGCGCGGTGAAGCCAAGGCTACGCGTCAGGCCTTGCTTCATCGGGAATAGCAGCACGGCAGCGAAGACCGCCAGCGCCAGTGCCGCCGGGTCAAGGCTGGTCAGCACTGGCAGATCAAGCCTGATTGGCCCGAAGCTGCTGACCTGCACATCCCGGAAAATCACGCGCAGCCCAAACCACAGCGCCAGATTGGCGATCACACCAACCACCGCCGCCGTCACCGCGCCCAAGGCGCCCTTCAGGCGCGGCGCGGCATGGAGTTTTTCAACAAAGGGCGCGCCCAGGAAAATCCAGGCAAAGCACGGCGCGAATGTGACCCAAAGCGTCAGCACACTCCCCGCCACACCGCCCAGCACACCATCGGCGCGATAGCCCGCGAGGAAGCCCACAAATTGCAGCACCAAAATCAGTGGCCCTGGCGTGGTTTCCGCGAGGCCGAGGCCCGCCAGCATTTCGGGCGCGGAGAGCCATTGGTAATGCTCCACCGCTTCCTGCGCGGCATAGGCAAGCACCGCATAGGCGCCACCAAAAGTCACCACCGCGAGCTTTGAGAAAAACCAGGCAATATCGCCATAAACGCCCGATCCCAGCAGCAGCACAACCGGCCAGAGCCAAAGCGCCAGCGCAATCAGCCCCGCGCGCCGCGCAGCGCCAGCCATGCGCGCCGGGCGTTCCGGATCAGCCGCGATGGCGGCGTCCAATAGCGCGGGTGGGCCATCCTTCGCGGCACCATGGCCAGCACCACTGAAGGCATCCGGCAAAGCAAAACCAATCGCGAGCGCGCCCAGCACCACCAGCGGAAAGGGCACGCTGAACAGCGCAAGCGCGGCGAATGCGGCGATGGCAAGTGCTATGGGCACCGGCCCCTTCAGCGCGCGTTTCGCCACCTTGATCAGCGCTTCCACCACCAGCACCAGCACCGCACATTTCAGGCCAAAGAATAGCGCCGCCACAATCGGCACATCGCCCAAGGTGGCGTAGATGATGGAAAGCGAAAGCATCACCGCCGCGCCGGGCAGGATGAACAGCAACCCCGCTGCCAAGCCACCACGCACGCCATGCATCAGCCAGCCGAGATAGGTCGCCAATTGCTGCGCCTCTGGCCCCGGCAGCAGCATGCAGAAATTCAGCGCATGCAGGAACCGCGCATCGGATACCCAATGGCGCTGTTCCACCACTTCGCGATGCATCACCGCAATCTGCGCCGCCGGCCCGCCGAAGGACAGCAAACCGATACGCAGCCACACGCGCAACGCTTCGGCAAAGCTGGGGAAAGCTGGCGTCATCGCGTTACTCCGCCGCAACCGGCGTGAGTAGGCTTTCGCCCGGCTTCAGGCGCGTGAAGTCAACCTTCTGCCATTGCAAAACCACGCGCCCGTCTTCCAAGCGTACGAATGTTGCGGCAAGCCCAGTGCGTTCATCGCGCGTTTCTGGAAAATCTTCCCGCCAATGCGCGCCACGTGATTCCTCACGCGCCTCGGACGCCACCACAATCGCGCGGCTCACCAACAGCAGCGATTTCAGATTGAGCCAATCATGCCAGGTGAGGTTGAAGGCGCGGTTGGCGCCATCAACCCCGGAAGCATCAAGCTCAGCCTCCAAGGCATCCAGCGCGGTGGTTGCTTCAGCAAGCCCCGCCGCATCGCGCAGAATGCCGGCCTTGTCCCACATCATTTCCTGCAAGGCATCACGCAGTGGCGAGAGGTTGCGCGCCGGTCGCGCAAAAGGCGCTTCAAGCGCGGCGATGGCAGCATCCAACGCGTTGGCATCGGGCGGCACCAGCGCCCCTTCGCGCGGCACCCATTCCGCCATGGTATCACCGGCAATGCCGCCAAATACAGTGGAATTCGCAACCCCATTCCCGCCCAAACGATTGGCGCCATGCACGCCACCCGTATCCTCACCGGCGGCGAAAAGCCCGGGCAGGGCCGTACTGCCATCCGGGCGGAACACCACCCCGCCCATCATGTAATGCGCGGTCGGCACCACCGGCACGCGGCCACCGGCCAGGTCAAAGCCCATATCGGCGCAGCGTTCCACCATGCCCTTGAATTCGCGGCGCACGCGATCCGGGCCAAGATGCCCCATTTCAATCCAAAGCCCGCCTGCATCATTCACATTGCCGGCGAGGATTTCGCGCTGCATGGAACGGCTGACAATATCGCGCGTCGCACGTTCGGCGCGCTTGTCATATTTCGCCATGAAGCGCTTGCCATCACCACCCAGCAGATAGCCGCCCGCGCCGCGCAAGCCTTCTTCAATGATGGTGCCGGTCATGCGCGTGCCTGGCCCCGCCAGCACACCGGTCGGATGGAATTGCACCATTTCCATATCGCGCAACGTGAGGCCAGCCCGCAGCGCCATCGCCATGCCATCGCAGGATTTATCGCCTGATGGCGTGTGGTATTTATACATGGTTGGCCCGCCACCGGTGCCGAGCATCACCGCCTTTGCCTGCACAAACACCAAACCGCCCGAGCGCATATCAATCAGCAGCACACCCGAAAGCCGCGCGCCATCCGCGCTTGGAATAAGTGCGACAGCGCGATGTTCTTCCAGGCGCTGAATGCCACGCGCCCAAACCTGCTCCGCCAGGCGATTGACAATCTCAATCCCGGTCAGATCACCCTTATGCACGGTGCGATCAAATGTCTGTCCGGCAAAGGCCTTTTGATGGATGGTGCCATCGGCATTGCGATCAAAAAAACAGCCCCAGCGATTTTCCAATTCACGAATGCGCCGCTGCGCACCGACCACAAGCGTCCAGGCCAAATCCTGGTCATTCAGCCATTTGCCGCCATCAAGCGTGTCCATGAAATGACGCTCAGCGGAATCACCCTCGGCAATCGCGACATTATAGCCGCCCTGGACCATGCGCGTGCAGCCGCATTTGCCGAGCAAGCCCTTCACCGCAATGGTGACTTCCAACGCTGGATTGCCGGCCTTGGCGTGCAGTGCCGCGAGCAACCCCGCCCCGCCCGCGCCCAGCACCAGAATATCCGCACTCCGCCGTGTGATTTGCGCGGGCATCACGCCGCCCCCAGTTTTTCAAGCACTGCCTGGCGCCGGCGCGCCGCTTCATCATTCACCTTGGCGAATAGGCTGCCGCCATGGCTATCCATCGCCACCAGCAATGGCCCAAAACCCTTGATGCGGAATTTGTAGAGGCTTTCGGGATTGAGATCATCCATATCCACATCCTCCACCGCTTCGATCCAGGTGGTCTCAAGCGCTGCCGCACCGCCCACCACAGCCAAATAGGCGCCGCCCAAATCGCGAAAGGCGGCAAGTGATCCATCGCGCAGGCCGCCCTTGCCGATGATGATGCGCACCCCTTCGCGTTCCATCAGCGGGCGCGTGAAGCGCTCCATGCGGTCTGATGTCGTGGTGCCGACACACACGGCTTCATAGCCCGAATGATTATTGCCGATGCGTTCCACCTTGCGCAGATTGGGCGCGGTATGGATCACGGCATGGCCTTGCAGATTGAATTTCGTGCGCCGGCCATGATCGAACATATGGATTTGCGTCGCATCCCTGATGCCATAGAGCGTTTCCTCCAGCGTCACCGTATCGCCCACACGCAGCGCGCGGACCTGGTCTTCAGTGATCGGCATGGGCAGGATGTGGTGTGTCATGTCTCTTCCTCTGGGACTGGCCAGCGCCCTTGGGCGGCTTCGGCCAAGGCCTCATCTTCCAGGCGATAGGAAAGCCTTGCTTCGGGGATGATACCAAGCTTGGCGTAAAAGGCGCGGGCGCGCAGATTTTCCTCAGCGGTGCCCCATTCCACGCGGCTGTACTCGCCGCTTGCTGCAAAGCGCATTGCGCCGCGCATCAGCGCACGCGCAGCACGTGTGCCGCGATGCGCCTCCATCACGAAAATATCGCGCAGCAATAGCCCCCAGGTGAAATCCCGCGCCGGGAAAAAACCGGAAAGCGCCACAAGCCCCGCCGGTTCATCCCCCGCGCGCGCAATCAGGCAAAACGGCCCCGCGCGATTGGCGGGGGAGGTCAGCGCCTCTGCCGCCGCAACAAGGCGCGTATGGCCCAAAACCTCATCATAATAGGCGCCCATTTCCGCCAGCACGCGCATCAGCGCGGGCCGATCCTGCGGCCCCGCCAAGGTCACGGCAATGCTGGCGGAAGACATGGCTCAGAAACCGATGCTGATGCCGGCGGGCGTGAAGGTCGCACTCGCCCGGCGCGCGCTATGGCATTGGATATTCACCGCCACGGGATTCATGGTGATGTGCGTTGCCGCGGTTTCCACATGTACGGCGAAGGAAGTGCTGTCACCACCCAAGCCTTGCGGGCCAATGCCAAGCGCATTCACCGCTTCGGAAAGCTCGGCTTCCAGCTTTGCCCCTTCCGCATCGCTGCAGCGCGACCCAAGCGGGCGGGTTGCGGCGATCTTCGCCAAATGCATGCAAAGATCGGAAGTGCCACCAACGCCCACGCCAACAATCGTCGGCGGGCAGACCTTGCCACCGGCCTGGATCACGCGGTCCACGACAAAGCGCTTCACGGCAGCAAGCCCATCAGCCGGGATCAGCATTTGCAGGAAGGACCCGTTTTCTGAGCCCGAACCTTTTGGAATCATCTCAAGCCGCAACTCGCGATCCGCATCGGTAAAATCAATATTGATCACGGGTACGCGTTCCCCGCAGGAGGTATGTTCGTTCTTCCGCGTAATCGGATGCACCACGGAAGACCGCAGCGGGTGTTCGCGCGTGGCGCGTGCCGTGCCGCGGGCAATCGCTTCCTTCAGCGCAAAGCCATCCACCGTAACATTGCGCCCAATCAGTAAATTGAAGATCGGAATGCCGGTATCCTGGCACAGCAGATTATCCATCCGTTCCGCGACACCGATATTCTCGATCATGGTGGCCAGGATGGTCTTGGCGGTGGCATCGGTCTCGGTAGCATCCAGTCGGGTGAAGCCGGCCTTGATGTCATCGGGCAGGATCTTGCAGGCGCGAATGTAAAGCAGCTTGGCGGCTTCCTCGATCGCCTCAGGTGTGACGACCAGCGGCGCAATTTCGGTTTTTGATATCAGGCTCATGCAATCATCCCCCCGGTGAGCGTAGTTTCCCACAAGCGCAGACAGGATGAAAGCGTTTCAAAGCACGAGCGAAAGCCCCGATAGAAAAAGTAGTCCCAAAAGCACCAGCCGGAACCCATCGGCCGGGATAACGCGATAGGCGCACAGGCCAAGAAAGGTGCCAAGACCCAAGGCGGGCAAGGCGATCAACAGTGTCTTCCCGGTTTCCAGGGTGAAAAACCCAGCATAGGCAAGCCCAGCCGCGGCGATGATCTGCATCACCACAATAAAGGGCTGAAAAATCGCGCGAGCCTCGTCTTTGCGGAGCCCCTTCACATCGGTCCACATGGAAGGCAGCGCGCCGGAAAACCCGCCAATGCCGCCCAAGGCGCCGGCCAGAAACCCCACCACCGCATCGGCGCGCGGCCCGGCAGCAAGTTTGGGTGGCGCCAGACGCAGCGCAATCCGCGCCAGCATGAAGCCGGCATAGCTCACCAGTAAAACGCCGATGCCGGCCACAATCACGCGCGCTTCCACGACACTCAGCGCCCAAATGCCAAGGGGCGTGCCCAAGGCGCCGGCAAAAACATAAGGCTTCAGCACCGGCCATCGAATGGCGGGCCACACCACGCGCAAGGTCACGCTTTGGATCAGGAGTGATCCCAGCACCAGCACCGGCGCGATCTCCTGCGGCGTCACCCAGTGATACAGAATGCCCGCCGCCACCAGATTGAAGGCGAAGCCCGCAAGGCCGGAGCAAAACGCCGCGATAAAGCAGCCGCCCAGCAGCGCCAGAAGATCAAAAGACATTGAACAGAAAAACCAGCCCCACCAGCAGGGCAAACCCGAAGGATGCCGCCACCAGATCCTTCTGCGCCCGCCCCCAGCCCAGGAACTCCAGCGCCATCACGCGCAAACCGCTCGCCAAATGCGCCGCCAGCAGGATGACCAAGACGGTCTCGGCCAGTTTTACCAAGGGGTTTTCTGCCCAGCGCAGAAAGCCATCCAGCCGCGCCTCCCCCTGAATGGCGTTGCCAAGCGCCCAGAAATGCAGCGGCAAAAACAACGCCAGCAAAAGGCCGGAGATCCGATGCACGGCAAAGCCGATCCAGCTTGGGTGGGAACGCGCGCGGAAATCCATCAGCTGTAAAGTCCAAAGGCCGCGCGAATACCAAAGGCCGCGGTCAGCAGGCCAAACCCTAGCCAGCAAAAATCGAGATTGCGCCCGCGCCAGCCAAGCGTTTCACCCATGATGTTGCGCAGCCCAATCGCGCCATGCAGCCCGGCCGCCAACGCAAACACCACATAAAAGCCAAGCCAGGCTTCGGAGCCCTGGGTGCGCGCCAGAATCTCGCGCGCCGAAAGCCCGCCACGCACGGCGAGCAGAATCGTCACCAGATGCACCAGCACCGCAAGCGCCAGGATCATGGCGGTGATGCGCTGCACCACCCAAAGATGCGCCTGCCCGCGCGCGGCCCTGTCAGCCATGGCGCTTGCCGCCGAACAGGCTCTCCCAGAACAATGTCCGCTTCAGCCCGGCAATGGCGCCTGATGGGTCAATCTGCTTCGGGCAGCGTTCCGTGCAGGAACGGGTGGAATGGCAGGAATGGCAGCCGGCATCGCCCGCCACCGCATCCAGCCTTTCACCACGCGCGCCATCCCGCGCATCATTCACCAAGGTCCAGGCGCGGTTGAGTGCCGCTGGCCCCAGATAATCACCATTCCAGGCGACAACATCGCAGGAAGCGTAACATACCGCGCAGCCAATGCATTCAATTCCGGCATCAGCTTCGCGCCTGGCCTTGCTGCCCGGGGCGACTACGGCAAATTCATCCGGCACGACGCCATCGGGTGCGTCCTTCGGTTGAAAAAACCCTTGCGCGCGCTGCCATTTGTCAAAGAAGGGTGCCAGATCAGCGGCCAGATCGCGAATCACTGGCAGATTGGCCAGGGGGCGCAGTTCCAAAGCGCCATCGCCGCCCACCACTTTCCGCACATGCGTCCGGCAGGTCCAGCGCGCGCGGCCATTCACCGTCATCGCACAAGACCCGCACATGCCAACGCGGCAGGCGAAGCGATAGGCAAGGCTTGGGTCCAATTCGCGCTGGATATGCGTGACAACATCCAGCACGGTCTGATTGTCACGCGCCGGCACATCATAGCGCGCAAAACCGCCCGCATCCTCGCCACGCCAGACACTGACCTTGAGCTGTTCCATGCGCGCCAGACTAAGCCCACTGGACAGCCTGTCCAGCCCATGGCCTGCTGCCTGAAACAGGAGGAAGCAGGCATGGAACAACGCGGGGCGGATATTCTGGTGGCGGCGCTGAAGCAGGCTGGCGTCAGCCGCATTTTCACGCTTTCGGGCAATCACATCATGACGATCTTCGACGCCTTGCTCGGCAGCGGGATTGAGCTTGTGCATACCCGCCAGGAAGCCGCCGCCGTGCATATGGCCGATGCCTGGGCAAGGCTGACCGGCGAAGTTGGTGTCGCGATGGTGACCGGGGGGCAGGGCCATACCAATGCCATCGCCGCCATGCCGACTGCCATGGCGGGAGAGGTGCCGGTGGTGCTGCTTTCTGGCCACGCGCCCTTGCGGGAATTGGGCATGGGCAGTTTTCAGGAAATGCGCCAGGCCGATATCGCCGAACCGCTGACAAAACTCTCCTTCACCGCCTCCAGCACGGCGGGCATTGGCGCTGATGTGGCGCGCGCCTTTCGCGTGGCGCGGTCTGGCCGCCCTGGGCCGGTGCATCTCAGCCTGCCGACCGATCTGATGGATGCGCGCATCGCGGCACCGGCTTTGCCCGATGCGGCGGCCTTCGGCGGTGAGGCCATGCCGCTTGGCGAGGGCACAGCACAGGCGATTGCGGGGAAGATCGCGGCAGCGGCGCGGCCCGTCATTTTGGCGCCGCCCGCCTTGTGCAGCCCGCGCGGCAAGCCACTGCTGGCCGCACTTGGTGCCGCCGCTGGCCTGCCCGTGATCCCGATGGAAAGCCCGCGCGGGTTGAATGACCCCTCGCTTGGTGCCTATGCCGGGGTGCTGGCGGAAGCTGATCTGGTTGTGCTGCTCGGCAAGGCGCTTGATTTCTCGCTTCGCTTTGGCCGGACGCCGGGGATTTCGGCGGAGGCCCGCTTCATCCAGATTGAACCCGATGCCGGCGTGATCGCGCGCGGCGCGCGTGCCCTGCCGGGGCGGATTGCCCGGGCAGCGGTGGCAAGTGCTGCCGAGGCGACCGAGGCGCTGACCCGCGCCATGAAACCCCATGTCAATCAAGTCTGGGCGGAGCGGCTTGCAGCAGCCATCGCGTTCCGCCCACCTGGCTGGGCGGCTTTGGCGGGCGCGACCGGAGGCCCGATCCACCCCGCCACATTGTTCCAGGCGGCCAAGCCCTTTTTGGAGCAAAGCGCGGAGTCTGTCCTGATCAGCGATGGCGGTGAAATCGGCCAATGGGCGCAGGCGATCCTTGCCGCGCCAACGCGGATCATCAATGGCCTGGCCGGCGCGATTGGCCCTTCCATTCCCTTCGCCATGGCAGCGCGCGCCGCCAAGCCCGAAGCGCGTATCCTGGCCATCATGGGCGATGGCACTTTCGGCTTTCACATGGCGGAGTTTGATACCGCCTGCCGCCACCAACTGCCCTTCGTTGCTTTGGTTGGCAATGATTCCCGCTGGAATGCCGAATATGAAATCCAGAAACGCGATTACGGCGCCAACCGCACCCATGGCTGCGAATTGGCCCCGGGCACGCGTTACGATCTGGTGGCGGTGGCCCTTGGTGGGCACGGCGAATACGTCACGCGCGCCGAGGAGATTGCGCCCGCGCTGGAACGCGCCTTCGCTTCCGGCAAGCCGGCCTGCGTGAATGTGGTGATTGAAGGCCAGGCGGCGCCCAATATCAGGATGGGCTGATATAGAAATTACCGGGCGTCCTGACGCTGACGCCCGGCTTTTCATAGAATTACTGAAAACTGAAATGGAACAATCCAAGACAAAATAAAAAACTGACTGGAATTACATGATTATTTTGCAAAAATTCTCTGCCCCAATATCGCCTTAATTCTCGTTCGCCACGCCCTTTCTGCCCTTTTGATTTTTTTGTTTGCATTCCTCCCCCGCTTCGACTAACCGAAAAACATGACGACCGCCAAGGTTTCGCCGGCGCCCCCGGGCCAGCGAGTTGGTGAGGTTCTCCAGCGTGCTTTGCTGCGGAGCGCCCATCCCCCAAGGTTTCGTTCTTCCGGGTATTCGGCCCTAGCGGCCTTCAGCCTTCCCCTCAGCAAAGCGCGCTGCGCCTCGGCTATGGCGCTCGTGCTGGCGCTGGGTTTGTTTGGCGCCGGCTGTTCTGAGCTTCCTCCCCCCGTCACGCAATCGCCTGTGGCACGTGATGCTTCCTCCCCCCGCGCCGCCTGCCTTGTCGCCGCACGAGAAGCTGAAGTCACGCATGGCCTGCCGGAAGGGCTGCTGACGGCGATTGCGCTCAATGAAAGCGGGCTGCATGCCTATGCGCTCAATCTGCGGGGCCGCGCCTATTTCCCAGAAACGCGGGAAGAAGCGCGACGCCTGCTGACCTCCGCCGGCACCCGCGGCATGGCTGGGTGCTTCCAGATCAATGCCGGCGTGCATGTCAAGCGTGGTGAGGATTGGCCGCTTGATCCAAACCAGGCCGCCGATTGGGCTGCGCGCTACCTTGTGCGGCATTATGAAAATCATGGCGATTGGGGACGCGCGGTGCTGCGCTGGCATGGAGCCTCCCCCCGCCAGGCGAATAATCGGATCGTCTGCCGCGTGCATAGCAAGCTGGAAGTGACAGCGCCGGGCAGCACCCTATTCGCTGATCGCTGTCGCCCTGGTGCTTCCCAATGGGCGCGCGTTCGCCGCAATGGCGCGGCACATCTGGAAGTGGCGGAAGCCGCCGAATAAGCGCGGTTCCGTCAAGGCGCCTGACGCACCCCCATGGCCAAAGTCCGTTCATCCATGCGCGGCGTATGCGTAAGGCCTTTGCGGAGCCCCCAGGTGTTCAAATACTGCACCAACTGGATCAGCGGTTCTTCTTCCGCATAGCGGGCAATGGCCTCGTGCCAGATCTTCTCGCGCGCCGCGTCATCCAGGGTGGCTGATCCGCGCGCGGCGAACTCGTCAAAAACCGGGCTTGAGAAGCGGGCGTTATTATTGGCGCCGGTCAGGCGCTGCCGGTCATGCGTGGCAACCGTATTGACCAGGAAGTTCGAAGCCTCCCCGGTGGAACTGCCCCAGGCGCCGATCTGCATGGCGTATTCAATGCGTGCGCGGCGCGGCACAAAGGCGGTCCAGGGCGCGGCATCCACTGCGGTACGGATACCGATCCGCGTCCACATCTGCGCTACCGCCTGCGCGAGCCGCGCATCATTCGGCCAACGGTCATTGGGGGTGTGCAGCGTAATGCGGAAACCATCCGGATAGCCCGCTTCGGCCAAAAGCCGTTTGGCGCCATCAGGATCAAAACGCCGCGGCTTCACCGCCGGGTTATAGCCAAAGGTGCCTTCCGGCAGCCATTGCGCGGTCGCCGTCGCCGCCCCTTCCATCACGCGTTCCACCAGCGCATCGCGATTGATCGCCATGGAAAGCGCGCGCCGCACACGCGCATCCTTCCAAGGGTTCACCGGCAAGGGCGTGCCGTTATTATCCGTGATCAGCGGCGTGCCGCCATCGCGCGAATAATCCGGCGCCATATAAACGGTGCGAAGGCTCGGCACTTCCGTCACGGTCACGCGCGGGTCACGCCGGAGGCGCGCCAGATCGCTGGTTGGGATTTGTTCGATGATGTCCACATCGCCGGCCAGCAAGGCGGCAGTGCGGGACGCATCATTCAACAAAAACCGCTGATTGGACCGCGCCCAGGGCTCCTTCGGCCCCCAATAGCCATCATGCCGCGCCAATTCCACCCGATCACCGGACCGATAGGACAGCATCCGGTAAGGCCCTGTGCCAATCGCGGCCTTGCCGGAATTGAAATCCTCACTGCTCGCGCCCTCTGCCGCGTGGCGCGCGATGATGCAGACGGAAGCAAGGTCAAGCGGCAGCAGCGGATGCGGCGCGCTGGTATGGATGATCAGCGTATGCGCATCAGGTGTTTCAACCTTGGTGATGGCGCGCAGAAACCCGCCAAAGCCCCCCGGGCTATTCGGCACACCGGCCTGCACGCGGGCAAAGGTGAAGACCACATCATCGGCGGTGAAGGGCTTGCCATCATGCCAGGTCACGCCGCGCCTGAGCTTCAATTCCCACACCGTGTCTGACACCACGCGCCAGCTTTCCGCGAGGCTCGGCTGCGGGCGGGCGCGTTCATCGCGTTCCACCAGCCGGTCAAATATGTGGTGCGTCAGCGCGTTATTCGGTCCGACATTGTGGAAATGCGGGTCAATGGTGGTGACCGGCGCGCCAAGGCCAACCGTCAGCGTCTGCGCGCTTGGCGCATTGATCATAAAGGGCAGCGCAATGAGGGCAGCCAGCAGGGTTTTGGTGGGGGTGTTCATGGTAGCCTCCCGGAAGTTCTTGGACGGAAGGCTAACGCGGGTTTGCAGACCTACGCCAGAGGCTTTTGCCAAAAAATCCGCCGGCGCCGCAGGGTCACTTCCGCTTGGCAAACAGGCACAAATACTCCCAAGCCATGGTCGCGGCGGCGAGTGCGGTAATCTCCGCCACATCATAGGCCGGCGCCACTTCGACCACATCCGCACCGCGAAAATCCACCCCCGCCATGCCGCGCAATATCGCCTGAGCCTGCCAGCTCGCGAGGCCGCCAATCTCGGGTGTGCCGGTGCCGGGCGCGAAGCCGGGATCAAGCCCGTCAATATCGAAGGAAAGATAACATGGGCCGCTGCCCAGCACATCGCGGATTTGGGCAATAACCGTGTTGATCGGCGCCTGATGTACATCCTGCGCCGAGAGGATCGTCACGCCCTGCGCACGCGTCCAGGCGTAGTTCTCCGGCCAGGCGGGCGCGCGGATACCCACCTGCACCATGCGGCGCGGCGCGATCAGCCCTTCCTTGATGGCGTGCCAAAATACCGTGCCATGGGCGAAGCGCTGGCCGAAATTATCCTCACCCGTGTCCAGATGCGCATCAATATGGAGCAACCCCAGCGGCTCCCCAATGCGCTTTTTCAGCGCGCGCAATAGGGCAAGCGTGATGCTGTGTTCGCCACCAAAGGCGAGAAGATGGGCGAGGCCGGTTGCCTGTTCT
The DNA here is from genome assembly GCA_044356095.1 of Roseomonas sp. Classification (GTDB taxonomy): domain Bacteria; phylum Pseudomonadota; class Alphaproteobacteria; order Acetobacterales; family Acetobacteraceae; genus Neoroseomonas. The sequence goes on from JBIKWX010000073.1 coordinate 12,632, forward strand.
TCAATCAGTGCCAGGCTTTTTTCCATATCGCCAAGGGCGATTTCAAACTCACCCAGATCGGAAAGATCAAGCGATGCGGGTGGCGCACCGGTGATCGGGTGCCGCCCATCGGTCAGCATGCGCGCCGCGGCGCGGATGGCGCGGGGGCCATCGCGTGCGCCGGCGCGGTTGGTGGTGCCGATATCAAGCGGCACGCCGGCCACACAAAAGGCGGCACCCCGGTCATGCGGGCGGGCGCCAAGGAAGGCATGCGGGGCGGCAAAGGTGATGGGCGCGGACATGGGGAATTACTGCAATCCGCCCGGCCCGCCTGTCCAGGGGGCGGGGCGCGGCGTGATACAAATCCGCCCGGTGGCGGGACGCTCGGCAAAGTCCTGGCCGAGCGCCATCCGGGCCATTCAGCCCTGGCGTTCCACCATCAGCTTCTTGATCTCGCCAATCGCTTCCGCCGGGTTCAGGCCCTTGGGGCAGGTGCGCGTGCAATTCATGATGGTATGGCAGCGATAGAGCCGGAAGGGGTCTTCCAGATTATCCAAGCGCTCCCCGGTCGCTTCATCGCGCGAATCAGCAATCCAGCGATAGGCCTGCAGCAACACCGCCGGGCCCAGATAGCGATCCCCATTCCACCAATAGGATGGGCAGGAAGTTGAGCAGCAGAAGCACAGGATGCACTCCCACAGCCCATCCAACTTGGCGCGTTCTTCCTTGGATTGCAGACGTTCCGCATCGGGCGGCGGGGGCGTGTCTGATTTCAGCCAGGGCTCCACGCTGCGAAGCTGCGCGTAAATCTGCGACAGATCGGGCACCAGATCCTTCACCACCGGCATATGCGGCAGCGGGTTGATGCGCACATCGCCCTTCACCTCATCAATGGGCTTCAGGCAAGCAAGCGTATTCAACCCATCGATGTTCATGGAGCAGGAGCCGCAAATCCCCTCACGGCAGGAACGCCGGAAAGTGAGCGTGCTGTCCACCTCATTCTTGATCTTGATCAGCGCGTCCAGCACCATCGGGCCGCATTGCTCAAGGTCAATTTCATAGGTGTCGTTGCGCGGGTTTTCACCGGAATCCGGGTCCCAGCGATAGATCTTGAAATTCTTGACCTTCGTCGCACCGGCCGGCGCCTTATGCGTCTTGCCAGTGCCGACGGTCGAATTCTTGGGCAGGGTAAAAGTGGCCATCTTGCCGGCTCCTAGTAAACGCGTGCCTTGGGGGGGAACACCTGCACTTCATTGGTCAGCGTGCGCATCTTCACATCGCGATAATCAAGCT
>JBIKWX010000074.1:0-13862 GCA_044356095.1 Roseomonas sp.
GGTGACTGAATTGCGGCTCGATTTTCCGCATGTGGTGCTGGACCATATAGACGAGGTCTGGTGGCCGCCGGTGGAAGAACCGGCCGAACAGGTGATTGACCGCGCCCAGCTATTCCGCGCCGAGATGGCCGCGCTGCAGGATTGGTCCCATACGCTTGTTGTCTCCCATTGGGGCTTCATCCTGGCCTTCACCGGGAAAAGTGTGATGAATGGCCAAATGCTGCGCGTGGACCCGACCGAAGCGCCGCCCGCCGAAATTACCTGGAAGCACTGAAGGGGGCGCCTTGCCGCGCTAACCCGACTCCAGCCGATAGCCACCCGCATCGGTCAGCAAAATGCGCGCCTCGGCCGGATTGGCTTCGATCTTCTGACGCAGGCGATAAATATGGGTCTCCAGCGTATGGGTGGTGACCTTGCTGTTGTAGCCCCAAACCTCGCTCAACAAAGTCTCGCGGGAAACTGCGGCGCCACCGGTGCTGAGCAGGAAGGCCAGGATCGCCGTTTCCTTTTCCGTCAGCCGGATTTTGCGCCCGCGCCGGGATTCCTGAAGCAGTTTGGCGGTGGGGCGAAACTCATAAGGGCCGATGGAGCAAACGCCATCCGTTCCATCGGCCAGGCGCGCGATCTGCGCCCGCAGTTTCACGATCAATTCCTGCACCCTGAAGGGCTTCACCATGGCGTCATTCGCCCCGGCATCCAGGCAGGGCAGTACTTCCGCCTCGCCAGCCGCCCCGGCCAGGATGATGATGGGCAGGCGCAGCCCCGCGCGGCGGAGCTTGGCGCAAAACTCCCGTGCTGAGCCATCTGGCGGCCCAAGATCAAGCAGAATGGCGGCAAAACGGGCGCCATCGGCGCGCATCATGGCCTCAGCCGCCGCGATGCTGGCGGCCCCCGTTGCGGTGAATTCGCCCCCGAAGGCCAATTGCTCAGCCAGGCTCGCCCGAAGCCTTTCATTGTCATCCACGATCAATACGGGATGCGGGGCGGTCATCGGCGTTGGGCCTTATTCCTGGTCATGCGGCACCGCCAAGATGGCAACAGCGCCCGGGCTTGAGCGGTATCAATGCCACCCGCCCCTACCTGACCGCAAGACAGGCTTGGCGGCTTTGGGCTTCTTTCTGACCTTGGGCTCGCAAAGCGCCGTATCAGTGCCACATTCCCCATGGTTGAATAGAAGCGTATTGGAAACCCGTCATATGTCCAAACAAGGTAGTCTTTTGTCACAAAGCCCAGAGTCCGCCCTTGATCCACGCCGCCTTGCCATGCGTGGTGTGCATCGTGCCCTTTCTGATCTGCGGCGCGGGACGCCCGTGCTGATTGTCCAGCAGGAAACGGCACTACTGGTGGGCGCGGCAGAAACCCTGGGCGCGGCGGGCCTGGCTGACATCGCCAATGCGGCTCTGGCCGCGCCGGTTTTGCTGCTGGCGCCGGCGCGTGCCGCGGCGCTGCTGCGCCGGCCCGTGACGCAGGCGGAAGATCAACCGGTTGTCGCGCTGCGCCTGCCGCCGGCAGCACTAGACCCCGCAAGGCTGCGCGGCTTGGCCGACCCCACTGCCGAAAGCCTTTTGCCGACCGAAGCCGAGCAATTGGCGCCACCGCCGCTTTCTGGCGCTGCCCTGGCGCTCGCCAAGCTTGGCCGCTTGCTGCCGGCCTTGGTGGCGGCACCGGCTGCCCCTGCTGTGGCCGAGCGGCTTTCGCTGCTGTCAGTGCCGGCCGAGGATATCCTGGCCTACCCCATCAGCGCCGCTGCCAGCCTGAAGCGTGTGGCCGAAGCCCGCGTGCCGCTGGAAGATGCGCCGGAAGCGCGCATCATTGCCTTCCGTGCCGCCGATGGCGGGATTGAGCACCTCGCCATTCTGGTGGGTGATCCGGAAGCGAGCGCCGCAGCCGGGCAGGCACCTTTGGTCCGCGCGCATTCCGAGTGTTTCACGGGTGATCTTTTGGGCTCGCTCCGCTGCGATTGCGGGCCGCAGCTGCGCGGCGCGATCAAGCGCATGGCGGAAGACCCGGCGGGTGGCGTACTGCTTTATCTGGCGCAGGAAGGGCGCGGCATTGGCCTGGTGAATAAGCTGCGCGCCTATACGCTGCAGGATCGCGGGCTTGATACACTCGATGCCAATCGCGCGCTTGGCTATGGCGCGGATGAACGCAACTTCCTGGTCGCAGCAACCATGTTGCGAGAGGTAGGTATCCCGCGCGTGCGACTGCTGACCAATAATCCCGACAAGCTTTCGGGGCTCGCCGCTTGCGGGATTGAGGTTGTGGGCCGCGAAGCCCATGCTTTCGATCCTAATGGCGTGAATGACGCCTATCTGGACACCAAGGCGCGCCGCTTCGGGCATATGCTGGGGTAGGTCATGCGCCCAAAGGGTTTGGCGCAGCTTGGTCTGGATGGGCTGCTGCGTTTTCAGGGTGGGATTTATCGTTGCGCCATCGGCAAGGGTGGCAGGCGGGCCGATAAGCGCGAAGGTGATGGCGCAACACCGGTGGGCCTATTGCCGCTGCGCCGCGTTTTGTATCGCGCTGATCGTCTGGCCCCGCCGCGCGCCGCGGTGCCGTTAGCACCCATCGCCCCCGATGATGGCTGGTGCGATGATCCAACGCATGCCGATTACAATTCGCACATCCGACTGCCGCATCCCGCGCGGCATGAAGAGCTTTGGCGCGCGGATGCGATTTACGATGTGATCGGCGTGCTTGGCTGGAATGACGCACCGGTGGCGTGCGGGCGGGGTAGCGCGATTTTCTTGCACCTCGCGCGCCCTGGCTTCAGCCCGACCGAGGGCTGCATCGCGCTGGAACTGCGTGATCTTCTGCGTGTTTTGGCCGAAGGGCTGATGGCGATTGAGGTTATGGGGTGACGCACGCGCCCCCGCGCTGTAGTCCGCTTCTGAAGGAAACACGATCACCCAGTCCTTTGAATGCCTGGAAGCTGCGTGTTTTGGGGGGTGAAAGACGCTGCATTCAGGGATCAAGCCAGGCCTTTACTTGACCGGGATATCCGTGGCTTCCCCTTTCTTGGCCATCAGCGTCTCCCGGATTTTGTTTTCCACCCATTCCAGTATTGGATCGAAGGCGTAACCAAGAGCGAAGGCGGTCAGCGGCAATGAGAAGGTGATGTTTTGCAGGGTCAGGCTGTTCGGATTGATGACATCGCCACCACCCGTCCAAACAAGCCCTAGCAACCCCCCCAAGGCAACCGGCATGAGCAATCTGGCAAAGGTGGCCATGCCGGCATCTTCGAGAGTTGATTGCGCTTTCTGCCGCTGCCGCTGCCGCAAAAGGTAAATCGCGGCGCCGAGCAGGGCCAAAAGAGCTGGCAGGATATGATTTGCCATCAGCGTCAGAACGGTCACGGTGCGACGTTCCGAACGCTGCCAGTGATAGGAGGGAGATCCGTCCTTTACATCTTTTTCCGTCATTGCCGCGCATGGGCCGTAGTTGAGTGCTTGTGAGTCGCCATTGCCCCATGACCCGGAGACCAATGGCCGGATTATCCAGAAGGTCGCCCAATCCTGCGTTACACTGCAGTTCCATGTTCTGAGGCGATGGAACAAAATTTTTTCTCGGGTTTGCTGTTCCGCAAGCGCGGAACATAGCCCTTCAGCTTCGGGTGTTATTGGCAATTGATGGGGCGGATTGCCCGTCAGATCGCAGAGCGGCGCTGATGTTGAGCTATCCGTGGCGTCCTTTCTGGGAACACGGATGAAATGCTTTTCCCTATCCAGAAGGTTGAGGCGACCATAGACCTCATGAGCGCCTGCTTGTGCCTGCCTTGCCTGATTTATGAGGTTGCGTGCCTCATCCACCCGCCAGAAGACCGCGACAGAAAAGAACATGGCCACGAGAAGCAGAAGCAAGAGAAAGGAATCAAAAGAGCCCAGCAAACCTTGCCGCGAATTGCCGATGGTCCTTGGGGTGACGGGCGACGCACGGCGGGCAAGTTCATCCACCAAAAGCACAAGATCGCGCAATCCATTTTCTTCGATAGCGATTTCTTCGGGTGATCGCCGCAATGGCTCAAAGGAAAGACCCGCTATGTCCGGCTTGGTGCCATCATCCGCCGCGCCCTTCCTATCGCCCGATGCCACCACGAAAACTCTCTCGCTGCGCTTGGTCAGGTGATCCAGCAGCAAAAGCCCATCGCGCTGCAATTGCTCAATCTGCTCCAGCAAGGCGATGGAGGGCCTGCGGGTATAGGCGGGGTCAAGTTGATAATTGGGCGTTATGACGGACGCTCCGGACATGGCTCATTTCCTGTGACGGAGAATTGACTGCACAGAAGCCTAGGACTGCCTCATACGAACGCGCAATGATTAAATGCCGGTAATGGCCCTGAGGGCGGCAGCAAACGCGTCCCTGGCCTATACAACCGGCTTCTTCCCGCCCCCCATCGGCGTTTCGCGCACAAAAAGCGGCAGCGCATGGCCGGGCAGCCTGCCGCGCAAGGCCGCCATCAGCGCCAGACCATCCACCTCCGGCACCTGAAACCGCGCCGTGCCCGGCGCGGCATCAAGGCTGTGCAAATAATAGGGTTTGATCCGGTTGCGGAGCATGGCGCGCAGCAGGGCTTCCATCGCAGCCGCATCATCATTCACCCCGCGCAGCAAGACGGATTGTCCAAGCAAGGGCAGGCCGGCATCAGCCAGCCGCGCCAGCGCCCCTGCGGCATCGGGCGTGAATTCCCGCGCGTGGTTGGCATGCACGGCGATGAATACCGGCTTGGCCTGGCGCAGCGCCGCCACCAGCGCCGCCGTGATCCGCGCCGGATCAGCGACCGGCACGCGGGTGTGGATGCGCAAGGTTTCGATATGCGCCATGCCAGCGAGCCGCCCGAGAATCTCCCCCAGGCGCCGCGCGGAAAGCATCAGCGGATCGCCGCCGGTCAGGATCACCTCTCGGATTGCGGCATTGGCTTCGAACCACGCGAAAGCTTCCTGCAATTCAGCTTCGCTCAGCAATCCGCCATCCGGCCCAACCTTTTCGCGGCGGAAACAAAACCGGCAATAGACCGGGCAGGCGAGCAAGGGTTTGAGCAGCGCGCGATCCGGGTAGCGATGCACCACACCCTTGACCGGCGTGAAGGGCGCATCGGCTGTTGGGTCTTCCAGCTCATGCGGCGCGGTAATCAGCTCCGCCACATCGGGGATGTATTGCAGCCCGATGGGGTCAGCGGGGTCGTCCTTGTTGATAAGTGCAGCCATGGCCGGCGTAATGGCGGTGGCGTAGCGCGCGGCGACAGCCTCCAACCCAGGCACTGCATCCAACGCCACCAGCCCCGCGCGCGCCAAATCCTGCGGGCTGCGCAAGGTGCGGCTCTGGTCCTGGGCGATGGGCTGGGGCATAGAATGTTGCGACTATACCACCGCCGAAAGCGCAGCAATGCCCCTGCCCCCCTGGCACCCGGAAGCCTTCGCCGCGCGGCTGCCCTTTCTGGAACGCCGCGCAGCGCTTACCGACGCGACCCGCGCCTTTTTCGCGGCGCGCGGCTACCGTGAAGTGGAAACCCCTGCTTTGGTGCCAGCCCCAGGGGCCGAGGTGCATTTGCGCGCCTTTGCCACACGATATGAAGCGCATTTGGGCCAGGGTGCCTCGCGCGATTTGTGGCTGCGCACCTCGCCGGAATTGGCGCTGAAGCGCCTATTGGTCGCCGGCGCCGGGCCCGTGTTTGAATTGGCGCGCGTTTGGCGAAATGGCGAAACCTCACCGCGCCACGCACCGGAATTCACCATGCTGGAATGGTATCGCCCTGGCCTCGGCTTCGAAGGGCTGATGGCGGAGACTGAGGAATACATCCGCGCTGTCGCACCACGCCTGGTGGCGCACGGCACTGTCACCACCGATCTCAGTCTGGCTTTTGAGCGCATCAGCATGGCGGAGGCTTTTGATCGCTGGTGCCGCGGCCTCGATATTCTGGCGACCGAGGGCGATGCCGCGCGCCTGCATGCTGCCGCAGGGGCGGTGGGCTTCACCACAAGCGCCGATGAGGGGTGGGAGGATCTGTTCTTCCGCCTGCTGCTGGAACATATTGAACCAAATCTTGGGCGTGACCGCGCAACCTTCCTGACGCATTGGCCGGCACCGCAAGCGGCGCTCGCGCGGCGCGACCCGGCGGACCCGCGCGCCGCGCTGCGCTTTGAATTGTTTGTTGCCGGGCTTGAACTTGCCAATGCCTTTGATGAGCTGACGGATGCTGGCGAACAACGTGCCCGCTTCATCGCCGATACCACCGAACGCCGCCGCATCAGCGGTGAACGCGGCTGGGAGGTTGATGAGGATTTCCTGATGGCCCTGGAACACGGCATGCCGGCCACGAGCGGCATCGCGCTTGGCTTTGATCGGCTGGCGATGCTGGTGGCCGGGGCGCGTGAGATTGGCGATGTGTTGTGGCTGTGACGCGCCTATCCGGCGCGGCGTAGCGTAGCGAGCATCGCGGCGCTTTCTTCCCGCGGCAGCGCATAAAAGACAAAAACATAAGGGTCTGAGGCTTCAAACACCGCTGGATCGGATGATGCGCGCTGCATTGTCGCGCGATCCAGATCGGCCATGGGGTGCCAGGCGTCGTTCAATTCGAAGAACACATCGTAACCCAGCGCATCAAGATAAGCCGGCACGGCATAGGTGCTGCCCTGCCGGTGGCGTTCTTCCACCTCCAAGGTCAGCACGGGGCGGCAGCGCTGCAATGTCTCCCGCGCGCCGCGCAGGATTTCATATTCGGCGCCTTCCGCATCCAGCTTGATGGCGGTCACGTCATTCAGCGCGAAATCATCCAGGGTCCGCATCGGCACGGTAAAGCGCTCCACGGTGACGCGGGCCGAGACATGCGCCGCGTAATCCTTGGCGGTGCTCGCCCATTGTTCCTGCGCCACGCCATCCAGCACGGGCATGGCGAGGGTGATGCTGCCCTGATGATCGCCCAGAGCCAGGTGGCGGCAGGCGACATGGTCGGGCGCCCTGCCAAAGGCCGCGCTGAGTGCCGCTTGCAGCCGGGCAAAGGCGCTGGGCAGGGGCTCAAACGCCAGCACCTGGCTGCCCGGCAGGCGCGCGAGAGGGATGGTCAACAGCCCATCATGCGCGCCGATATCCACCAGCGTGCCGGGACGATGCAGCAGGCGATGGAAATTTTCCTCATTCATGACGAATCTTTCCCCTTTCTGCTGCCGCTTCGCCTAAGCTTCCCGAAACCGCGTCCCGGGAACGAAACATGCCAAGCCGTCTTTGCCAGCTTATCTATACCTCTCGCCCCTTCGGCTTCAATGCGCCGATGCTGGATGATATCCTGACCACGGCGCGGGCGCGCAATGCTGAAAGCGAGATCACCGGCGCACTGATCTGCCGCGCCGATATGTTCATGCAAATGCTGGAAGGCCCGCGCGCGGCGGTGACGGAAACCTTCGGGCGCATCCTGGCCGATGACCGGCATGTAGATGTGGCGCTGCTGCATGTGGGCGATACGCCTGAGCGCATCTTCCCCGATTGGACGATGCGTGACGACCCGCCGCAAAGCTGGATGTGGAACCAGGCCGAGGTGCGTGAAGGCGCCATGCAGGAAGCAAGCGCGGCAGCGGCCTATTCCGTGTTTCGCCGGCTGTCGCGCCTGCCGCCGGAACGGCGGGCCATGTAAATCCTAATCCGCCGTCCAGCCGCCATCCACCAACAGGGCCGATCCCGTCATCAGCGCGCCGGCATCACTCGCCAGCAGCAGGATTGCGCCCATGAGATCCTCCACCTGGCCGACACGGCCAAGCTTGATCTTGGCTTCCACCTGTTCGCGGAAGCCAGGCGCGGCGAGGAAGGGTTTTGTCAGCGGTGTTTCGATGAAGGTGGGGCAGAGCGTATTCACGCGAATGCCATGCGGCGCGAGTTCGACCGCCATGGCTTTGGTAAGCCCCTCAATCGCCCATTTGGACGCACAATAGATCGTTCGATTGGGCGCGCCGACATGGCCCATTTGCGATGAGACATTGATGATGGAACCGGGGCGCTTTGCCGCCAGCAGCCGCTTGGTCACCTGCTGCGCCAGGAAAAACGCCGCGCGCACATTAAGCCCCATCACCACATCGAAATCATCCAAAGTCACATCAGTGAACGGTTTGGGCCGGTTCGTGCCTGCATTGTTCACCAGAATATCGAAGGGCGCGGCTGCCATGATCGCGGCTTCCGTCGCCGCCAGATCATTCACATCCAGGGCGAGTGTTTCGGCCGCGCCGCCCTTGGCGCGAATGGCGGCGGCAGCGGCTTCAATCTCACCCGCGCTGCGGGCCAGCAGCGTGACATGGGCGCCCTGATCGGCAAGTGCTGACGCGGCAGCAAGACCAATGCCGCGGCCAGCGCCACTCACCAAAGCGCGGCGGCCATCAAGCCGGAAGGAAGGGGTGCGGGGCAAATCCATGGTGGCAAATCCTGAATAACTTTGGTGTTGCTATCACAAGCCAAGTGCTGCGCGCCAATCCGCAAAGCGCACCAGCCGCACACCCTGCCGGCGCGCTTTGCCGATCTCGGCAGCACTTGGAAAGCCGCAATAGGGCAGGAGTGGCGCGATGGCACCTTCAGCCTTGCCCGCCGCGAGTGCCTGCATGACAGCGCCGATCATCGGCAGCGCCGCTTCATGCAGCAACCGCGCGGCAGAGGAAGCGGATACATCAGCGGGCAAGGCATGGGCGCGCTGCGCCAACACCTCCCCCGCATCAATGCGCGCAGCGATGCGATGGATGCTGATGCCCGTCGCCCCCGGCCCTTCTTGCAAGGCCCAAAAGGCAGGGATCGGGCCGCGATGGCGCGGCAGCAGAGAGGGATGGATATTCACCCCACCGAACCGCGCCAAAGCGAGGGTTTCCAAAGTGAAAATCTGATCGAAATGAAAAGACAGGATCAGATCGGGCCGCGCCGCCCGCAATGCCGCGTGGCAGGCCGCGCCATTCACATCCTCAACCTCCAGCAGCGCAATGCCGCGCGGGCGCGCCATCGCTTGCAAGCCCTGCCGCGCGCGCAAGCGCGCCACCAGGGAAGGCAGTACGAAATTGACGACAAGATAGGGCAGGAAACGCGGACCAGATCGGCGGAGATGCCGCCAGAATTGCCCGAAGGCGCCGCCCGTCGCGGGGCGATAGGGCTTTGACCCCCCAATCAGCACCAGCTCCGCGGCGTGCGCGTCCACAAAAGCCTTCACAGCGGCATTGCTGGCAAGGCTTTCCAGCGTGAATAGCGCAATGCGTAGCGGCGGCGCTTCAGTCACAAGCAGCGCCGCCCGATATCAATCCGCCGCGGTGGCATAGGGGATATTGCGCCCGCCATAGCGGCGCAGCCGGATATTCGCCTGTTCCGCATGGCCCGCGAAACCTTCCAGCATGCAAAGGCGCGAACAATATTCGCCGATCATCGCCGAAGCCTCATCCGTCAGCACACGCTGATAGGTGCAGGTCTTCATGAATTTGCCGACCCAAAGCCCGCCCGTATAGCGCGCGGCTTTTTTCGTGGGCAGCGTGTGATTGGTGCCGATCACCTTATCGCCATAGGAAACATTGGTGCGCGGGCCCAGAAACAACGCGCCGTAATTTGTCATGTGTTGCAGGAAGTAATCCGGATCGCGCGTCATCACCTGCACATGTTCGGACGCGATGCGATCAGCCTCAATCACCATTTCATCTTCGCTGTCGCAGATGATGACCTCGCCATAATCTTCCCAAGCCTTACGCGCGATGGCGGCGGTGGGCAGGATGGTGAGCAGGCGCTCAACCTCGGCCATGGTCGCGCGCGCCAGTTTTTCGGAAGTGGTCAGCAGCACCGCCGGTGAATTGGGGCCGTGTTCCGCCTGGCCAAGCAGATCGGTCGCGCAGATCTCGGCATCCACGGTCTCATCAGCGATGATCAGCGTCTCCGTGGGGCCCGCGAAAAGATCAATGCCGACGCGGCCATAAAGCTGGCGCTTGGCTTCCGCGACAAAGGCATTGCCGGGGCCGACCAGCATATCCACGGGCGCGATGCTCTCGGTGCCGAGTGCCATGGCGCCGACCGCCTGGATGCCGCCCAGGCAATAGATCTCATCCGCGCCGGCCAAATGCTGCGCCGCGACAATGGCGGGCGCGGGCCGGCCTTCAAAAGGCGGCGCGCAGGTGATGATGCGCTTGCAGCCCGCAACCTTCGCCGTCACCACCGACATATGGGCGGAAGCGAGCAGCGGGTATTTGCCGCCCGGCACATAACAGCCCACCGAATTGACCGGAATATTGCGATGGCCCAGCACCACACCAGGTAGGGTCTCCACTTCAATATCGCGGAGCGCCGCCTTTTGATGCTCGGCGAAATTGCGCACCTGTTCCTGCGCGAAGCGGATATCCGCCAGATCGCGCGGCGTGAGCTGATCAAGGCAGGCCTGGATTTCAGCTTCACTCAGGCGGAAATGCTGGCGGTCCCATTTGTCGAAGCGGATGGAAAGCTCCCGCACCGCGGCATCACCGCGCGCCTTGATATCGGCCAGGATGTTTTCGACCGTGGCGCGTACCTTGGCGTCATCTTCCGCCACCGCATCCGCATCCCGGCCCCGCTTGAGGAAACGCGCCATGTCCTATCCCTTTCCGGCTTCTGCCCTTTGCTTGAAGCCCTGGGGAACGGGCGTCAAGTCAAGCATTTTCAAGCCAAGCGGAACCGCTTGGCGACTCGGAAAATGCGACCAAACAAAAGCCGGTTTGACCGTGGCGCATAACAGGGGAAGTATTCCCCCATGAACGCAGCCGAATTGCTCGCCCCCATTGTGGGGCCGAAGAATTGCCTCATTGAGGATGCCGATATCGCCCCTTACGCGGTGGATTGGCGCGGAACCTATCGTGGCACGCCGCGCGCCGTGCTGCGCCCGGGCTCGGTAGAGGAGGTTTCAGCCGCTATCCGCGCCTGCGCTGCGGCGGGGCTGGCCATTGTGCCGGCTGGCGGGCGCACCGGTCTTTGTGGTGGGGCGGTGGTGCAGGATAACGGCCCGCCTGCGGTGGTCATGAGCCTTGAGAGGCTCAACCGCATCCGGGATGTGGATGCGAAGGATTTTTCGCTGGTCGCGGAAGCGGGCTGCATCATCCAGAATGTGCAGGAAGCCGCCGCAGCAGCAGGGCGGCTTTTCCCGCTTTCCTGGGGCGCGCAGGGCTCGGCCATGGTTGGGGGCGCGCTTTCCACCAATGCGGGCGGCATTCGCACCATTCGCTGGGGCAATGCGCGCGATCTGGTGCTGGGCCTGGAAGTGGTGCTGCCGGATGGGCGCGTACTGAATGATCTGCGCCGAGTGCGCAAGGATAATAGCGGTTATGCGCTGCGCCATTTGTTTTTGGGGGGCGAAGGCACGCTTGGCATCATCACGGCTGCCGCTTTGCGCCTGGTGCCCGCCTTGAAGCGCGTGGAGACCGCCTTTGTTGCCGTGCCATCGCCCGATGCGGCGCTGTCGCTTTTGTCGCGCATGTTGGAATCGGGCGCGGATGTGATCGCCTTTGAATTGATCCGCAAGGAATGCATGCAGGTGGTGGAACGCTACGGGCTGCGCACACGCATGCCGATGGCACTCGAAAGCCCGTGGTATGTCATGGTGGAAATCGCCGCCGCGCATCCCGCCGTGCCGCTCAAGGAAATGCTGGAAGATACCTTGGCGGAGGCAGCCGAAGCCGGCGATTGTACCGATGCCGTGCTTGCCGCCAATGAGGATCAGCGCGCCGGCTTTTGGCGCATTCGGGAAGATTATCCGGATTGCCAGCGCCGCAATGGGCCTTATGTCGGCACCGATACCGCCGTGCCGGTTTCAGCCGTGCCGCGCTTCCTCGCGCGGGTCGAGGCGGAATTGGTCGCGAATTGGCCGGAAGGCGAGTTGTTCATGATCGGCCATGCCGGGGATGGCAATATCCATCTGGGCATGGGCGCGCCCAAGGGCATGGACTACAAGGATTGGGTGTCTCGTGCGGCGGGGTTGGAATCTCTGGTCAATGCCATCGCGGTCGAGATGGGCGGCAGCTTCAGCGCCGAACATGGCATTGGCCAATCCAAGCGCCACGCCATGGCATCGCTGAAAGACCCGGTGGCGCTTGATGTCATGCGCGCGATCAAGGGCGCGATTGACCCCGATAGCCTGATGAACCCCGGCAAGATGCTGCCGGGGTAGATCGCGCCGTTTCAGGTCAGGAAGGCCCCGCCATTCACATGCAGGGTCTGGCCGGTAATGAAGCCACCCTCTGGCCCTGCCAGCAGGCGCACAACATCGGCGATTTCGGCAACACTCGCGCGGCGGCGCATGGGAATGCCATTATCTGCCAGGGTGCTCGGCATGGCGCCAGCCGAGGCGCCGCGTACCGTATCCACCGCACCGGGGGCCACGCTATTGGCGCGAATGCCCTTGGGCGCCAATTCCACCGCAAGCGCGCGCATCAAGCCTTCAAGCCCTGCCTTTGAAGCCGAGACATGCGCCCGATTGGGCGTGCCGACATGGGTGGAGATCCCTGATAGCCCGATGATCGAACCGCCCCCGCGGGCAATCATCTGCGGCACGAAGGCTTGCGTGACAATGAAGGCACCATCCAGCGCGACCGAGAGAATTTCTCGCCATTCCGCGAAGGACATATCCAGGAAGCTCGTTTGGCGGCGCAGCCCCGCATTCGTCACCAGAATATCCACGCCGCCCATTTGGGTGGCCACAGCAGCCGCCATGGCGGCCACTTCCTCGGGCTTTGAGATATCGGCGCGATAGGCCATGGCGCGGCCGCCGCTGGCCGTGATTTCATCCGCCACGGCCTTGATGGCGGCTTCATCCGATCGGCCATTCACCACAATGGCAGCGCCATCGGCAGCGAGCCGGAGCGCGATGGCGCGACCGATATTTTTGCCCGCACCCGTAACCAGCGCGACCTTGCCCGCAAGGGAAGCATTCATGAGCGTTTCTCCATTTTCGGCAGGCAGGATAGGCGCATTCGCCCGGCGATGAAATCCGCCCCAGGGCGGGATTTGCGGCGCTGCGCCGGCGGGCTTAGGATTGGGGAATATGTGGCGCCCCGACCGGCGCAGAAGGTTGAAGGCAGAAGCAGATGCTCGTCATTTCGGAACAAGGCATTGGCCATATCATCGAAGCCTGGCTGAAGCGCTTCAATGCGGCGCTGGCGGCGGGCGACAAGGCGGCGCTTGGCGCGTTGTTCCGCGCTGACAGCCATTGGCGCGATATCGTGGCGCTGGGCCGGCGCATCCGGACCGTGAGCGGTCAGGGGGCGCTGGTGGAGGCGCTGCTGGCCGCCGTGGAGGAAGCCGGTGCGCGCGATTTCGCGATTGATGAGGACCGCGCCGCGCCGCGCTTTGTGGAACGTGCCGGTGAGGACACGATTGAAGCGATTTTGCGGTTTGAAACGAAGATCGGCACCGGTGCGGCGCTGCTGCGGCTCAAGCGCGCGGAAGCATCAGGCGATGCGCCGGTGGCTTGGGTACTGACCACCGCCCTTGATAGGCTGCGCGGCTTTGATGTGGATTCTATGCGTGAAGCGCGTGAAGAACCGGCTTTTGAACGCGAATTCAACGGCCCGAATTGGCTGGATAAGCGGCGCGAGGCCGCGCGTTTTGAGGGGCGCGATCCGGCAGTGCTGATTGTGGGTGGCGGGCATGCCGGCATCACTGCCGCCGCCTGGCTGGGCGCGCTCAATATCGAAGCCCTCATTGTGGATCGCATGGCGCGGGTCGGCGATAATTGGCGGCTGCGCTACCATGGCCTCAAGCTGCATAACCAGGTGCATAGCAATCACTTTCCGTTTCTCTCTTTCCCGAAGACCTGGCCGAAATATATCCCGAAGGACAAGATCGCCAATTGGCTCGAATCCTATGTCGAGACGATGGAGATCAATTTCTGGACCAAAACG
>JBIKWX010000075.1:0-13773 GCA_044356095.1 Roseomonas sp.
CGGTCGGGGTGGTGCCAGAGACCTTGCCGGATGGCATGCCGGGCTTTACCGCTGCCTTCGCCACCGCTGGGCGGCTGACACGTTTATGTTGGGATGCAATGCCATGACCGATGCTGAATTTGATGCGGCGATTGCCGCGCTTGCCCCTTGGGTAGGGCGGACGCGTATTGTGGAAGATGAAATCGGACTTTCATCCGCGCGCCGCATTGCCGGCATGCTGGATATGGACCCGGCCAGCATCACGCAGGGCATGGCGCTGCCGCCGCATTGGTTCAGCATGTTCTTTCCCGATATCGCCAAGCAATCCGATATCGGCCCGGATGGCCACCCGAATAAGGGCGTCTTCCTGCCGCCGATTCCGCTGCCCCGCCGCATGGGCGCCGGGCGGCGTGTGACCATCAATGGTAACCTTATTGTCGGGGAACCCGCGATCAAAAAGGCCGAGGTCGCGGCGATTGTGCCAAAGCATGGCCGCACGGGCCGCATGGCGGTGCTGACCATGCGCCACACCATCGAAAGCCGCGGGCAAGTCATTGCCGTTGAGGAATTTGATGCGATGTATCGCGAGGCGACGCCTCCGGGTCAGAAAACCACCGCAACGCCGCCCGTGCCAGCGCCAGAGGGTGCCGCCTGGTCGGATAAGGTCTTGCTGTCTTCGCCTTTGGTGTTTCGCTATTCCTCGGTCACCTGGAATGCGCATCGCATCCATTACGATGCGGATTATGCGCGGGATGAGGAAGGCTATCAGGCAACCGTGCAGAATGGCGGCCTGACCATGCAGTTGATTCTGGATGCGGCGTTGAAGCGCGCAACCGGGCGGCTGATTGGCTTCACGGCGCGGCTCGCGCGGCCGCTTTGGGTGGGGGATACTGTCACGCTCTGCGGCGCGGCGCAGGCGGATGGCAAGATGGAATGCTGGGCGGCGGATAAGGATGGCTACCTCTGCGCCAAGCTGGAAGCGGCATTTTCCTGATGCCGACATCGAACCCGAATAGCTGGCGATCCCTGCTGTTCATCCCGGCGGTGGCGGAGCGCTTTGTCGCCAAGGCGCATACGCGCGGCGCGGATGTGATCATTCTTGATCTGGAAGATTCCATCCCGCCGAGTGAGAAAGACGCTGCGCGCGCGGCGTTGCCGGGGGCCGCCAAGACCATTGCCGCGCATGGGCAGGAAATCTGTGTGCGCATCAATCGGCCATTGGAATTGGCCGTGCCGGATATTGCGGCGGCGATCATGCCGGAAGTATCCGCGCTGATGCTGCCCAAGGTCATGGGGCCGGAACATATCAGGCTTTTGTCGGAAGTGGTGGCAGCGCGCGAAGCAGCGCTTGGCATGCGGGTTGGCCATACGCGCTTCATTGGCGTGGTGGAAACGCCCGATGCCTTGCCCGCCTTGCATGCGATTGCCATGGCTGATCCGCGCATGGCGGCACTCGGCGTCGGCTCGGAAGACCTTTCCACCGAATTGGAAGCCGTGCCGGGCGCTGATTCGCTTTATGTCTATGGCATGATGGCGGTGGCGGCAGCGCGCGCGGCGCGTATCCTGCCGCTGGGCTCCATTGGCGTCTTCGCGGATTTTTCCGATCTTGATGCCTATCGTGCGTCGCTCCGGCGGTCACGCGCGCTGGGCTTCGGTTGTGCTGCCTGTATTCATCCCGCGCAGGTGGCCGTGGTGAATGAGGAATACGGGCCAGCACCGGTGGAAGTGGAACGTGCGCGCCGGCTGATTGCGGCGTTTGACGTGGCCTTGGCGGAAGGCAAGGGCGCGGTCGCTTTTGAAGGTGCGATGATTGACCTTCCCGTGGTAGAACGCGCGCGGCGGCTATTGGGAAGGGCTCGTTGATGCTGAAATGGCCACGCCGTGGTGTGCTTTTCGCGCCAGCGCTGATCGGTGCAACCGCGCAGGCGCAAGCCGCACCCGAAGTGGATTTGCTGCTGGTGCTGGCAATGGATGCGTCTGGCTCCATTGATGCGGATGAGTTTCGCCTGCAACGCGAAGGCATTGCCGAATCCATCATTCACCCTGCGGTACTTGCTGCCATTGCGGCCAATCCGCGCCGCGCCATCGCGATTGCGATGACCGAATGGGGCAACCCTGGTGGTGCGGCGCTGGTGGTGGATTGGCATCGCGTGGGTGATGCGGCCTCGGCCCAGGTTTTCGCCGATGCCGTGCTGGCCGCGCCGCGATCACGGCAAAGCTATAATGCGATTGGGGATGCGATTGCCCATGCGGCTGCCTTGATTGCCGCGGCACCTTTCCGCGCGAATGAACGTGTGATTGATGTGGCCGGTGATGGGCCGGATATGCGTTCCAATATCCTCGCGCCCGATGCGCGGGATGCGGCGGTGGCGCAGGGCATCACCATCAATGGTCTCGCCATTGAAATCGCGCCGGTAACGCGCGGCAATGAACCGCTGCATGTGCATTATGAACGCAATGTGATGGGCGGGCCGGGCGCCTTTGTGATGGTCGCTGAAACGCGGCGCGATTTTGCCCGCGCCATGCGCGCCAAGATGCTGCGGGAAATTGCGTAACGCCGGCGCGCTTAATTCACCAAATACCGCGCCCGCAAATGATCCATGAAATCACTTGGGTCCAATGTCTTGCCGGTTGCCGCGCGCAACAAATCCTGAAAGCCGAGCAGCGATCCCTTGCCATGCACATTGGTGCGTAGCCAGCCGAGCAGCGGCGCCATATCGCCCTCTGCCAACGCAGCATCCAAACCTGGTTCCGCCGCACGCGCTGCCTTCATCAATTGCGCCGCCGCCATTGCGCCCAAAGTATAGGATGGGAAATAGCCAAAGGCGCCGTCATGCCAATGGATATCCTGCAAGCACCCCTTGGCATCATTGGGCGGGCGAATGCCGAGAAGCTTCTCCAACCCCTCGTTCCACGCTCCGGGCAAATCCGCGACTGAAAGCGCGCCTTCGATCATCGCCTTTTCAAGCCTGAAGCGCAGAATGACATGGGCGGGATAGGTGATTTCATCCGCATCCACACGAATGAACCCCCGCGATACGCGCCGCCAAAGCCGCGCAAGATTTTCGGGTGCGACCATCGCCACATCACAACCGAAACGCGTGCGCAATTCGCCGCCCAGAAAACGCAAAAACGCATCCGAACGGCAGGCCTGCATTTCAACAATCAACGATTGGCTTTCATGCGCCGCCATGCCCGCCGCTTCACCGACCGGCTGGCGCGCAAAACCCGCCGGCAAGCCGCGTTCATAAAGTGCGTGCCCAGTTTCATGCAGTACGCCAAGCAGCGCCTTGGCGACATCGCGCTCATCATAAAAGGTCGTGATGCGCACATCGCTGGGCGTGCCGCCACAAAAGGGATGCAGCGATTCATCCAGCCGCGCGTGATCATATTCCAAGCCAATGCGCGCCGAGAGCGCCTGGCACAGCGCCTTTTGCGCCGCCACGGGAAATGTGCCCGTCAGCGAAAGGGCCGCACCGCGCCTGGCCTGGATTTCCTCAGCGCGCGGCAGGGCTTCGGCCAAAAACGCCTCATAGGCTGCGAAGACGGGTTCCACATCCGCGGCCGTGACGCCGCGCTGGTAGCCATCCATCAGCGCATCATAAGGCGCTATGCCAAGTGCGGCTGAAAGCGCTGCGGCGGTTTCGCGTTGCAGGGCGACAACTTCCGTGAGCGCCGGGCGCACCATGGCGAAATCGGCACGCGCTTTGGCATCCCGCCAGATTTTCTCGCAGGCCGAATTGGCGCGGGTGGATGCTTCCACCAGGCTGGTCGGCAAGGCCGTGGCGCGCGCATGGGCGCGGCGCATCAGGGCAAGGTTCGCGCTATCCCATTCGCCCGCTGCCTCGGCAACCGCCAGATCTTCCGCAACCGCCGGCGCGGTCAGCAATTCATGCGCGAGGCCAGCCAGGGTGGCCAATTGCTCGCCCCGCGCGGCACCGCCGCCCGGCGGCATCATCGCACTCGCATCCCAATGCAGCATGCCAGCCGCTTCATTCAGCGCGGCGATGCGCCCAAAGCGCGATTTCAGATTGGCATAGGCAGTATTTGACATGGGTCAATCCTGAATGAGCGGGTTACTTCTAGACATCGAACATAGCGGCTTTCTCGGCCAGGGATAATGTCGCGCGGCGGCATTGGGTCGGGATGATGGGGAGACACTGTACATGGATCGCCTTTTGCACCTGCTGCTGATCTGCCTTGCGCTTGCTCTGCCCTTGCAAGCGCAGGCTCAAGCGCCACAGCGCGTGACGGTAGAAAATTTTGCCCGCGCGGAAAATGATCTCTATTTCGCCACCTATGTTGCGCAGGGCGCGCTTGGGCGGTTTTTCCATCTGCGCGATGTCACGCCGCTGGACAAGCAGGATATCGTTCGCATGAATCGCGATACGCTCTATTCCCTGGCGATCCTCGACCTTGATGCAGGGCCGGTCACGGTGGAATTGCCCAATACGGGCGCGCGTTTCATGTCGCTGCTGCTGATTGACCATGACCACTACAACCCTGCGGTCTTCTATGCGCCGGGCAAGCATCGGTTCACGCGCGCCGAAATCGGCACACGCTATCTGGCCCTGGCCGTGCGCACCTTCCTGAACCCAAATGACCCCGCCGATGTTGCAGCAGCCCGCGCCGCCCAGGATGGCTTACGGCTGGACCAGCCAGGCGGACCCGGTGTGTGGCAGGCGCCGAAATGGGACACTGCCTCTCAAGAGGCGCTGCGCAAGGCATTGAGCGCGCTGGTACCCTTCGCCGAATTCAAGAATGGCTTCGGTGCGCGCGGTCAGGTTGAACCGGTGGCGCGCCTGGTGGCTACTGCCGCAGGCTGGGGCGGCAATCCGCCCCATGCGGCCATCTATTTGCCCATCTTGCCACCCGAGCCCGGCCGCAGCTGGCGCATGCGCCTCACCGATGTGCCGGTGGATGGTTTCTGGTCTATCACCATGTATGACGAACGGGGCTTCATGGTGCCCAATCCACGCAACACCGTATCCGTCAATAATGTTACCGCGCGGCGCGGCGCCGATGGTTCGGTTGTCGTGCAATTCGGCGGCTGCACTGACGCGACGCCGAATTGCCTGCCCGTGCCAAGCCCCTGGAATGCCGTGTTGCGGCTCTATCGCCCGCGCGCCGAGATCATTGAAGGGCGCTGGACCATGCCGACACTTGAAGCACTGCCTTAGACGCGGGTTTATTCACATCAAAAGAAAAAAGAGCGCCACCCGAGAACCCCCGCCGAGGTGGCTGCGAGCAAAAGCAAGCTGTGTTATCCTGGACCCTGTCAAGACGAACAGGAAACGACATAATGCAGCTTTTCGACCTGACTGGGAAAATTGCGCTGGTGACAGGGTCCAGCCAGGGGATTGGGTTTGCACTCGCAAAAGGGCTCGCAGAGGCGGGGGCGCGCGTTATCATCAATGGGCGCGATCCGGAAAGACTCAACAACGCTCACAAGAAACTTCAAGACGCAGGCATCGAAACCATCACCCGCGCCTTTGACGTGACCGATCCCAAAGAAGTCGAAAACGCCTTCACGGAAATGGAAAGCACCATCGGGCCAATCCATATCCTCGTCGCCAATGCCGGCATCATGCGCCGTGCCCCTGCCACCGAAATGCCACCCGAAACCTGGCGCGAAGTGCTCGGCACCAACCTCGACGGCGTCTGGTATTGCTGCCAAGCCGCCGGCAAACGCATGGTCCTCCGCGGCGCGGGCAAAATCATCACCATCTGCTCCGTGCAGAGCGAATTGGGCCGACCCACCATCGCACCCTACGCCGCCAGCAAAGGCGCGCTCCGCATGCTGACCCGCACCCTCTGTGCCGAATGGGCAAAACACGGCGTCAATGTGAACGGCGTCGCCCCCGGCTATTACGCCACCGAACTCACCAGCGCACTCGTGCAAAACGCTGATTTCAGCGATTGGCTCTGCAAACGCGTCCCCGCCGGGCGCTGGGGCAAGGTGGAAGAACTGGTAGGCGCGACCGTCTTCCTCGCCGCGCCAGCGTCAGACTTCGTGCACGGCCATTTGCTGTATGTGGATGGCGGGATGACGGCGGTGGTCTAGCGCCTGATCCGCGGAGGCTGAAGGCCGGAGCGGTGAATCAGCCGCTCAAAAAAACTAAAGTGTGATCCATCAACATGGATCACACTTTGGAACGCGCGATCAGTTTCTTCGCGCGCTCCACAATCGGCTTGTCAATCATATCGCCTTCAAAAGCGACCGCGCCCTTGCCTTCCGCCAGCGCGGCATCAAAGGCAGCAACCAAACGCTTGGCGCGCGCAACCTCCTCAGGCCGCGCGCCATATTCTTCGTTGATGATCGCAACCTGAGAAGGATGCACGCAAGACGCACAAGCAAAACCAATCGCCCGAGACCGGCGCAGCATGGCGCGATAACCATCCAGATCCTTCAACCCCGCGACTGTGCCGATGAAGCCCAGCGGCAAAATCCCCGCGCCACGCGCGGCGATCAGCCCAAGGCGCTTCGGCAAATCCAAGGCATCCGGTGTGGGCTCGGCGCCCAGATCAGTCGCCAAATCCTCACCACCCACACCCAAGGCCACAATGCGTGGATCAGCCCCCGCAATCGCATCCGCATGGCGCAAGGCTGCAGCATCTTCGATCAACACAATGAAGCGCAGCGACCCCAGCGGGCGCCCCGCCGCTATTTCCGATTCAGCGGCGAGTTCTGACAACAAGCGCACATGATCCGCCCCCATCATCTTGGTGCAGATCAGCCCATCGGCACCGGCCGCAGCGGCAGCGGCGATATCCTCGGCCGCCATGCGGAGCGGGCGATTGATGCGCACCACAATATCCGCGCCATTCTGCCGTGCGCTGGCTGCCGAAGCCGCCAGCCCGGCCCGAGCACGCGCCTTGGCATCCGGCGCCACGCCATCTTCCAGATCGAGAATAATCGCATCCGCGCCGCGTTCATGCGCCTTGGCGACAAAGCGCTCTTCGCTGGCCGGCACGTAAAGCAGTGAACGCCACTGCGGCAATTGGCGGTTCATGGCAGCAGCTCCGATCCCGGGACAATGCCCTTGGGCAGGCTGGCGGCATGGCGCGCGACCTCTCCGGGACGCGCCAGCCAAATCTTATCTCGCTGCGTCAAAATATGCTGCATGGCGCGGCGGAAGGGGCGCAGACGGAAGGGCTGACCGATGATGAAAGGGTGCAGCACGATGGAACAGACCAAAGGCATATCGCGCGATCGGTCCAGCATTTCATCAAACTGATCCACCACCATATCGGCGAAATCCCGCGCCGCCTGCTGGCGGAAGATCGCCACGGGGCTGTCATTCAATTCGACAGAGTAAGGCACGGAAAGCATCGGCCCGGCGCGCGTCGTCATCCAGAAGGGTTGGTCATCCGCCGGCCAATCCATGACATAGCTGAACCCTTCTTCCTTCAGCAGATCAAGCGTTGTGGCGGATTGCGTGATGTAAGGGCCAAGCCAGCCATCCGGTGCCTTGCCGGTATGGCGAATGATAGCGTCGCGGCTTTCGGCAATCAGCCGGCGTTCATCATCCTCAAACAAAATATCCTGGCGTTCGGCATTGGTCCGCCCATGGCCGATGAATTCATCGCCGCGCTTCATCAAGGCCGGCGCGATTTCAGGGCAGGTATCCAGCACCAGCCCATTCACATTATGCGCGCAAGGCAGGCCATATTCATCAAACATCGCCAGCATGTTCCAAAGCCCAACGCGATTGCCGTAATCGCGCCAGGCGTAATTGCGCTGGGATTGCGGCGCGGCGGCGCCGGTGCTGTCACTGCCAAGCCCGGCACGAAAGGCAAAGGCTTCGATATTGTTGCACAGCACCACCGCGAGTCGCGCCCCATTGGGCCATTCATAGGTCGGGCGATGGGGGATGGCGCTATGCTGATAGCGCCCATGCGTTGGCAGTTTCATGGCCGGTCTCCGGGTATTTCGCCAAACGCTAAGCGGCGGTGCCGGCCGCGTCAAAGCCGCCCTCCCCCCTTTGCAGGGCCGCCCTGCCATGCGCTACTTGTTCCCGGAAGACTTGGAGGATCGGCTGATGCCAGACGGGAGCACCACGGACCGGATCGCCTATTCGGCGCCGATCGGCGATGAGGTGAAAACCACAACCTGCTATATGTGCGCCTGTCGCTGCGGCATTCGTGTGCATCTGAAGGATGGGCGGGTGCGCTACATTGAAGGCAATCCTGATCATCCGGTGAATAAGGGCGTGCTCTGCGGCAAGGGCAGCGCCGGCATCATGACGCAATATAGCCCTGCCCGCCTGCAAGCGCCCTTGAAGCGGATCGGGCCGCGCGGTTCTGGCGACTATGCCGAGATTTCCTGGGATGAGGCGATGGAGATCGCCACCAATGCGCTGAAGAAGGTGCGTGAAACAGACCCAAAGCGCCTGGCTTTCTTCACTGGCCGCGACCAATCCCAATCGCTGACCGGGTTTTGGGCCGCGCAATTCGGCACGCCCAATTTCGCCGCGCATGGCGGTTTTTGTTCCGTCAATATGGCGGCCGGCGGGCTTTACACCATTGGCGGTTCCTTCTGGGAATTTGGTGAGCCTGATTGGGAACGCGCGAAATACCTGCTGATCCTGGGCGTTGCCGAGGATCATGATTCCAACCCAATCAAAACCGGCCTGGCTGCGCTGAAAAAGCGCAATGCGAAGGTGGTGTCCGTCAATCCCGTGCGTACCGGCTATTCCGCCGTGGCCGATGAATGGGTGGGTATTCGCCCCGGCACGGATGGGCTTTTCGTCATGGCGCTGATCCATGAATTGCTGCGCCATGATTGGGTGGATGCGGAATTCCTGGTGCGCCATACCAATGCGCATTGGCTGGTGGTGCGCAATCCGGGCGGCGCAGATGATGGGCTCTTTGTCCGAGACGCCGATGGCAAGCCGCAAGCCTGGGATCGTGCTCGTGGTGCGATGGATGCCGCCGCCGCTGATCTTTCCCCCGTGCTGGTCGGTGATTTCACCCTGCCTGATGGCCGCGCGGCGCGCCCGGTATTTCACTTGATGGCAGAACGCTATCTGGGCGCTGAATACGCGCCGGAAGCGGTCGCGGAACGCTGCGGCTTGGATGCGGAACGCATTCGCCGCATCGCAGCAGAGATGGCCGATGTCGCCTTCAACCAGACCATCACGCTTGATCAACCCTGGACGGATACGCTTGGCCGTCGGCATGAAAAGATGGTCGGCCGCCCGGTGGCGCTCCATGCCATGCGCGGCATCAGCGCGCATTCCAATGGCTTTCATACCTGCCGCGCGCTGCATATTCTGCAAATGTTGCTGGGTGCGATAGATACGCCTGGTTCCTGGCGCTACAAGGCGCCTTTCCCGCGGCCCATCCCGCCTGGCCCCGGCCCCGCGGGCAAGAATTCCAAGCCCAATACGCCGCTTGCCGGCAATATCCTGTCCTTCACCCATGGGCCGGATGATTTGCTGGTGAATGATGATGGCTCGCCCATTCGCATTGACCATTCATTCTCCTGGGAAGCGCCGCTTGGTCTGCATGGCATGATGCATACCGTGATCGGCAATGCCGCAAAGGGCGACCCGTACAGGATTGATGTGCTGTTCATGTTCATGGCGAATATGGCCTGGAACAGCGCGATGAACCCGCTGGAAACCATTGAATGCCTCACGGCCAAGGATGCGTCCGGCGACTACGTCATCCCCACCGTGATCTATTCCGATGCGTTTTTCAGCGAAACCGTGCCCTATGCGGATCTGATCCTGCCGGACACGACCTATCTAGAACGCTGGGATTGCATTTCCATTCTGGATCGCCCGATTGGGTCTTCTCACGGGCCGGGCGATGCCATTCGCCAGCCGGTATTGAAACCGGATCGTGATGTGCGGCCCTTCCAGGATGTGCTGATTGAATTGGGCGCGCGGCTTGGCCTGCCCGCCTTCACCAAGGAAGATGGCAGCGCGCGCTTCAAGGATTACGCGGATTATATCGTCAACCATGAACGCATGCCGGGTGTTGGCCCGCTGGCCGGCTGGCGTGGTGAGGATGGCAGCGCGAAGGGTGTCGGCAAGCCCAACCCCGATCAATTGCAGCGCTATATCGAAAACGGCTGCTTCTGGCGGCATGATTTTTCTGCCGAGGAAAGCTACTTCAAGCATTCCAACAAGCTCTATCTGGAAAACGCCAAGGCGATGGGGCTGATCGGCAAGTCTGATCAGATCGTTTTGCAAATCTGGTCTGAGCCCTTGCAGAAATTCCGCCTGGCTGCGGAAGGCCATGGCGCGAAGCAACCACCGGAAGCGCTGCGTGAACGCGTGCGCACCTATTGCGACCCGCTGCCCATTTGGTATGCGCCGCTGGAACAGGAAGCGCATGATGTCTCAGGCTTTCCTTTCTCGGCCGTCACGCAGCGCCCCATGGCAATGTATCATTCCTGGGGCTCAATGAATGCCTGGCTCCGGCAAATCCACGGCGCCAATCGCCTGTATATGAGCCGCGCCAAGGGCGAAGCCATGGGCATTGCGCAGGATGATTGGGTATGGGTTGAAAGCCGCAATGGCCGCGTGAAGGGGCAGGTGACACTGATGGAAGGCGTGAACCCCGACACGGTTTGGACCTGGAACGCGATCGGTAAACGCGCCGGCGCCTGGATGTTGAGCCCCGATGCGGCGGAAGCCGAGCGCGGCTTTTTGCTGAACCACGTCATCAGCGAATGGCTGCCCGCGCAAACCGGCCCGCGTCTGGCCAATGCCGATCCCATTACCGGTCAGGCCGCCTGGTATGATCTGCGCGTCAATATCAAGAAATGCGCCCCCGGTGAGGAAGGCATCACGGCACCCCATCCAAGCGCGCTGACGCCGCCCCCCAATATGCCCGAACCGCCCAAGATTCTGCGCTTCAATGCAGGAGAGCAAAAGCCATGACATCCCTGCCCTCACCCGCGCCGGGCGCCAAAAAGCTTGGCCTTGTCATTGATCTTGATACCTGTGTCGGCTGCCATGCCTGTGCAACGAATTGCAAGGAATGGAACACGAGCGGCCATATGGCGCCCTTGCCGGATCAGCACCCTTACTCTGCCGCGCAGGAAGGCGTGTGGTTCAACCGCGTGCATGCCTATGAAGCGGGTGATGGCGATGAAGGCCGCACGGTGCATTTCCCGCGGTCGTGCCTCCATTGCGAAACGCCGGCCTGCGTGACCGTCTGCCCCACCGGCGCATCCTATAAGCGCGCGGAAGATGGCATTGTGCTGGTCAATACGGATATGTGCATCGGCTGCCAGCTTTGCGCCTGGGCCTGCCCTTATGGTGCGCGTGAATTGGATGAAGACCAGGGTGTCATGAAGAAATGCACGCTCTGCGTTGATCGCATCTATAATGAAACAATCCCGGAAGACCGCCGCGTGCCGGCCTGCGTTTCCACCTGCCCGGCCAATGCGCGGCATTTTGGTGATCTTGGTGATCCAAACAGCGATGTCTCAAAGCTGGTTGCCGAACGCGCGGGGTATGAGCTGATGCCGGAGATGGGCTACCAGCCCGTCAATCGCTATCTGCCGCCGCGCAAGGCTTCAAGCCAGGTGAAGACCGCGCCCAAGGAAGCCGGGCCCTTGCCAAGCCAAATCACCAATCCGCTGCTGCGTTGGATGGATAAGGTGCTGTCCCGATGAAACCCGCCCCTTCCATCATTTTCTTCACGGTCGCGTCCGGCGCGGGCTATGGGCTGTTGTTCTGGCTTGGTGTGCTGAAACCGCTTGGCCTGCTGCCCGCGAGCAGCCTTTTCGGTGCAACCGCGGCCATCATCGCGCTTGCGCTGATCACGGCGGGGCTCTGCTCATCGCTGCTGCATCTCGGCCGGCCGGAACGCGCCTGGCGCGCGCTGAGCCAATGGCGATCTTCCTGGCTGTCGCGTGAAGGTGTCGCGGCGGTAATCACCTTTTTGCCAGCGACGGTATTCATGATCGCGCTCGCGCATGATGAGGCGCGCCTGATCCTAATGGCCGGTTTGCTCTCAGCCTTGGGGGCGGCCATCACGGTTTATTGCACGGGCATGATTTATGCCTCCTTGAAGCCGATCAAGGAATGGCATCACCCCATGGTGGCGCCGGGCTATTTGCTGTTTGCGAGCTTCTCCGGCGCATCCCTGCTTGCCATGCTTGCCATCTTCTGGGGTGGTGGTTTCTTCCCTGCCTTGGTCGCAGCCGCGCTTGGCCTCGCGGCGCTGATGTTCAAGCGCGCCTATTGGGCGAGTGTGGATGCCACACCGGCCGGCAGCACGCGCGAAAGCGCCACGGGGCTTGGCTTCATCGGCAAGGTGCGCCCGCTGGAAAGCCCGCATACGGAGGCAAATTACCTGTTGCGAGAGATGGTGTTTCGCGTGGGCCGCGTGCATGCGCCGAAGCTGCGCAGCATCGCACTGCTACTCGGCTTTGCGCTGCCGGCGTTGCTGTTCTGCCTTGCGATCATCATCGGCGGCAGTACGGCAATGGCCTTGGGTCTGTTGGCCGCAGCCAGCGCCGTCGCCGGGCTTTTGGTGGAACGCTGGCTGATTTTCGCGGAGGCTACGCATACCGTCGCGCTTTATTATCCGGGGCAGGGCTGAATTCTTTACCCGCGCTGTGCTATCAGGCGCTGATGCTGCCTGATTTCCACGCCACCGCCGCTGCCCTGGGCGCCCTGCCGCGCGAACGCATCCATGGCCGCGTCAATGCCATCACCGGGCTGACCATCACACTGGAAGGCTTTGGCCCGCTGGCGGCGATTGGGGATCGGGTGGCGATCACGCCGCCGACCGGGGCGCCGGTCATGGCGGAAATCGCTGGGTTTCGTGATGGCAAGGCGCAGGCGATTGCGCTTGGCCCGCTGACAGGGCTGACTTCCGGCATGCGCGCCACGCTGGCGCCGCGCCCGGCCTTGCCCGTTTCCGATGCCTGGCTTGGGCGCGTGCTGGACCCAATGGGCAGGCCGCTTGATGGCGGCCCCATGCCGGCACCAGGCGCCATTCAACGCCCAACCCATGCGCCGGCGCCGGCGGCGGGGCAGCGTTCTCGGCTTGGGGTGCGGCTGCCGCTTGGTGTGCGCGTGCTCGATCTTTTCACGCCGGTGCGGCGCGGGCAAAGGCTTGGGCTTTTCGCCGCTTCCGGCGTTGGGAAATCAACGCTGATGGCCATGCTGGCGGGCGGCTTGGCGGCGGATGTGATTGTCTTTGCGCTCGTTGGTGAACGCGGGCGCGAATTGCGCGAATTCATCGAAGATGATCTGGGGCCGGAACGGCTCGCCCGCAGCGTTGTTGTCTGCGCCACATCAGATAGCGCTGCGCCACTCAGGCGCGAAGCCGCCTATGCCGCCATGACCGTCGCCGAGCATTTCCGCGATCAGGGCCGGCAGGTGCTGCTGCTGATGGATAGCGTGACGCGCTTTGCCTTGGCCTTGCGCGAAATTGGCCTGGCGGTGGGCGAACCCCCCGCCACGCGCGGCTACCCGCCTTCGGTCTTCACTGAATTGCCGCGCTTGCTGGAACGCGCCGGGCCGGGGCCGGATAATGCGCCGGGCGCCATCACCGCGCTTTTCACCGTGCTGGTGGAGGGCGATGATCATGATGAACCCGTGGCTGATGCTGTGCGCGGCATTCTGGATGGGCATGTGGTTTTGGACCGCGGGATTGCCGAGGCCGGGCGCTATCCGCCGGTGGATGTGCTGCGCTCCGTCTCCCGCAGCATGCCGGGGGTTTTGGAAGAAGATGAATGGCAATTGGTGTCGGAAGCCAAGCGTTTGCTCTCCACATATAATGAGGTGAAGGATCTGGTGCGGCTTGGCGCCTATCGCACCG